>JANXBF010000003.1 GCA_025057615.1 Candidatus Calescibacterium sp. | reverse complement strand
ATACATCAGTTCAAAGTGATGGTAAGTTTTTTGATGCTCAAGATACAGCAGTAAGACAATCAGAGAACATGTCATGGAGTTCAGATGCATTGAGATTAGGAGTGGATTGGAAGATGAACGAAGATGTTCACATGTTTGCAAATTACAGGTTCTTGAATTTTGACACCAAATCGTTTAGAAATAACTCTGGAAACTTAACATTAGATAATGGAGATTGGAAAGGAACACAGTTGTGGTTCGGAGCAAGAGTTAAATTCGGTCAAAAGTAATAAAATAGTGGATAATTAGGAATCAATCAGGGGGAGAGATTAATCTCCCCTTTTTATTTTATACTGTTTTGTAATAGAGTTCGAATTTAAAAAAATGAGAAGTAATTTGTGTTGATTATTTGGGTTAATAATATATAGTCATGTATTGTTGTAATTTTTATGTTCATTGGATTTCCAGGAACGAATCCCGTTTTGAATAGGTAAAAATCAAGTAGGGATATGTCATCTGTGAATTCAAGTTCCAAATTTTCTTTTCTCAATTCTTCGTGACAACTAAGGATTACATTTTTTTTAAAGATTTGTGGAGTTTTTATTAAATATATCAAATTTCTTGGTAAATAGGTTATTTTGTTATCGTAATTTGCTACTACTGAATCATTTGGTTGGGAGTATAATGTCAAACCATCATAATCTTTTATTGTTTCTATTAGTTTTTTTATATCATTTTCTGTTATTAATGGTCTTGCTAAGTCATGTATAATAATGTGGTCTATGTATTTATTTTCTAATAGTTTTATTCCATTGAATACGCTATCTTGCCTTTTATTTCCTCCCTCAGCGAATTCTACGTTATTGAAGTTATATTTTTGAATTTTTTCACTTATGATTTCTTTATGTATTTCAAATGTTGATCGGTTTAGAACGAAAATTATGTTACTTATCTGTTTATTAAATTTGCTGAATACATTTATTGAGTATTCCCATACCATAAGGTTCCCTATTTTGAGGAAAACTTTGTTAATTTGGGTTCCTCTATTTATGAGATCTACGAGCTCATTTATTTGATTTGTTTTATCAATGCTTAATGATTCAGAGTCTTTATTTATGAGTTCTTGATTTATAAATTCATTGATGGATTGTATGAATCTTTCTGAGTTTCCTGCTGCCAAAAGTACTAATCCTATCATGTTTGTCCCCCTTTCATTAATTTATACGAAATTAAAATATATGTAGTAATTTTTAACCAAATCAATAACAAGTAATGTTATAAAGAGTCCAAGTAGCAATGAAATCATAAGCCATCCGATAAACACTGAAAAGATAATGTTTGTGATTAGAATCTTGTAAAATAGGAAAATAAAAATCAAAATAGGAGATAAAATTATAAGTAAAATTACTATTCTCCAAAAGATGTCGAAAAATAGACTTCTAAAAAAAATCAAGGTGTTCTCGTCTTTAAAATCGTCCCAAATTTGAAGAACATTTTTTATAAATTCTTTATGGTTTTCCACTTCTATACTTTTTAATAAAACTAACGGAAAAATAAAGTATGAAAAGATTTGCATTAATACGCAACAAAAAGTTAACAAGACTAAAACAAAAATGAATATACCTTTCATAAAAAAAGAGAGTTTAATAGTTATAAAGAAAAAATATATCAGAATCAATATAATTGGTATCCATATGTTTGTAATGAAAATGCTTAAAAGTGAATTAATAAAAATTAATTTTATTTCACTTTTGTCTGTATTTTTAAAAATATTTTCTATTTTGGGGGATGAAGAAAAATTTTCAGCGGGGTTTATGAAGAATTCGATATAACTTTTTTCTACTGCTATCTGTTTTAAAAATTGTCTTAATGAAAGAGTAATAAAAAATACTAAGAATACTATTGAAAAGACATTTAATAGGGGTACCAATAGAAAGATCAGCGATATAATAAAACAGTAAATAATAAAGTCAGAGTTTATTATTCCATATATATCCAATATATTATATTTAATTATGTTCTTTATATCTTGAAACATTATTTTTCAGCCAATCTATATTAGCTAAATATTTTTGTTAAAAAAGTTATTAATACTATTCCTGTTATGAAACTGAATGATACTGTATTTTTATCTGTTTTTTCAAGTGATTCTGGTAATATTTCTGCTATTGTCAGATATATCATTGCTCCCCCTGCGAACCCAAAACCTAAAGGTATTGTCCACCATATTATGTGTCCTATAAAGAAAGCTGGTATTGCTGCTATTGGTTGTGGTAAGCTTGATAAAACCGCGTATATGAAGCATTTGAATAAATTAACTCCTCTTGGATACATTGTGAGTGCTATCATTAAACCTTCAGGAATGTTGTGTATTGCAATTGCCAATGACATTATTGTTCCAAGTTTTACGGGTTCTGAACCATTGAAAGCCATTCCTATTGCTACCCCCTCGGGGAAACTATGGACAAATAGAATAATAAAAGTTAGAAAAGCAATCTTTGCATCTCTTTGGGACATATTCTCAAACTTTATGTCTTTGTTTCCAATCTTTTCTGAACTATAATATACGAACCAAGCTCCTAATATTAACCCAATTAAAGTTAGAATAACACTGGTTTTAAATCCTTCATCAACAATTATTACAAAGGAGGCACCTAACATCATACCTCCTGACAAAGCAGCCAATATACCAAATAACTTGGATGAAATTTTTTTTACAAATAAAAAAGGTAAAACTCCTAATCCAGTGGCCAAATCCGACAAAACAGCATACAATATTAATAAAAATAAAATGTTATTCTCAAATATCATCAAAAATTAATTAAAAAACCTATTGTTGGATCTATTTTATCTTTGTTTATTTTTTCTGCTCCTATTTTTAGCATAATGTTATCAGATACTTTATGGTAATAATACATGTTCAGTTCTTTTTCCTTTAAGTTATTTATTTCAATGTATATTGAATTTTCATCGTGAACAAATTTTTCGATGGCAAATCCTACCGAATTTTTTTCGTACAGTGTATAAAATTTGTAACTTTTAAATGGATAAGATAAAGCGGATATGACATTTTCTCCTGATTTCATTTTTTCGTAACCCATTGTGAAAACTAATTCATTACTGAGATTAACATGATAATATATACCCATTCTTTTTTCTTTGGAATGTAATAAAAAGTCATTTTCCACAGTAACGTGGTTACATAGTGGATACAAATGAAAAATATACAAAAAAAATAGAAGGAGGGCTTTTGTTATGATTAAAAACATGCTTATCTTGTTGGGTTTACATTTCAGTCTATTTGTATGTATATTTTGCCATTTTCTATTTTAGTTTTGAATATATTAATTGGGGTTACTGCGGGCATCTTTAAAGCTTTACCGTTTTGCAAGTTAAATCTTGCACCATGGTATTTACATTCTATAATTTCCCCATCTATTATTTTTCCATCTGAAAGAGGTTTCTCATCGTGGCTACATTTGTTTTCTATTGCAAAAAAAGAATCTTTGATCTTTATAACCATAACTTCCAATTCATCGTTAATTCTTATTACTTTCTTATTATTTTCTTTAAAGTTTTCAATAGTTCCTGCTTCTATCCATTGGTTATTTATCATTATGCTCACTCCCTCTAGATGTGTTCTTCTCCTGTTACTTTTCTGTATATGATACTATACAATTTTTCTCCAAAATTATCTTCCAATTTGTCTAATAAAAACCCGTCGGTTAAAAGTTTTATTGCTTCTTCTCTGCTTACTCCTCTTGACATGAAGTAGTATATTGATTCTTCATCTAGTGAGGATACTACGGCACCGTGAGTACAAGCAACCTCTTGATTGAGGATTTCTAATTCTGGTATTGTTTCAACTCTTGCTTTTTCAGATAGTAATATGTTTCTACTGTTTTGGTAAGCGTTACAATACTTGGCTTCTTTTTCTATTCTTAACATTCCGGTGTATATACTTCTTGCTTGGTCATTAACTATTGATCTGTAGACGCTTAGGCTTTTGGAATTGGATTTCAAATGGACATTTTCTGTTCTGTAATCAACATGATCGTTGTTACTTAATTTAGCTAATATAAATACAATAAAGTTGGAGCTTACCCCGTTAATCAAGGCTTTTACATGGGTTTTTTCATATTTGGGATTGAATGTTGAAAACAACAATCTTACATCTGTGTTATCTTTCATATCTAAGTAAATGAAGTTATGGATGTAAGAATTTAAAAAATGGTTATCAAAAAATATTCTGACTTTACTATTTTCTTGAGCTTCTATTTCTATTACATTATTATTTGTTGAATTTTTTAATTCATCTGATAGACTTATTATAAGATCTGTTTCTATGTTATTAGCTATTCTTATTTGTGTTCTTAGTATGTTATATTCTCCCAATAGCTTTTGTTCAAAGGAATAGAATCCACTTTTTGATATATCCAATGAAAACTTTTCTTTGTGGTGTATTAAGTTATGTAGTGTTATTTTTTCTGGATACTTCAGGGTTAGTGGTTCAAATAGATCTCCTTTTGTAATTTCAATTTTATCGCTTTCGAATTTTGTGTTTTGATTGATTTGAACAATTGTTTTTGGTTCTTTATCTTTAACGAAGAATGAGTACTCACTGTATCTCCATGTATGTTCTGTTTTCAAAGGTTCGGGTAATTTTTCATATAATTCTCTTACCAACATTTTGTATCACCTCATTTATCCTACGCTTCCTTCCATTTCTAGCGCTATTAATCTGTTCATTTCTACTGCATATTCCATTGGTAATTCCTTAACGAAGTTTTCAATGAATCCATGAATTATTAGTGTTTTAGCTTCTTCTGGTGACAAACCTCTTGACATTAGATAGTATAGCTGTTGTTCACTTATCTTACTTACTGTTGCTTCATGTGTTATTGCTGCATTTGGTTGGTGAACTTCTATTACTGGGTATGTATCTGTTCTACTTTCTGGATCAAGCAATAAAGCATCACATTGGACATTTACTTTAGAATTCTTTGCTTCTTTATAAACTTTAACAAGTCCTCTGTAGCTTGCTCTACCACTACCAACTGATATTGATTTTGATGTCACTGTTGCTGATGTATTTGGAGCTGCGAGTACTATTTTAGAGCCTGCGTCCTGATGTTGCCCAGTCTTTGCGAATGCAACTGATATTATTTCACCTCTTGCTCCCTCACCCAAAAGGTAAATAGAGGGATACTTCATTGTTAGTAAGCTTCCTATGTTTGCATCAATCCATCCAACTTTCGCATTTTCATAAGCTACTGACCTTTTTGTAACTAAGTTATATACATCTCTGGACCAGTTTTGTATGGTGATATACTGGACTTTTGAATTTGGTAAAGCTATTATTTCAACTACTGCTGAATGTAAAGAGTGTGATGAGTATACTGGTGCTGTGCATCCCTCTATATAGGTTACCTCTGATCCTTCTTCTGCTATAATTAATGTTCTTTCGAATTGTCCCATATTTTTAGCGTTTATTCTAAAATAGGCTTGTAAAGGGATAGATACTTTAACATTTGGTGGAACATAAACGAAAGATCCCCCTGACCACACAGCACTGTTAAGAGCAGCAAATTTATTATCCTCCGGTGGAACCACTGTTCCAAAATATTTCCTAACAATCTCTGGATACTCTTTTAATCCCGTATCCATGTCGGTGAAAATTACACCTTGTTTTGCTAAATCTTCTCTTATGGAATGATAAACAACTTCGGATTCGTATTGTGCTGTTACTCCTGCTAAGAATTTTCTTTCTGCTTCAGGGATACCTAATCTATCAAAAGTTTTCTTAATATATTCTGGAACTTCATCCCAAGAGGTTTTATGATCTTCTTCGGGTCTTACGTAGTAATGTATATCATCGAAATTGATTTTATTGAGTATTTCTGTATTACCCCATGTTGGCATTGGCTTACTGATAAATATTCTGTAAGCATTAACTCTGAATTCTGTCATCCACTCTGGTTCACCTTTGATCTTACTTATTTTTATGACTTTTTCTTCATCTAATCCTTTTTCGAAAACTTCTTTATATAGATATGGATCTTTGAAGTCGTATTTATAGTTTTCAGCCATTTCTCTGAGTTCAAGAACAGATCTGTCTTCCATCACGATTACCCCCCCCTTTATTAAGTTTTAATACTGTCTTCTAACCACGAATAACCTTTCTCATCTATTTCTTTGGCTAAAGACATATCCCCAGATAAAACTATTTTGCCATTAATCATTACGTGAACCATGTTGGGGGATAGATACTGCAATAATCTGGAATAGTGAGTTATGAATATTATGGAAGTATCTGGATTTTGTTCAACGTATTCGTTTATATATTTAACAACGTTTTTCAAACCGTCTATATCTAATCCTGAATCTATTTCATCCAATATGGCTAACTTAGGTTTATAAACTAATACTTGCATTGCTTCTATTCTTTTTCTTTCTCCACCTGAAAAACCTTCGTTTAAATATCTTCTCATTGTATCTTCAGGTATACCAAACTTTCCAAGTAACTCTACTATTTGTTTTCTGATTTTTGGATATGGTATATCTTCGGAGTAGAATTTTTTGGTTGTATATCTGAAAAAGTTTGCCAATGTAACACCTGGTATTTCTATCGGATTCTGAAAAGCCAAATATATTCCTTTTGTAGCTCTTTCGTTAGTTGGTAGATCATTTATTAGTTCATTTTCAAAATAAATTTGTCCATCTGTTATTTCATAATCTGGATTACCCATTATTATGTGACCCAAAGTGGATTTACCACTCCCATTTTTACCCATTATACAGTGTATTTCACCTTTTTTTACTTCAAAATCTACTCCATTTAAGATCTGTTTATCTAATGATTTGACTTTTGCCTTTAGATCTCTTATTTTTAGCATTCCTATTACCTCCTTGTATTAAACTCATTACAATTTTGTATTTATTTCAATTATTCTTTTTTATAATTATATTTTTTTTTTATTTTACCTTTTTATTTTGGTTACAAAAATTTTTTTAGAATAATGATAAATTTTTTCACTTACCTATACAGAATCTTGATAGCATGTTATCTATTACAACATCTGATATATTTTCTCCAGTTAGTTCTGTTATACTGTTTAGTGCTTCTCTGAGATTTATTGCTATAATTTCAACAGGTAGATTAAAGTCCTGTATACACTTATTTAAAGAAAATAGTATCTTTTTCAAGATTTCATATTGAAAATTGTCTATTAGGATTATTTCCTCACTTTTTAAGAGTCCTATTATTTTGGGTAGTTTGTTTTTTAATTCATCTAAGTTAATATTTTGTTTTACAGAGCATGATAAAATTTCAAAATTATTTTGGGGAAATATTTTTATAACAAATTCTAATATTTCTTTTTCAAATTCTCTAATTTTTTCAAAATTTTTTTCTTTATCTATTTTATTGATGATGATCATTAATTTTTTGTCATTTTTGATGCTATATATGACTTCTTTATCATTATCATCAAATGATTGATATTCTATGACTAAGAATACTAATTGTGCTTTTTCCATAGCTTCTTTTGCTTTTTCTATTCCAATTTTTTCTATTTTATCTGCTGTTTTTCTAAATCCTGCCGTATCGTGTATTTTGAGGACAACTCCATTGAAATTTATATACTCTGTTATTATATCTCTTGTTGTTCCTGGTATATCACTTATTATTACTCTTTCTTGTCCATAGAGATAGTTGAAAAGTGTAGATTTTCCAACATTTGGTTTTCCGACGATGACTGTATCAATACCCTCTCGATACATCTTACTTATTTCATAATTGGAAATAATATTCTCTATTTCTCGGATAATACTCAGTATTTCGGTTTTCAAGTCCTCTAAATTTATGTCTGGTATATCTTCCTCTGGGAAATCTATTAAAGCTTCTATCCATGGTATCCAATATATTAGTCTATCCTTTATTAGATTTATTCTTTTTGAAAATGAGCCTGTTAGATTTTTTAGAGATAATCTTAGCATTTGTTCAGTTGATGATTCTATTATGTCTCTTACTGCAATGGCCTTAGGAAGATCTATTTTTTTATTTAATATTGCTCTTAGGGTGAACTCACCTGGTTTTGCTAACCTGCAACCCATACTTATAAACATTTCTACTATCTTTTGCATCAATATTAAGTTACCATGGCAACTTATTTCCACCACTTCTTCTCCCGTATAGCTCATCGGTTTTCTAAAAATCGTTACAATAACTTCATCTATGATTTCTTCTCCTTTTTGAAGCTTACCGTAATAAACCCTATATCCCTTGGAGTTGATAATGTTTACCTTTGGATTGTTGGGTATAAAAACTTGACTTAATAATCTTATGGCATTATCTCCTGAAATTCTTATGATTCCTATAGCAGCATTTTTTAGGCCACTCGATATAGCTATTATTGTCGAATTATCTTCTAATATACTCATATTTTTTTTACTTGTAAGACTAAATTCTTGAGATTTTCCACTAAGTATTCATCAATATTTTGTGGATTAATATTTTTTAGATTTTTTATTTCTGTTTCTATTTTTTCTATAAAGGATAATATTTCTTCTTTTTTTGTTTCTATATTTGGTTCAACGATGAAGATGTAGTCCTTTTTTTCTGTTATTTTTTCAAATTCAAAAAATAATTCTTCTTCCATTTTTTCTCCTTTTTTTAAACCTATTATTTCAACTTCTATTTTTTTCATAGGTGTTAATATTTTGACTATTTTGTCTATTATTTCTTGAATTTTTATTTGTTCTCCCATATCAAGCACTGCTATTTTTCCACTTTCTATCGATAGAGAACTTATTATTAGTTTGGCTGCTTCATCTGGCATCATGAAAAATCTCTTTACTTCTCTGTGTGTTAGAAAAACTTTGTTATACATATTTATTTGTTTTATTACACTGGGTATTAAACTTCCAGATGTTCCAAAAACGTTACCAAATCTTACAACTATTGTTTTTAAATATTCATCTTTGTAGCTTAAAGTAATCATTTCTCCTATTCTTTTAGTCAAACCCATGAAATTGGTGGGATTTACTGCTTTATCAGTTGATATGAAAACAAATTCTCTACTTCTACTCTTCAAGTTCTCTATTGTATTTATTAATCCTATTATATTAGTTTTATATGCAATATACCTGTTTTCTTCTACTATTGGAACATGTTTGTTAGCTGCACAATGAAATATCACATCTACATCTTTTATAAATCTTGATAGTAAAGGATCCTTAATATCAAATAATATGAATTCTTTATGTAATTTTTCAAATGGTATTAATTCCAGCATCAGGTTATGTAGATTCTCTTCACTGTAATCGAGGAGCTTAAGGTATTTTGCTCCTGAATTGATTAATTCTTTGGTTATATATTTACCTATGCTTCCTCCTGCTCCTGTTATAAGATAGATCTTTTCTGGATCTACTTCTATGTTTATTAATCTCTTTTCTCTGTTTATTACATCTTCCACACGAAAATTTTCTATGAATAGAGAGGGTAAGAATTCTATTTTTCTTATTATAGACCCTGGGGGCTTATTGTCTATTATTTTAAGATATAAATCTTGACTTACTTCCTTATCTACGAAAATTTCATTTGCCGGGATATTCTTTAAATACGAAATATCGTAGTATATTGGTATACCTTTGAAAAGTCTTCCTTTGGGTACTCTTTCTTCAAAAAAAATTGCCACTATATTGTGGTTTTGTAAATTATTGTATATGGTTACTAAATTTTTCTCTCTACATACAATGACAGACTTTGTAGTTTTATCTTCTTTTGTACTGTATTCTTTCAGGCCTCTATATAGGATCCTTATTGAAATAATGAATAATATTGAAAAAGGTATTGAAATCAGAAATATTGTTCTTGGAATGAAAAAACCTTCACTAAAATAAAAAAATAGTCCTAAAAAAATGTTGACACTTAAAAATGTTAATATTGTTTTTGTATATTCTTTTAGAGAAGAATATTCCCATTTTTCTTCATATTCTCCAAAGGCGGAGAAAGTTGATACCATAAGAATACTATAAATCACGAAAAATAGAATTTTTTGTGATATAAAATTTGGGGGTATACTGAATTCAAATCTCAGAAAGGTAGACAAAAAAAGTGAAAAAAGAATCAATATGAAATCAAGAATTATGATGGAAATGTTCATTATAGACTTTCAGCGAATCTACCCGTTCCTATTGCTACACAAGCTATAGGGTCATCTGGAATATTGACTTTTATTCCGGTAGATTTTGAAATAACTGTATCCAATCCTTTTAAAAGAGCTCCCCCTCCTGTTAATGTTATACCCTCTTCTATTATATCAGAAGCAAGTTCAGGGGGAGTCATTTCCAAAACTGACTTTACAGTATCAACTATTTCACTAACTGGTTCCCAAAGAGCTTCTATAGTATCTCTACTTGTTATTAATATACTTTTAGGAAGCCCTGTAAATAAATCTCTACCCTTTACTTCCATCTTTTTATCTTCTTCCGGTGGGATAACTGTTCCAAGCGATATTTTAATTCTTTCGGCTGTTTGTTCTCCTATCAGAAGGTTGAAATTTTTTCTTATGTATTTTGATATAGCTTCATCCATTTTATCCCCAGCAACTTTTATTGTTTTTTTAACTACAATTCCTCCGAGGGATATAACTGCTACATCGGTTGTCCCTCCACCTATATCTACAATCATATTTCCTTTTGCACTATTGACTTTCAAGTTTGCTCCTATTGCTGCTGCCATGGGTTCTTCTATAATATAAACATCTCTTGCTCCTGCTGCCATAACTGCCTCTTTTATTACTCTCTCTTCTACACTGTTGTATTCAGCTGGAATACATACTGCTACTATGGGTTTGAAAACGTATCCTATTAGCGAATTCTTCTTAACTTTATTTACATAGAATTTAATCATGGCTTCTGCAGCTTCATAACTTGCTATTACTCCGTCTCTTATTGGTCTTTCTGCAACTATATGTGATGGGGTTCTACCAATCATTTCTTTTGCTTCTTCACCGACTGCTAATACAACATTACCTTTCTTTTTATCTATTGCCACTACTGAAGGTTCCTTTAAAACTATACCTTTACCTTTAACATATACTAAAACGCTATTTGTTCCTAAATCTATACCTATTCTTTGATGTAGTGATGAAAATATTCCGTTAGATTTTTTGTTATACATTGAATTTTTAATATATGTTGGTTGCCTCTAATACTTTTTCAGCTTCTTCGTATATGTTTGCTCCTAATTTTGATAATTTTTCAACAATTTTTTCATATCCTCTGTATATTTGAAATGTATTTGTTATTATGGATGTTCCTTGAGCTATTAGAGCTGCTATTAGTATAGCGGCACCTCCTCTTATATCAGTTGCTTTCAGTGGAGCTCCTTTCAATATTTTACCTCCGTTGATTATTGCAAACTTATTGTTTACAACATTTATATCTGCTCCTAACCTTAATAACTCGCCAACATATACGAATCTATCATCAAAAAGATTTTCTTTAACAACTGACATACCTTCTATTGATGTTGCAAGTGATACCATTTGCGGTTGGAGATCCGTTGGAAAGTTTGGGTAAACATCTGTTGAAATTTCAAATGAACTCAGAGGTTTATGAGATTTCAGCTCTATGTACTCTTTATCAAATTTTATTTCTGTTCCTATTAAACTGAGTAATTCCCACAATTTGGAAAGCATAATTTTTAGTGAGTAATTTGGGTCATCATTGTCTTTTATTAGGATACTACCTTTTGTTGTGCATGTTGCTATTGCAAATGTTCCAGCTTCTATTCTATCATATATGTTATCAACATTTATTAGAGAATCAAATTGTGGATTGGATGGAAATATTTGTAATACCCTTTTATTTATATCATATGACAGATTTAGTCCGTTTTTTATTAAGAAATCCCATAAGTTAGTTATCTCTGGCTCAATTGCAATGTTGTGAAACACTATTTTTTTCTTGGTTTCCTTTGATACAAATAGACCCAAGAATGTGGCATTTTTGGTAACTCCAACACTGGGTATCCAAAAAGATATCTCTTCATTTGCGTGTTTAGGATTGAAATCACTTACTATAACATTTCCAGAGTCTATTTTTACTTCGAACCCGAGTTGTTTGGTTACCCAGAGATGCATGTCCACTTTTCTGTTTCCTATTAAGCATCCTCCAGGAAAAGGTATTACCGCTTTTCCAAATCTGTATACTAAGCTTCCCAATAAATCAAAAGAAGCTCTCATTTTGGAAGCCAATTCCCAACCTATCTCATAGTTATTTATCTGTCTACTATCTATGATAATACTGTTATTTACATACTGACATTTACAGCCTATACATATAAGGATTGATAACATTGTGTTTATATCTTCTATATCAGGAACGTTATTTATCTTTATTATGGTATCAAAAATTATGCAGGATGCCAACAATGGTAAAGCACCGTTTTTTGAACCTTGGGGAAAGAATTCCCCACTCAAACGGTTTGGACCTTCACATATTATCCTTTTCATCTGTATCTATTAAAATCAATGCTTTGTTGGACTGAATTTTTATAACTCCTTGATTACACTTATATTTTAAGCTACCTTCAGTTGATTTTATATTCAAAAGAGAATCTTTCTTTATAGAGGATATCATGTCAGTATGTTGTGGATATATTAAAAGAACACCATTAGTGCTGTCTATGGATATCTCTTTTACATTCACTGTTTTTGAGAAATAGGGAGTAACTATTTTACATTCCATATTTTACTATTTCTATAGCTAGAAATATTTTACCTTTAATTTTTTTTACATTTTTTTTACAAATTTAACTTTAGTGATGTAAAAATAATTTTTATTAAATATGAAAGACATATAAAAAAGAGGTGTAAATAGTATGAATATAATCTTAAATAAAGCTCACCAGAAATCTTTTGATGAAGTTAATTTTAGTGAGGGTTATTTAAAAAATTTTATTGGCGTAAATTTTTTGGATGAAAGCAAAGAAGTTGGGGACTTTTTCACTAGAATGCATTCTGATCTTAAAGAGAGCTTTGAAAAGATCAAAGAAAAAATAAGTGAATTTGATGTAAAAAAATTGGATGCTAAAGCTGTTGGTTTATCAGTTCTTGGTGCTGCTTTAGCTGGAGCTTTGGCTTATTTCACTTTCAATTTTGCTCTTGTTCCAATTTCTTTCCTGATTCAGTTGTTGTTTTCTGGGGGAGTTGCTGTAAATATATCTGAGCCAGTGCTCCAAATTCTTCAATCAATATTGGCACTTGGATTAGTTGGAACTCAGTACAGTTCTGCAATTGCTGGTGCAGTCGCGGGTGGACAAACCACCTACCAGATGCTCCAAAAGGAAGATCCAACCAGAGTGGAAGAACTCAAAATTTCCCTTGAAAAACTCAAAAATAGTGAAAGCTTTATGGAGTATATTAGGAATGGGTTCAATTTGGGTGTTGAATGGAGCAAGGAATCAAACAAGAAGGCAGGAAACTGGGCGAATGTTCCATTAGCTCTTGCTGTTAGTGCTGTGATGATGGCTCCTTTGGCTCTGTTAATCATGTCATTATCTCTTGGGACAGTTGGATTTGTCCCTTCGATTGGATTGGGTTTATTGGCTTCATTACCTATTGGAGTGAAGGTTTTCAACGCTGTTAAAGGATTTGCCAAGGAAATTTATGGATTGATTGGTGGTGTCATAGGTGGAGCTGTTGGAGCTTCCTTAGGAGTGGTATCCAAGGTCTTTAATACCGTAAAGAGTTGGTTTTCTAAAAATAAAAATGAAAAAGAAATCGATGAATTCCAAAAAAATACACCTTATAAAAATTCAGGTGTTGAAAAAATAATGGACTCCACAGGTAAATCAACTGAAAATTTTATCAAAGGTTCTGCCGATGTTTTATCTTTTACTTCATTGATTAATAATATACTTACTAAGCAGCCTGGTGGTTTGGGTAGTATAGCATCTATAGTAGGGGGAACTATAAAATCGCTTGAAGGAGCAAGTATTCTCAAGAATTCTGCAGTGGATAATAAACCAGAAAACTTCAAAGTTGGGTTATTTAGGTTCCTCAGCGGATTTTCTATGTTATTAAGTTTTTTGGGTCCGCTCTTTGGACCTTTGGGTGTGGTAGGATTTTCTGTTGCTTCATTGCTATTCATGGGGCTTGAAAAATTATTCACTGCTAAAAATAAGATCTCAAAAAATGAGAATAAAAATGATGAGAATACTTTGAAAAATAGTTATGCTATAGGGACTGCCGGCGGAGACTTTGTTAATGGGCTTGGTAGTCTAGGAAAATTCTGGATGGGTTGGAGCACAATATTCGGCGGAGGATATGGAGGGCTTACCTCTATTTTTGGGCTCATTGGATCTACAAGGGATATCATACAGGGGGCTAAAATGATGCAAATGGCTGACGAAAGAAATAATCTGGGAATAGGAATACAAGGTTTACTTAACATTGTTGGAGGTGTATCATTGGCTTTGGCTGCACTTGGATTGGGAAGATTGTTTGGCGTTGTATCTATTGGTATAGAAATAGCCAAGTTGATATTCCAGATATACTCTATGGTTGGAACTGAAAATTTTAAAGAGAGAGTTGCTGAGAAACTCGGGAACATAAAAAATAGAATTATTGAAAAATTTAACAATTTATTCAAAAATGATAAAGAACAATTGCAAGCTTCAACTACATAGTGAACATTATAAATAAAGTGTTATTAAAAGAGTATTATAGGAAAGAGTATTATAGGAAGGAGGTATGAGAAATGGACATCAAAAATAAAAAAGATAGACCGTTTTCTCCAGCTCCAATAGAACAAAAACCAGAAAAAGAAAAAAATGAAAAAACACAATCCCAAAAACAGATCAAAAATATAAATACTATTCTCAATGCCCCCCATAAAATGCCATTTTCTCCTTTTCCTATAGAAGATAAATTTGTACCCAATGATAAAAAGTAAATTTTATAAATGAATAAAAAATAGTATAGAATCTTTAGTTTATTTTTAATCTTGATTAATATTTTTAATGAATAGACTAAGAGAAATAGATATACTTAGAGGATTTGCTATATTTGTGATGATTATTGCAAATTATTCTCCTTATTTTATTGATCAACCTCCTATTTTCTTGAGGTTGGTATATACTTTTGCTGCTCCTCTTTTTGTATCAATTACAGGGTTTCTAATGTATAGAAATAAAATTGAAAAGGATTATGGTTGGCAGTACTTTTTTGTTAGGGGGTTAATACTCGTCTTGGTGGCATCTTTATTGGACTTAATTGGATATAGAATATATCCTTTTTTGTCTTTTGATGTCCTATATTTAATTGGTTTCTGTACTATGATATTCATTTTCCTGTATCGTTTATGGAATGTTTTGGGAATTGGCCTTATGTTTATTGTATTTATTATTACGATCATTTTGCAATTTTATTTTGGATATAATCAAATTCCTGTTGAATATCCTGTTGGTAGTGTTGTGTCTCTTGAATTGTTCTTTAATATTTGTGTTAGACAGTTTCTTATTGATGGATATTTTCCAGTTTTTCCATGGGCTGGTATATTTGTATTAGGTTTTGTTTTTTTTAATGAAAATCATAGGAAATGGATTGTTAATTTTTATGTTTATTGGTTAATTTTATTTGTTATTTTTAGCTATGTGCTTGTCCATAGTCAAAAGTATATAAGGGATGGTTATGGTGAGTTGTTTTATCCTCCTGATTATGTTTTCATACTTTGGGTTTTATCATTTATTTTTCTATGCTTTTCTCTAATTTTTGTTAATATTTTCAATGATAAAAATGTTTTCAGTAATTTAGGGTTATTTGGTAGGTATTTGGAGTTGATTGGTAAGTCTTCTCTTTTTTTCTATCTTTTCCATTTGTTTCTTGTGGAGTATTTTTGGAGTAACGTATCAATTGATAGGTGGGTTTTTCATACCAATAATCCCTATGTGGATCTTATGTTTAGTTATGTTACGACGCTAATTTTATTTGGTTTTATATCTTTGTTTTTTGAAAAAATTAAGCAAAAGAAATTACCGTTTTTGGTTAGGTTTTTTATTGGATCCTGACATGATTGAAAAGAAATTGTTATTGTTATATCTTTATTTTGGTTATAATTTTTTTAAATTGAGAAATTTGATTGAAAAAAATTTTAAAGACAACCTTGAAAAAACAATAGATTTATTATTCCAAAAGTTGGAAATAAATGAAGATGAAATAATTAAGAGGTATAATTTTGATTTCAATTTGGAGAGTTACAAAGGGAGAATAAAATTTTTTTTTGATAGAGACTTTCCAGATTTTCTTTATGAGAATAATGCTGGGATCATCTTTTATAATGGTAATTGGGGTCTGTTGGACAAGGGGATTTTCAGGATTTCTATTGTTGGGTCAAGGAAACCACTTACTGTAACATCCAAATTTACGAATGATGTTATTAAAATTTTATCCAGTTTGGGAAATGTTGTTATCGTTAGTGGTTTGGCTGCTGGTGTTGATACCATTTGTTTAAGGGAAGCTTTGTTAAACAAAATGAAATCGGTTGCTATTCTTGGAAACGGGATTGATTATTACTACCCTTATATGAATAGGTCTTTGCAGCAGAAGATAGCAGCTGATGGTCTTGTTTTTTCTGAATATTTGCCAAAACAACGTCCAAATAAATATTTTTTCCCCTATAGAAACAGGCTAATTTCTTGTGTTTCTGAAGTAATTATTGTTATACAGGCTTCTAAAAATAGTGGTAGCCTTATAACAGGTAATTATGCTTTGGAGATGGGAAAGACTCTCATAGTTCCCTACTTGCAAAATTCTGAAGAGTTTGAAGGTTCCAAGGAGCTAATAAATTCCGGAGGAATAATGATAACCAAACCATCAGAAGTGTTGAATTTCTTACCTTTTGTTTCTAACAATGTTGTAGCATATAAAGAAAATTATGATTCAGATTATCAGGTCTTGGAAATAATAAAGAATCAGCCGGGGATAAAAATTGAAAAAATATCAAATATTCTAAATATTCCTCTTCCTAAAACAGTTGAAATAATTACAAATCTTGAAATAGAAGGTAAGGTCTATACCGATTTTAACTACTCGGTATTTATAATTGAATAAAGGGATTTTTGTATATGGAATATAAAAATAAAATGGGTATGTCCAGAGGTATGGTTAACATGGCAACAGTGATATTTATTAGTCTTTTTATTATCTTTACTTTTTTGGCTTTTGCTAACACTTTGAGTAGATTTTCTAATTTTGATAGGTTTTATATTTTTTGGCAGGGTATGTATCTGGGAGATTCTTTTATTGTAAAATTATATACCAATCAAACTGCTGGGGATTTAGTTGTCCGGAGTGTCCCTTATGAGAATGTTCCTGCTAATGCTAAGGAAGTAGGTAAAGCTTATCTTGATTCATCCAATTCAATTGTTGTATCTACTAATCCATATAAATACCAAACTAAAATCTATGTTCAATACTCGGGACAAATACAAAAATACAGGATAATCTACAAATATGTTGAATGAATTTATTCAAAGGACTTAATTTTTTATGAGAAATTATACAAAAGAAATTATACAAACAGGAGTGATATTTTATGGAATATGATGTTGTGATAGGTTTGGAGGTTCACATAGAACTTTCAACTGAAAAAAAGCTTTTCTGCGGTTGTAAAAATGAGTTTACTCATGAACCAAATAAGAATGTTTGTCCAGTTTGTCTGGGTCTACCTGGATCATTACCGGTAATAAATCAACAGGCCATAGAGTATTTTATAAAACTTTCTAAAGCTCTGGATTGTCAAATAAGCCTATCAAGTAAATTTGACAGGAAACACTATTTCTATCCCGATATGCCTAAAAATTACCAGATATCGCAATACGATTTACCTCTTGCAACAAAGGGAGGACTTTTTTTGCCAAACCTAAATAAGTATGTATACTTGAGAAGAATACATTTGGAAGAGGATACAGGGAAATCTATACATATTGGCGGTGATAATCTTAGAGAGGCAAAATATACGCTTTTGAATTACAACCGTGCTGGAGTCCCTCTTGTTGAAATTGTTACCGAACCTGTTATATATTCTGTTGAAGAAGCTGCTGAATTTCTTGAGCTACTTAGGCTAACAGCTCTTTATCTGAATATAAGTGATGTCAAAATGGAAGAGGGTAGTTTGAGATGTGATGCTAACATTTCTCTCAAACCTAAGGACTCTGATAAGTTGGGAACCAAGGTGGAAATAAAAAATATAAATTCTTTTAGATTTTTGATTCGTGCTCTAAATTACGAAATAGAAAGACAATCAAATATTCTTAAAAGTGGTAAAGAAGTTATCCAGGAAACCAGAGGATGGGATGAAAAGACACAAACCACATACTCAATGAGAACTAAAGAGGAAGCACACGACTACAGATATTTTCCAGAACCAGATTTGCTTCCACTAAATTTAAGTCAAGATTATATTGACTCAATAAAAATACCTAAAACCCCATCTCAGTACTATCAGGAATACCTCGCTTTTAATCTGAATAATGATGAAATAATGTTTTTACTTGAAAATCCAAAAATTAATGATTTATTTAATGTAATTATTCATTCCAATTTGGAGCCTCGTTCAATTGTTAAATTCCTTAAGACGGATTTTGCTTATCTATATAATAACAATCAGATAAATTGGGAAAGAATACAAATCAATAATATAATTGAATACATCAGACTGGCTGAAAGCAAAACTATAGATATTCTAAACTCAAAAAGATACCTGATCAGTATCTTACATGAAGAGATTGATCTTTTGGAATTTTTGAAAAGTAAGGATTTACTCATACAAGAAGATACATCTTTGATAGAAAAGGTTGTGGATGAAATAATTTCTAAGAACTCTCAAGCTGTTGATGATTACTTACAAGGTAAAGATAAGGCACTTGGTTTCCTTGTTGGACAAGCAATGAAAGAACTAAAAGGTAAGGCCAAACCCAACACTGTATCAGAGCTAATCGTAAATAAATTAAGGGTATTTATAAAAAATTCATAAGGAGGAGAAATATGAAGAAGCCAAAGGTTTTGACTTTGATTAGTAATGGTGTCGAAGAAATGGAACTTGTTATTACTGTTGATATTC
Source organism: Candidatus Calescibacterium sp. (assembly GCA_025057615.1). Classification (GTDB taxonomy): domain Bacteria; phylum DRYD01; class DRYD01; order DRYD01; family DRYD01; genus DRYD01. The sequence continues at coordinate 52,475 of JANXBF010000003.1, read as the reverse complement.
TTAGAAGGGGAGGGGTAGATGTTGATATTGTTTCTCTAAATGAACAAATAGTTGAGTGTTCTAGGATGGTTAAAATTGTGGCTGACAAAGTCTTAGATGATCAGAGTTTTGAAAGTTTAGTCAATAATTATGATGCACTTTTTATACCTGGTGGTTCAAATAATGCTCATAATCTTAAAAATTCACCTGTTATCAAAAAAATAATAGAACATTTCATGTTGAATAATAAGGTTGTTGCAGCTATATGTGCCGGGCCAACTGTTGTTAATCATCATCATAGGTTGATAGATTACAAAGCAACTTGCTATCCAACTTTGAGTGATGAAATACCAAATTTTGTGGATTCTTCTGTTGTTGACGATAAAAATTTGCTTACTTCTCAGGGACCTGCCACAACATTTGAATTTGCTCTAAAATTGCTGGAAAAATTAAGAAATAAAGAAACAAAAGATAGTGTATCAAAAGCCACATTGTTTGAAAAATACTTCACAAAAATAACTTAGAATAATTAGAATAAATTTGTTTTTTATTTGAAGTAAATTTGAAATTAAGATCTATTTTCTCAACAAAGGTAGACACTGTTGTAGTAAGAATAATAATAATGTAGTATGGTTTTCAATTTTCGTATTAATAGGGTAAAAGACTATTTTATAGCTTTGAGACCTCATATAATACTGATGTCTATTCCCTGTTGGTTGATAGGTGTTAGTTTGGCCTATAACAATGGATATTTCAATTTTTTGAATGCTTTTTTGACTCTTGTTGGTGCTCTCTTTCTACATCTTTCTGTTAATGCTTTTAATGAAGTATTTGACTATCTGAGAGGTAATGATACTTTGGAAAGTGTTTCTGAATATAGTGGAGGGGGAGGATATTTGGTTAGGGGTTTGATATCCCCGTTTGAAATGGGAACATTTGCGATAATTCTTTTTCTGGTTGGATGCCTTATTGGTATATACCTGAGTTTTCAACATAAAATTCTGTTAATCATTGGATTTATTGGTGTGCTGATGATTTTACTTTATACCCCAGTTTTGAAGACGGTTGGCTTGGGAGAATTGGCTATGATAATCGGTTTCTCTTTAATATCTCTTGGGACATATATATGTATGTTCGAAACTGATAGGTATATTCTCGATGTGAATACTTTTTTGCTTTTTTTTCTTCCAGGTCTATGGAAATCCACTGTTCTTTTGATAAATGAGTTCCCAGATTATGAAAATGATAAGAGGGTTCAGGTAAAAAACTGGATAGTTAGGTTTGGAAGAGAAAAGGCTAGCTACATTTATTTGTTTATGATGTCAATTTTTTACTCTATAATAGTTTTTCTATTTTTCCAAGGTTTTCTGAATATTTTTTCTCTTCTCTCTTTGTTAACTATTCCTTTGATGGCAAAAAATTTTTGGAATAGTTTGAATTATAAGGATTTAGAGAATCATATTCCTATTATGAGAAATCAAGTGAATATAGGGTATATTTCTCTTTTTCTGATAGGAATTAGTTTGATGATAAATAATGGATAAATAAGGAAGGGAGAATGATTATGGTTGGTGTGATGTTTGTTGGTTTTAATGGAACTGTTGCGAATACTGTAATAACGGGGGCCAAATCAAAAAGTGATAAACAGAATCTAGGGAGCATAATATCTACAGAATATTTCAAAAACGTTGAATTTCTAAGTGAAAGAGAGATGGTTTTTGGTGGCTGGGACGTGTTCTTAGAAAACTCATTTAATATGGCAAACTACCATAGAATAATACCTTTTGAATTTTATAGGGATTCCGAAAAAACATTGAGTAATATGTTTCCCATGAAGGGATATGTTAATTTGTGGGATTCTGATGAGGCTATCAGTAGTGATTACTCGGTAAAAATGTGGGAACTTCCCAATTTCATGGAAGCAGTAAACCTAATAAGAGATGACATAAAAAGATTTAAGAGCGATAATAGAATTGAAAGAGTTTTTGTTGTATACTTGGCTTTGCCTTTGAAAAATTTGAAACCTTTTTCTCAGATAAACTCTGTGTCTTTTGATGATTTAAAAATAATAGATGGGAATTATTTGCCTTCTTCTGTTGCCTATGCTGTTGCTGCTATTATGGAAGGTTGTCCTTTTATAGATTTTACTCCCAATGTTACATTGCAATTGGACTTTATTGAAGATTTATCTATAAAATATAGGGTTCCACTGGCAGGTATGGACGGTAATACTGGTCAGACTCTTATGAAAACCCTGATTGCTCCTATGCTAAAAATTAGGAATTTCAAGTTGATTGGTTGGTATAGTACCAATATACTTGGTAACAATGATGGTAAAATTTTATCAAGGCCAGAACATAGGCACTTAAAGATGGAGGATAAACTAAGCGTTCTTGAGCCAATTCTTGGATATTCTGATTTTGAACATGTTGTTGATATAAGCTTTTACAAACCAAGATACGACAATAAAGAGGCTTGGGATAACGTAGATTTCGAAGGATTCTTGGGATTACCAATGAGTTTCAAAATAAATTGGATTGGAAGAGATTCAATTTTAGCTGCACCATTGGTACTAGATCTAATAAAACACATGGATATGTCACTGAAATTGGGAAATTATGGTATTCAGGAACATTTGGCAATATACTTTAAACATCCTCTTAGGAGTAGATACTCAGACAATAATCTTCCTATGTATAAAGATAGGATTGCACTTTCTTTTTTTGAAGCTTTTGAATTATTATTAGATTTCTATGAAAAAAAATTAAAGATTAGAAATTAACATTTTTTTTACAAATGGTGTCCTCATTTTTGATGAAAAAATTTAAGCATTTTAGGAAGGAGGTGAGAAACAATGAATAACATAAACCCGTTGAGGGGACACGAGAATGTGCATCGTAAGACACAAAGAGAAGAACTAGAAAGAGTGATCTTTACAGGGGATAAAGCCAAAATAGAAAAGATTTTGAAGACCTTAAAGGCAGGAAGGGTTGTCGAGGACTTGGGAAATGGCTTTGTTCTTGCAGAAGTAAAGAAGAATTCTTTACCAAACATATACAAGTCTTTGCCAGAAGGAGTGAATGTATTCAAGGATGAGAAAGTGGGATTGGTTGAGCCCGAAGAGTTAAAACAAACAAGAGAACTTCAAAAAATGAAGCAAAAAGTTGGAGTCAAAACCTCACAAGAAGTTCAGAGTTTACCAGAAAAAAACGTAACATTACAAATTACTGGTGCAGATAAAGTACATGAAATGGGTTATAAGGGTCAAGGATTGGTACTTGCTGTTATAGACACTGGTGTTGCTAATCACGATGACTGGGGTTCCAGGTTAACTTATCATTTTGATGCCACTTCTTCAGGACATACCAAACCTCATGATGGCCACGGCCATGGAACACACGTTGCTGGTATAGCTGCTGGCGATGGAAGGTTTACTGGTTTAGCACCAGCAGCTGAAATATGGGGTATTAAAGTCCTCAGCGACGGAGGGTCAGGTTACACATCTGATATTATCCGAGGAATAAACAAAGTGGTAGAAAAGGCAAAACAAGAAGGTAAAAAAGTCGTTGCTAATATGAGCTTAGGTGGCTATGCTTTTAAGCCATGGAATCAAGATCCTCTGGCCTTGGCCGTTGAGAAAGCTATACAAGACGGGGTTTATTTTGCTATAGCTGCTGGTAATAGTGGACCTACACAGAATACGGTTGGTACACCAGCTATAGCTCCAAATGCAGTTACTGTTGCTGCATATCAAGACAAAAAAACTGAGGATTTGGCTGATGATGATATAGCCAGGTTTTCTTCAAGAGGACCAGTTAAGAATGCTCCAGATGAAACTTCTAAGCTTAAACCCGATGTATCAATGCCCGGCGTCCAGATTTGGGCAGCTAATACACCAGGCAGTGAATTGGACAAACTTGCAAAGCAAGGTAGGATACCTGTAACTGCTGACGGAAAATATATAGCAATATCTGGAACTTCAATGGCTACACCAGGTGTTGCAGGTGCTATGCTGCTAATATTGAATGCAAATCCAAACCTTACGCAACAGCAAGTTAAAGAATTACTTATGAAGCATGCAATAAAACTCACGAAAACCGACCCAACTGATAATAAACCATATGACCAATTTGATCAAGGATCAGGTTTGGTTAATGTATACGAAGCTGTAAAGGAAGCTTTGAGTATGCTTCCACCATCACCTCCTTCACCATCACCAGAACCTAATCCAAATCCCAATCCAGAACCTCCAGAAACTATTATTTCCTAATTCAAACCAGTAACAAGTTTTATTAATGACAGAAAGGGGCTCTCTCATGAGCCTCTTTTTATTTTGTTTATTTTATATAAGAATTTACCAAGTGCTTGACCTTTTTATAAAAAGTATCAAATGTTTCATCAGATATTCTTGTTACTATTTCTGATTCACTGTGTTTAACTAATATGGTGTGTTCAAAATGTGCAGATATGGATCTGTCCTTTGTTACTATTGTCCATTGATCTTCTAGCAATTCTATATCTGGTGAACCTTCACTTATCATTGGCTCTATAGCTACCAACATACCATTGTAAAATCTTTTGGAGTATTCGGGGATATAAAAATTGGGTATCTCAGGATCATCGTGTATGGTTTTGCCTACTCCATGCCCAGTTAATTGTCTTACCACATTAAACCCATTTTTTTTAACGAAATTTTCTATTTCTCTACTCATTTCTTTTATGTAAGTTCCATGTTTTACTTTTTCTATTGCTATGTATAGAGATTTTTCACAAACTTCCACTATTTTTTTATTTTTCTCACCTATTGTAAAGGATATTGCACTATCCACGTGTAGACCTTCAAAGTTAGTTCCTGAGTCTATGCTAACCACGTCTCCAATTTTGAACTTTTTGTTTTCTGTTGGTAATCCATGTACAATTTCTTCATTTATTGAAACTGTTATACTATATGGATAATGATTATTTGAAAATGGTGGTTTATAGTTTTTGAAAGATGGTTTTCCTCCTAGAGTGGTTATTATCTGAAAACTTAATTCATCCAATATTTTTGCATTAATTTTATCAAAATTTTCTAATGTGATTTTTTGAAGTAAAAGGAGAGTGAAAGAATTAATCGCTCCTGCCATTCTTATTTTTTCTAGCTGTTGACTATTTCTTACTATCATATTTAAGTTTTATTATACAGAAGGCCGCCGCTCCTTTTTTATTTCCTATTAATCCCAATCCTTCTGCCGTTTTGGGTTTTACATTTACTATTTCTGTTTTTAGTATGTTTTTTAGATTTTCTATTATACTAATTATGTTTTTGCCTATTTTGGGTTCTTCTATTATTAATACTATGTCACAACTTTCGATTTTCCATGGATGAATTTTGTCAAGGATTTGGTTAAGAAGTGAGATGGAATTGGCCTCTTTGTATTTGGGGTCACTGTCTGGAAAAATAGTTCCAATATTTCCATATTCAAATACATCTGGTAGTGCTCCTAAAATAGAGTCTATTAACGCATGGATTATTATATCTCCATCCGAATGTGCTTTGAATGAGTATTTACAGGGTATAAACACTCCGCCTAATTTCAGTCCGTTTCCTTTTTTGTATTTGTGACTATCAAATCCCAAACCGAATCTTTCCATATACCTAGTAATTTATTCTTATGTTATAGTCATTGGATATTGACAGGTTTTGGATTGATGACAAGTAAACCAGTCCTGCTCTAAATATTTTCGATAAATCTCTAAATTCTACCTTCTCATTTTCCAAAATTTCTAGCTCTTTTATGCTAAAATCATTAAAAATAATTTTTTTGCGTTCTTTGTTATAGATATTTATCAGTTCTCTAATTTCTGATGCTTCTGAATAATAATTATCTGAATCATTGTTTGGATTATTAATTTTAAATCTATATCTATGGGAAGCTATTTTTACTACTGGTATAACATTGGTTTCCTCAAATAGGAATTTATTGATGTTTTTCAATGCTTTAAAGTTATCCGTGAAAGTTAGTTCTTTTTTAAGCAAAAATGATATAGTTTGTGCTACTATACATGATATTCTTACTGTTGTAAAATAGCCTGGACCGTTTGTTACAAACACCCTATCTATTTCTTCCAATTTAATCTGATTGTTTATAAATTCTAGGACGTAGGATAGGTTGGATATTTGATTCTGAGTTGCTAAAAATAAATCAACTATTATTTCATTATTTTGCACAACTGAAAATGATAAATTTGATAATAGATTTGTTATACAAAGTGTTCTCACTTTTGAAAGAAATGTTTTTTGAATTCAAAGTATTTGTTTTCTAATATTGCTTGCCTTATTCTGTTTAAAAGTTTGTTATAGAAATTAAGATTGTGTATTGTAAGAAGAGTCATAACAGAAATTTCACCAACGTAGAATAAATGGTTTAAGTAGGCGACAGTGTAATTTTTACATGTATAGCAATCACAATCTTGTTCTATAGGAAAATCATACTTCCTTGATTCCAGATTTTTATAATATTTAGCCGTTATGTCTCTTATGAAGTTAGGTGGTTCATTTACAAAAACAGTTCCTGTTCTTGCATACCTTGTTGGTATAACACAATCAAAAGTATCAATACCATTCTCTATCGCTGTGAATATTTCTGGGATGCTACCTATTCCAAGCAAGTGTCTGGGTTTTTCCTGAGGTATGTATCCTATAATCCAAGAAAGAATTTCTGCTATATTGTCTTTAGAAGTTCCTAGTGAACCTCCTATTGCTATCCCATCAAAATCCAAGGAACATATAAATTCTGCCGATTTTATCCTCAGATCATAATGGTACCCTCCTTGGATTATTCCATAAAGGTATTGGTTTCCCTTATTGTGCTGTTTAAAAAAATCTAAGCATCTCAAAGCCCATTTTAAAGACCTTTCCATGGATAATTTAGTATATTCGTAAGATGCCAGCGGAGAAGTGCACTCATCAAGAACCATTAATATATCAGATCCCAATTTATGTTGTATAAGTATTGAATTCTCAGGGGTTAATTTTAATATTCTACCATCTATATGACTTTTAAAGACTATATATTCATCGGTTACTTCGGCTAGCTTTTCTTGTTTTGTTTGCTTTTTTCTACCTTCTTTTGAAAAGATGCTAACTATTTTTCCAACTCCATCTGTAATTGCTTGTCCTAGACTGAATGCTTGGAAACCTCCACTGTCGGTAAATATTAATCCATCATAATTCATGAACTTATGTAGTCCGCCAAGTTCCTCAACTATATCTTCTCCAGGTGTTAGATGCATGTGATATGTATTAACAAATATACCATTGATACCTAATTCCTTAACTTTTATACTGTCAAGTGCTCTTATTGAAGCATTGGTTGCTACAGGAATGAAAGCCGGTGTCAACAATTCTTGCCCTATACTATTTCTTAGTTTACCTATGCGTAAATTACCGTTAGTATATAATAACTCAAAGAAATTATTTTTTTGTTTCTGAGTATTTGGTATATAATTTTGCATACTCTTCTGCTAATTTTATATAGTTTTGCTTAGTGTATATGTAAGAAAGAATTGCGTAGTTATTTATTTTAGCTAGCTTAAGTTTCTCTTTTTGCTCATTTGAAAGTTTTTCAACCATTGGAAAAGAAAAAATTATTTTAGCCAATCCTAAGGAAGTTGTATAATTTCCTAAATACATATAACAGGCTGTATAATAATATAGATTAACAAAATCTTGAGTATATATCTTTTCTAATACTTCCTTGGCCTTTTTGAAGTTTTCTATGGACTTATGATGATCAATATTGTAAAGTTTTTTCCCTGTTATGTAGAAAGATATGGCCCCTAATAAGTAAAAATCTTCTATATTTGTTTTAATGTTATACTTAATCAGCGGTTCATAAAGATACTCTGTTACTTTTTCGCAATATTGAACCCCTTTATCTTTTTGACATTTTATAAAATCATCTATTAAATATTTGATATATGCTTGTGAAATAATGTCACCGAATGTTGTGTGTCTTATGTCCATTAGGTTGATATATTCTGAAGGAGGGTAAACCACTTTGAAGATATTTTTATATAGATTTTTATAATTTTTGCTGTTTTTGTATTCATAACTTTGGGCAAGAAGTAAATAGAAATCCGGGTAATTTTTATTATCATATTTAAAAGCTTCAACTACTGTTTTTTTAAGATCTTGGGATAATAATGAAATATTTCTCTTTACTTTATCTTTTACTACTGTATCCTCTGTATTAATTGAAAGGAGCGATTCTATTTTGTCATTATATAGAAAAGATAAAGACAGATAAGCATTCATATTGTATTTACATAATTCTATTGCTTTTTTATTATATTTTATGGCTTCTTCAAAATTGTAACTAACTCTGTATAATTCAGCAAGTGTCACATATTTTGAAGAAGAAGATAAAGAATTGTTTATTACTCTTATGTATTGTTTATAATCTCCTGTTTTTTCAACTTCTTTGTCAATCTTGTATGCAATTGATTCCTTTATACCGTAATGTAAGCCTAATAATGAGAGTGGTATAAATATTATAGCCCATAAAAGCCTTAAATAGAAGGATTTCAAATTTTTGTTATTATCAGCTAAATTACTTTCAAGTGAATCTATAATTGCCATATTTACAAAAAAATTCGTTGTAAATATGACTAAAATATAAGCAAACTTGAAATCAACATCAAAGGCTATATGTAATAAACCTTGTATTAAACCAATACTTATTCCTGAAGATAGAATATATATTCCTAATTTTGATAAGTTATTATCCATTTCATCTGAGTTTGAAAAAATTTTTCGTTGATTGTATTGATTTACTAAAAAAGAATATACTTTGCTATAAATTATAGAAGACTTATAAATAAAATATACTATCATTGTTATGAAGAAAATGAATCCTATATATCCAATTTCTGAGATGAGTTTTAAATAGTAATTATGTGGATCCTTAGAATAAAAATAGAAGGATGCCTGATATAGAGGATAAACCTTAGAGAAGTTATATAACCCACATCCGAATGGGAAATCTTTCGCTATTTTCAAACTTGCTTCCCAAAAATCAACCCTTGCTATCACTGTGTTGGTTAAACCAAAAATTAAAGTTTTTAAAGAATTTATTAAAGCAAATGTAAATTTAGAATCTAAAACGAGTTGTAAAAATAGTAAAATAACAGAAAAAAAGGCTGCAATAATAAATAATCTCTTTATTTTTTTATCCATAATATTTAAAGGATTTATCAATTTGAAAATCTTAAGAAAAGCAAAATACAGAGGTAAACAGATTAAAAATGATAAAAATGCAGCTTTTGAACCACTGAAAATAAGGGTAAATATCCCAAATATAAAAGCGGTAAAAAATATTATGGATTTATAATATTCTTTGTACACCATTGAGAAAAGGAAAAGTGAAAAGGTTATGGGCAAAAATAAAAGAATAAACCCTCCATAGGCATTTTTTTGATAAAATAATGACATCCAAGGTGAACCCGTTGGTAATCCTAAATTTACTATAACAGCTATTAAAATACTAACTATAAAAATAGTTAGAAGTATCAAGCAATAATTATAAAGAAATTCCTCTTTGTCTTTTTGATTAAAAACGAAATTATAAATATAGATTGATAAACTGAACATTAGGAGGTAGATCCAAAATTCTCTGTAACTCTCAAACTTATCTACAGAAAAAAACAGAGTGGATATTGAGATAATTACAATAAATAGAAAATAAAGAAATAATCCTTTACTGAAATGAAATCCATTCTTCCAAATATCCTTTCTTAGAAAACTTAAAAATATTGCAATGATGTTTGTTAATGACAAAACAATTATATAAATGTATTGTTCTCCCGGATGTAGACCACCTGCAAAAAAAAAGTTGCTCAGAAATTGTTTACCAAATAGATTCCAAACGCTGTCTAAAAACCAAAAAACTACCCCTAAGGTAAGTAAAACTACTAAAGGGAAATAATTCATTTATGTATTTTCTTTTATAATTCTGTCAGCTTCTTTTATTAGTTCTTTAATATTTTTTACTTCTTCTTCCTCTTGGAATAAATATATTACTGTTCCTATTACTATTATTATAAATCCTGCCAATATTAGGGACTTTCCTATTTTCTCTTTACTCATTTTATTCCTCACCCTATGAGCAACTTGTTCTCTGTTTCATTAATTCTGTTAATTCTTCGTTTATTATTTGCTTATTTTTTCTTCTTATATCTCGTTTACTTTCAGGATCTAAATTTACTTTTGATCTATTACCTTCCCATAGAAGTTTTGCTATTCCATCTAATTGGTCTTTCATTTCTTGGCAATATACACATGTCTCTGGATTATGAGGAGAATCAGCATGTTTGGGTTCGGGATACATAAATATTTTACCTTCATAATTTCTCAAAACTACTCTGTCAGAAGACATTGAAATTAAATAATTTGGCATTACTGGTATTTTACCGCCACCACCAGGAGCATCAACAACAAAATATGGATTTGCTAATCCAGAAGTATGCCCTCTGAGGAACTCCATTATTTCTATTCCCTTGGCTACTCTTGTTCTGAAATGTTCTAAACCTTCTGTCAAATCACATTGATAAATATAATATGGCCTACACCTGTTTTTTAATAACAATTGAAACAATTTTTTCATTATAAAGGGGCAGTCATTTACTCCTCTCAACAACACTGTCTGATTACCAAGAACCACACCCGCATCAGCTAACATATTTAAAGCTCTCTCTGAATATTTAGTTATCTCTTTAGGATGGTTGAAGTGGGTATTTAAAAACACAGGATGATACTTTTTTATTATTGAAACCAATTTCTCTGTTATTCTCATTGGATTTGTCACCGGCATTCTTGAACCTAATCTTATTATTTCAACATGAGGTATACTTCTCAAAGCTTGTAATACTTTTTCTATTTTTTCATCGCTTAGAGAAAGAGAGTCGCCTCCAGATACAACTATATCCCTTATTTCTTTCGTTTTCCTTATATATTCTATTCCCATTTCAATTTGACTCCATGGAGTTGGTCTGTAGCTAACCATCCTACTTCTTGTGCAATGTCTGCAGTATACAGAACATCTATCTGTCACTAAAAATAAAACTCTGTCAGGATATCTATGGACTATTCCGGGAACTGGCATATCAACATCTTCAGCAAGTGGGTCTTCCAGATCGAATGTGCTCTCCTCTAGTTCGTGATATGATGGCACAGCTTGTAGTCTTATGGGGTCATTGGGATCATCCGGATCCATTAATAAAGCATAATATGGTGTTATTCCTAATGTGAATATTTCACCAACTCCTTCTTTGATAGCTTTCTCTTCACTTTCTGTTAAATTGATAACTTTTTTTAACTTCTCTAGGTTAGTAATTCTATTTTGTGTTTGCCAATGAAAATCTTCGAACTGTTCTTGTGTTACATCTTTCCACATTTCTATCTCAGTCCAGTTTCTCATTTTCTACCTCCTTAAGAATATCTTGTAATATTTCAACACTCTCTAAATTTGATAACTCATTGTATATGTTTTGAATAAATTCTTCTTTATTCGTTATTTTGTATATAACCGACATATTAATTAATATTATATCAAATAAATAGGCTGTATATGTGTTTAATGAATTTTCGAGAATCTTTAAAGATTTTTCTATATCACCAGTTAAGAATAGGGTTGTGGCGAAGAATATTCTTGCTTCAGTAAATGAGTTATCTGTAGCTACAGCCCCTCTAAAATAGTTATTTGCGACATCAAAATCCATATTTACAAAATTATATAGGCCGTTTATAAACCAAAAGAATGGATTATTCGGCTCTGATTCCACTAATTCTCTCAACTTAACAAAATTGATATTAAATCCTATATCTTGGAGAATTAATTTAGAAACTACTATATCGGAAAATTTTACATAATCCACAAAATTTGAGATTGTTTTGTTCAATGGTAAAAATTCCAATGAAGAAATGAAATCTTTATATATGTTCTTATCAATACTGTGTAGAGCTAGCTTATATAAAATGTTGTCCTTGTCTAATTCTACACAGTTTTTTATTATGTTTATGTGATCTTCAATATTAGAAGTAGCCGGGTTAATATTTTGAACAATAATATTTAATTCATTTTTTAATATGTTATATACTTCTGGTCTGTAAATGGATATACTTAACATGATGTATAGTATGTAAGCTCTTATTACATTTGGATTCCAAAACTCATCTATTGATCTGTTAATAACCTCTATATTTTCTTTTATTGTTGCTATATTTTCTAATAAAACATAGCTATCGTAAATATAGAAAAACAAAAAAATATACAACATGAATGAATATAAACTAAAATCATTGTTTAATCTAATTAGATATTCAAAAATTTTTCCAAAGATATCGTATTTTTTGAAATATAGAGAAACAACCATCAGATCAAACAAGAAGAACAAATGTACATATTCAACATCCAGGTTGTTTATTGGTTCTTCTAGAGATTTCTTAAACAGTATTTCAAATGCATTTGATAGACTATCAAAAGATTTATCAAGATTCTGTAGATAAAAATTTATTAAACCTGATAGATAGAACATTTCAAAATCGTTAAATTTATCCAGACTTTCTTCGAAGAATCCAACTGTGTTGAAAATATCTTTATTTATAATAAAATTGATACAATTTATGAAGTTATTTGAAAAGTTGGAATTTAATAATTCCATAATCTGACTATCAATTGTTATGTTTGATGTATCAAATGATACATCCAAATATTTTGAATTTATAACATCAAATAGTTTACTGATGAAAATGAAAGAAATAAAGGGATTTATTATAAGAATAGGAAAATACTTTTTGATTTCCAATGGTAACAAAAGCTTGGCTTTGGGAAGAGTTCTGTATGTCCTACAAACTTTGCATTTACATTTGCTACTGTGTTTAACATTGGTATCAAATACTATAACTTTTTTATTTGAAATTTCAATCATATATCCACTTTTATCATATTATATAAATGCTACTTTTATCCTCTATTTCTATTAAATCTTTCAATTTTTCAAATACGAAGTTTCTATCGATAATTATTTTTTTATTTTTATATTTTTCAATGTCATAAGAAGGCTCTTCCAGGACTTTTTCTATAATTGCATGTAGTCTTCTTGCACCTATATTTTCAGTAGAATTGTTTAAATTCTCGGCTATTTCCGATATTGCTAATATTGAATCATCATTGAAATCTAAGAATATGTTTTCTACTTCTAATAGTAGCTTATATTGTTTTACTAGGCTGTTTTCTGAGTGTTTGAGTATTTTGTAGAAATCCTCTTTGTTAAGATTTTTTAATTTCACTCTTATGGGAAACCTTCCTTGTAGTTCAGGAATTAGATCGGTTGGTTTTGATATGTGAAATGCACCTGCTGCTATGAATAGAATGTGATCTGTTTTTACAGCTCCATATTTTGTCATTACTACTGTTCCTTCTATTATTGGTAAGAGATCTCTTTGTACACCTTCTCTCGATACATCTGGACCTCTACTATCTCCTTTGGATGCTATTTTATCTATTTCATCAATGAAGATTATTCCTAAATTTTCTGCTCTCCATATTGCTTCTTTTTTGACTTCTTCGTAATCCACCAACTTTTTAGCTTCCTCTATTTTCAGTATATCTATGGCTTCTTTGATCTTTACTTTCTTTTTTTTGGTCTTTTTGGGATATAATGAAGAGAATAGCTCATTCATATCTATCCCATATTGATCAAATGTTACGTTTGTTCCTGGGATAAAATAAGTTTCCACTATGGGTTTTGACTCTACATCTATTTCCACGTATTCGTCATCGAGTAACCCTTTCTTTATTTTATCAAAAATTTCTAACCTTTGATTATCTATGTCTTTTTTTACTTCTTCTGGAATATTTGTATTTTGAGGTATATTGAATATGGAAAATAAGGGATTATTTGGGCTGCTTGGAGTTGGATATGGCTTAATTATTTCTGTTATCCTTTTTATTGCTTCTTCATGTGCTTTTTTTTCAACATTTTTTATTTTTTCAGCCTGAACATTTCTAAATGATACCTCGATTAGATCTCTTATCATGCTTTCAACATCTCTTCCAACATATCCCACTTCTGTGTATTTTGTTGCTTCTACTTTTACAAATGGTGCTCCTATGATCTTGGCTACTCTTCTTGCTATTTCTGTTTTTCCCACTCCTGTTGGACCTATCATCAAAATGTTCTTTGGTATTACTTCATCTCTGTATTCTTCTTTTATTTTCATCCTTCTGTATCTGTTCCTTATGGCTATAGCAATGGATTTTTTTGCTTCTTCTTGCCCTATAATGTATTTATCAAGTAATTCTACTATCCTAGTAGGGGATAGGCTTGACATGTAATACTCTAATTCCATATTTTTTCTCCTTCAAATTCTTCAATTTTTATCCTTTGTATAAGTTTATCCTTGAAAAATTCCTGGATAATGAAACTCACATATCTGAAGCTTTTTTTTATTCCCAAGAAGTTATCTTCTTTTATTCCTATTATTATTAATGGAACATCTTCTCTTGTGTGGTCTGTTGATTGATCGGTTGGGTCATTACCATGGTCTGCTGTTATTATTAAAATATCATCTTTTTTCAAATTTTCTATGAGTCTGAATACGATTTTATCAAATTCTTCTAATGCTTTGGTCCATCCTTTGTAATCCTGCCTATGTCCGTAAACTGTATCAAAGTCGACTAAATTTGCGAATATTAATCCTTCAAAATCTGTTCTGGATAGCTCAACCACTTTATTAAATATATCAACATTTCCTGAAACTTTGTAAGATTTAGTTATTGATCTATTTGCAAATATGTCAGAAATTTTACCAACTGTTATAACCTCTAATTTACTACTGTAAAGAACATCTAATATTGTTGTTGAAGGTGGAGGAACTGAAAAATCTTTCCTTTTATCATTTAGTCTATAGAAATTCCCATTTTTTCCTGCAAATGGTCTTGCTATTACTCTTGCTATCCTATAGCCTTTTTCATTAATCAAGTTATATGCCACTTCACAAATATTATATAATTCATCAATATTTATGACTTCAATGTGGGCTGCTATTTGGAAGACACTATCTGCAGATGTATATATTATAGGTTTTCCGGTTTTTATATGTTCTTCACCTAATTCTTTTATTATTTCTGTTCCTGATGCAGCTTTATTTCCTATTGTCTTTCTGTTTATTTGTTTTTCAAGAGCTTCGATTAATTCTTGTGGAAAAAATTCGAATGTATCAAACCCTTTTTCTAACACTAACCCTGATATTTCCCAATGTCCTGTTATTGTGTCTTTACCTGAGGATTTCTCTTCCATTATACCGTATGAAGATATTACCTGACTATCTGTGTTAAATCCCACTTTTTCTAATTCTTCATAACTGATTTGAGGGTTTTTAATCTTTAAAATTTTATGTAATCCCAGTTTTGATAGGTTGGATAAGTTGACGATTAACCCATCTTCTCTTGATTTTTTTAAAGAATTGAATATTGTATTTACAGTAGGAGGATCATTAAAATTATAGCAATCTTTACTTGCTCCTATTCCTGCACCATCAAGAACGATCAAGAAAACTCTCACACTATATATTATTTTATAACCAAATTTGGTTCCCTTTAATTTAAATTTCAGATTATTTTAGAAAGGTTTTATTTTTATTGTAAAGAAAAGTAATTAAAAGATTTATGAAAACTTGGGTTTCTGTTTCTTGGGAAGTTATTAATAAGAACTTGAGTAGTATTGCTGTTTCTTCTTTGGTGACAAATCCTCTTTTTATACTTCTTTCTTTCTTTACTGTTTTGAGTATACCCACTTATCTTATCTACAATATCTATAAAAAGGTTTATGAATATTATTCAATTGGTAATGAAGATTTCTATATTCCTTTTGATATAAAACTTTTTTTTCTTGAGGGTATAAAAATATTTATTGTTAGGTTAATAGCTTTGCTGCCAATAGTTGTGCCATGGGTTGTTTCAGATTTTCTAATTGATTTGTTTTTAAACACATTTATTAGTGATGCCATGTTATATTTGATACTGAGTGGTTTGTACTTTTTATTTGTTTGGTTACCTCTTTTTTGGGCTTATGTATCAATTTATTACTTTTCCATAGTAGCATTCGATTTATGTGGTTTTGATATTTCAAGAGTTCTTAGATTTTCATACCAACTTTTTGTTCAAAATATTTCGGTTTCTTTGATTATATCCTTAATATATTTTATTTGCTTTTTATTGTTTTTGGCACCATTTTTTATTGTTTGCTGTCTTACTATGTCTTTGTTAACCATGTTTTTTTGGTATGTTACAGATATTATAATTATTTGCTATTTAGCAAGTTTGAAGAGTAATTTAAATTTGAGTTTGGGAGGTGAGCAAAAATGAAAAACATATCAATTACAAAAAACTTGCCTTTTTTCATTGTTTTGATGTTTTCAATTTTTTCATTTGTTATTGTTGTCGCTAAATCAATTTTCAATAGTTCTGATAATTCAAAAAGTATAATACTTGTCATAGGTGATGGTATGGGACTTCCCATAATAACTGCTTATGATTATTATAAAAGTGAATATAAAAATCATGGATATAGTAATTTTTCAAAATTTGATGGTTCTTTTTTGGTAAGGACTAGGAGTGAAGATTACGTTATTACTGATAGTGCTGCAGGTGCAACTGCTTTTGCTACAGGTATAAGAGTTCAGAATTATCAAGTTGGGGTCATGAAAAATGGAAGTAGAATACCTACTATTATGGATATAGCTAAGAATCATGGGAAGTCCACAGGTATAGTTGTTGAGTGTACATTGACTCATGCCACTCCCGCAGCATTCTATTCTTTCTCGAAATCTAGATCTGATGATGATGCTATAGCAAGACAGCTTATATATTCAAATATAGACATTGCCATTGGCGGTGGATTCGGAATTTTCCAACCTTACATTAGAGAACTTGAAAGAAAAGGATACAAAGTGATATATGGTGAAGAAAAATTGGACAAGATGGTTAGGTCCAATGAAGACTTTGAAAAATTAATCGCATTTACCGCTAAAAAACATCCTCCTAAGTATAAGGAAAGAAAAATAGACTTGGCTTCCAAAACAAAATATGTGCTTTCCAGACTTTCAAAGAATAGAAAAGGTTTTTTCCTTATGGTGGAGGCTAGCCAGATAGATTGGTATGGGCATGAAAATAAATTAATGGAACAGTTGGATGAAATGGAAGACCTTGATAAATTATTGGACGTTGTCATATCTTATCAAAATCTGAATCCCAATACTCTTGTCTTAGTTGTTTCTGATCACGACTGTGGTGGATTAACTCTGATTGATAAGAAAGCCAACAGATTTTCTCCAGAGTTTAAGGTCAACTATAGCTCTGATTATCATACTGCAGAGCATATTGTGGGGTTCTACAAAGGTTTTATAAAACCCAAACCAATTATTGATAACACTGAGGTATATAATCTAATGTATGAGTATATAAGATGATAGATTATTTTGAAAGTGAGCCTGTATTTCTAAGAGACCCCCTTAATTTTAAACTGAAAGATATAGTTTTGAGAAAAGAAAACTATGATTTGTTATCATTGGAGGGATTGTCTGAAAAATATAGAGATATTGTTGGTTCTGAACCTACAGGTTTAAATGTTTTGGTCCCTATTCCTTGGGATGGGAGCACGGCGGGTAGACCGGGTGCCAGATTCTCACCTCAAAGAATTATCGATAAATTCTTATCTCTTAGCTTTAATCATCACTATAGAAATTTGGTGGTTATTATGCCATACGTAAGAACCGTTATAGGTGACAAGAAGAAAACTTTCAGAAATATTTCCATGGCGATATCTAGAATTCTATCATTTGAAAATAAAAACTTACCTTTTTACATAGGTGGTGACCATAGTATTTCATTTCCAATAATTGAACAGTACCTGTGCAAGTTTGGAAAGGTTAATCTTTTGGTTTTTGATAGTCATTTCGATTTAAGGGAGGTAAGTCAAGGATTGTCAGGTGGAACCTATTTGCGTGAACTAAAGGAAAAGTATAAAGACAAACTAAATGTTATTATACTTGGTATAAAGGATTTGGCTAATCCTTACTATCTTTACCTACAAGCTCAAAAGTATAACGTTAAATATTTGAACAATATTGATATACTTTTAGATATAGGAAAGGCTATTGAGTTTTTAAGAATTGAACTAGATAAAAATTTACCTGTTTATATTAGCATTGATTTGGATTCTATAGATGTTAATTATGTTGATTCTGTTAATTCTCCAAATTCATTTGGGTTTAGTTTAAAGGAGATATACACTATTATTGAGTATGTAAAGAATAATTATCATGTTATTGGTTTTGATATTGTAGAGTTCAATCCTCTGGTTGGCAATTTGGATAGGTCTCTTCTTAATGTTTCTGAACTTTTGTTTTATATTTCAAAAGACTAAGTTGAATACTATTTTGTTTCGCTTAATAGTTTGTTTACCACAGAAGTTAATATACCTCCTATTATTCCTCCAATTACGGCTCCGGTAAGACTTGTTATAATTTTATGCTTTGTTACCATGGATTTATATTCTTCTGGGCTTATTTTTTGATATTTATTAACTACTTCTTGTAATTTTTGATAAGCTTCTGGCATTTCTTCTTTTTCCCATATGTAGATTTTTGTTGATTGTCCATCTAATGTTTCTCCTATAGTTGCTATTTTACCTTCTTGAAATAGATCTTTATTCCATAATATTCCTTTTATTGAGCCGGTTAATGTGCCAATGGTAATATTATACGGATTATTTTTTTCATTTGAAAAGAGATTCTTATTTAGCTCCCTATCATTTTACTTCCTTATTTTAAATTTGAATAGTTTTTTTGATACCCATAATATTAGTTCGATTTAAGATAAAACCTTTCCTTGATTTTAAAAGAAAGTCTTGGTGATTTTTAAATTTTTATATCGATAAATTGAAAGGATTTTTTGGGAGATTAAAGAAGAAATATAGAGAAGCATGCGGTAGTAGCTCAGTGGTAGAGCACTACCTTGCCAAGGTAGGGGTCGCGGGTTCGAGTCCCGTCTACCGCTCTCTCCTTCCTCTTGAGTGAACAAAAAAGGTCAATTTTATGAAAAACTGGCTCTGGATTACCTTAAAAGCAAAAAATATAAAATAATTGCTACCAATTTTATTTCACGTTTCGGAGAAATAGATATCATTGCCTATAAAGACGATTGTCTTGTTATTGTGGAAGTTAAAGGAGGAAGTTTTCCTTCTGAAAGGATAAATTATCATAAAATAGAGAGCATAACTAAAACTCTGGACATTTTTTTACAGAAACATGAATTGAAATTCAGATCCATAAGGATTGATGCAATTTTTGTTTCTAAGGAACTTGATAAATTCTCAATTAATCATATTGAAAATATAACCTTATGAACCATTTTCTTTTTTTTGCTTTTTGTTGTATTTTTTTATGTTATTTTCCAGATTTATATTATCTGTGTTTTATATTTCTCTTTATTTTTCTGATAAAATACAAATATAGGTATTGGGGAGATTTTTTGAAGAATTTTATTTTATCTCTTTTGTTTTTATTTGTTTCTTTTTTTATATCTAAATATGTTAATTTAAAAAATCAGAAATTTTTAGATTATTTGGATGAGCAGAGTAATTTTATTGAGGGTATTTTTGAATTTAAAGTTTTGAAGATAAGAGCTAACTATGTGTTATTAGAACAAAAGGATACTCTTAGAGTTGTAGTAAGTAGATCTCATGTTGATAATGTTGATAACTTTGATGTTATTGAGGGTTCAAAAGTTATTGCTTTTGTAAAAATGGCTAAAATAAATGATGTTGATAAGAATTCTTTTTTTCTTTCAAATCGTATAATTTATAGAGTTTATTCTATGGATATTGTTGAAGTTGATAATGCTGGTTTTCTTCAGAGTATCAGGTTATATATAATGGGTATTATGGATAATTTAGGTGATTCTTCAAAGTTTGTGAAGGGTGTGGTTTTTGGTTTTGAGGATTACAGTTTTTACGAAAGAAAACAACTTATAGAAGCCGGTGTATATCATTTTTTTGTGGCTTCGGGATCAAATATCTTGTTATGTATGAATTTCTTTTTTTATTTTTTTTATTTTTTGTTGAGAGTTTTGGGATTTTTGAATCCAAAGTTGTTTTCATTTATATGTTCTTTACTTTTGACTTTTTTATATTGTTTGGTTGTGGGTTTTGATACTCCGCTTTTGAGGGCTTTTATTTTTGCTGTTTTTGCTAACTTTTTTATAATTTATGATTTGAAGAATAGGTTGTTTTACAGTGTCGTTTCTGTTTGTTTTATTTGGTTATTTTTTTTGGTTATTGATTTTTACTCTACTATTGGATTGAGTTTCAAGCTCAGTTTTCTTTCCTTTTTGGGAGTATTGTTTATTGGTGGTATTGTTAAGGATTTTCTTAATAAGTTTCCGGCTTTTTTAGTTGATAATGTCGCTGTTAATTTTTCAGTTATGGTTTTTATTTTTCCCATATTCTTGAAACATTTCGGCATTTTTTATTTAAATGGTATTTTCAGCAATTTAGTGATTGCCTTTTTTGTTCCTTTTATATTTTTTTGTACTTTTTTGTATATTCTGTTTATTCCTTTGGGTTTTATATTAAAGATTTTTTTTGATTATTTTTTGTTAGTTGTTAATTTTGTAATTTCTGTTAAGCCTTTTTATGTAGAGTTTTATCCTGCTGAGATTTGGATAGTATTGTATTATATTTTTTGGGCTGTAGCAGGAAATTGGATTGAGTTACTTAAATTAAAAAAGTAGAAATGTTTGGTATATTAAAAGCTCCTAAACTTTTTTCTAAGTATAGGAATAGCAGAGTTGGTTTATTAATAAATCAGGCCAGTTTTGTTCAACCTGGGTTTGTTTTCACTCTTGATTATCTCAGATCGTTAGGATACAATGTTGTAAAGGTGCTGGCTCCTCAACATGGTCTATTCCCTATAACTCAAGCCAATATGATATCTTTTAAGAATTATTATGATGAAATTTTTAATATTGAGTGTATTAGTTTATATGATGGAAGCTGTTTTTTTGGTAGGGAGAGGTTGGAAGATTTGGATGTTGTTTTTGTTGACATTCAAGATATTGGTGCAAGGTATTATACTTATGTTTGGACTGCAATGCTTATTTGTCAAACGGGTATAGATGTCGTTGTTTTTGATAGGCCGAATCCTTTGGGTAGTATGAAAGAGGGAGTGATACTGAAAAACGAATTTTTCTCTTTTGTTGGTATGAAAAGTATTTACAACAGACATGGTATGACCATAGGTGATATATTGGATGGTTGTGGAAATGTTCGTATTGTTGATGGTGAATTTGATAGGTTTGAGGACTGGAACGGGCTTGGATTAAGATGGATACCAACTTCGCCTAATATTCCCTCTATGGAAACTGTATATTTTTATCCAGGTTTTGCATTGTTTGAAGCTACAAACATAAGTGAAGGTAGAGGTACGACATACCCTTTTGAAGTTTTTGGAGCACCATTTATAAATGAGGAAAAACTAAAAAAAAGAGTGGAGTATTATAAAAGGAAATATTTTGTTGATGGGGTGGAGTTTATTTACCACCGTTTCAAACCAACTTTTGATAAATATAAAGAAGAAATATGTAATGGTTTAAAAATGATTATAGTTGAAAAAAAGAGGTTCAAAAGTTTAAAGACTTTTTTAATAGTTTTAAAAAGTATAGTTGATTTGTATCCTGATGATTTTAAATTTATTGATCCTCCGTATGAGTATGAGTATGAAAAAATGCCTATAGATATACTTTGGGGCGATGATAAGTTGCGAAAAAGTATTTATTCTGATTCCAAGTTTGATGAATTGATGAGAATGGTGTTGTGAATGGATGATTTAGAGCTTTGGATAGATTACAAGGAAAACTATAATCTAGAGGCCCGCGATGCTCTGATAGAAAAATATATTAACTATTCTTATTCCATAGGTTTGAGGATTTACAGAAAGTATTGTGATTTTATAAATTTGGATAGGGATGAGGTTTTTGGGATTGCTTCTTTTTCTCTTCTAAAAGCCATAGAGGCTTTTGATTACACCAAAAATGTTCCGTTTATCAAGTTTTTGAGCAAAGTGATGAATTGGTATATAAAGCAGGAATTTTCAAAGTATATGAATGTTTCTATTAGGGATCAATTGAAGATATTCAAAAAAATTTCTGAAAGTAAGGGAAATGAAGTTTTGGGATTGATAATTAGTTTGTCTTATAGGAATATGTCTTCTATTAGTCAGTCCTATGATAAGGGTTTGTCACTGAGTAATGTCCTTAAGGATAGTGATAATGTATTAGAGGAAAATATTGAGTTGAATGAAGTTTTCCTTTTGATTTTACAGGCTATAGATAACGTTCTTAACGTTAATGAACAAAACGTATTGAGAAAAATATATTTTGAAAATAAAAAACTTGCTGTTATTTCAAGCGAAATGGGTTTATCTAAGCAACGTGTTAATCAGATTCACAGGTCAGCTTTAGATAAGATAAGAAATTTTATAAAAGAAAAGACTTTGCATTAACAGGGATGTGGGGATTTTAATAGAATAATAAATTGAATGGAGAATATAAAGTCTTCTAAATTGGAAGTTTTGATAGATAATTTCATAAATCGGTACAGTGTAAGTGGTAGCTTTAGCAAGTCTGATTTTGAAGAGTTGCTTGCAAGAGCGATGCTTTCTGATAATAAGGATCTCAAACGGGTTTCTTGTAAGATTATTCGCAGGTTGAGGCTGAAGAATTTGATTGGTTATGTTAGAGCTTTACTCAACGATGAAGATCCCATAATTAGATCTCTTTCACTTTTAGCTATTGCTCAATTCAAAGATGAACAGAGCTTGGATAAAGTTGTTGAGCTTTACTACAGTGATAACAAGATGGTTAAGTCTTCTTCTATTTTGGCTTTGGGTAGTATTGACAGGCCAGAAAATTATGGGTTGATATTTAAAGCTTTGGATGATGATGTTGATGATGTCAGAGAGAACGCAATTATTGCTTTATCATGGATAAATTATTACAAAAATGTTTCCAAGTTATTAGAAATGTACGATATTGAAAAAAATAGGAACATAAAAAATAGGATAATCAAAGCTTTTTCCATATTATCATCTGATGAGATAAATAGGAAATTGGAAGAAATAGTGATGAATGAACACGATGATATTATTGTTCTAAGTGCTATAAATTCTCTGTATAAAAAGGGTATAACTAAGTATGTGATATTAGCAAATTCTATTTTACTAAAAGCTATAAATGATGTTCATAGGAATAAGAAGCCTATGGATTTATATAGAAAAAACCTTTATAATATTGTTGCTCATAATTTGTGGGAAATTAAGTCTATTAATAATGAGGATCAATCGAATATATACAAAATAATAGAAGATGATCTAGTTTATAAATATTATGTTCGATCAGATGAGGTTAGAAAACTTGCTATTAGTGCTCTGAAAAATTTGAATTTTAATTATCATCAGCTTGTTATAAAGCTTTTTGAGAATGATTTATCTAATCTTTTGAAAGTGGAGCTGATAAATTTTCTATCCAATTCTAGAGTAGATAAGAATCTAAAATTACTCCTTTTGGAGTTTCTGATTGATAATGATAGGGTTGTTATAGAACAGGCTCTTTTTGCTATTCTGGATAGTCAGTTAGTAAAAGCTATGATTAGTCATATAAATGAGAGGATTTTTTCTATGGAGTATTCCTATTTAAAATTAATAGCTCTTGCGATAATATATTCCAGTATAGATGCTTTCAAGGTTTAGTATATAAAGTAGGTATTTGTTATATATTTTTATAAAATATAAATAGGAAGGTATGTTGGAGTTCAAAAATGTTTCTTATATATATCCTAAGGGTTATAGGGCTTTAACTAATATTAACCTTTTTATAGAAAAGGGAGAGTTTGTTTTTTTGGTTGGTCCTGTTGGAGCTGGTAAGACAACGATCCTTAAACTGATATATAGGGAGATCACCCCCACTGTTGGTAAAATATTTTTTGAAAATCAGGATTTATCTTTGTTGAGTCATCATCAAGTTCCATATTATCGGCGCAGATTGGGAATAGTTTTTCAGGATTTTAAACTCCTCAATTACAAAACAGTGTGGCATAATATATCCTATCCTTTGGAAGTTACTCTTGTTCCTATGAAGGATATAATAAAGAGGGTTTTTGGTGTTTTGAAATTGGTTGGTTTAACGGACAAGAGGAATTTTTATCCCGACGAGTTGTCCGGCGGTGAGCAACAACAGGTTGCCATAGCGCGTGCAATTGTCAATAATCCGTCCATATTTATAGCCGATGAGCCAACTGGAAATCTTGATTTTAGATCTACTCAAAAAATAATGGAAATCATTCATGAGATAAATAAAATGGGTACAACTGTTATAATGTCCACTCATAATATAGATATAGTAAATAAGTTTAATAAAAGGGTTGTATATGTTCAAAATGGTATGTTGGTTGATGATACTAAAAATGAAAAAATTAGTGTTATATTAGAAAGGGAAAGTTATGATACAAATACTATATAGTTTGAAATATTTGAGAAACCATGCTAATATAAAGAGTCTAATTGGTAAATTTCATAGTTGTGGCGTTTCAAAGCTTAACGATTGTAAATTGAAAAGTGGTATTATCTTTCTTACAGATGACTTGAACTTTGGAGATATTAAAAAAATAATAAAAAGCAACTTAAAATTTTTGTATGTTATTATATTTTTAAATCATAAAATGGATTTAACAAAAGTTTACAAGTATTTTGATAATCTTAAGGATGTAGTTAAAAAGAAAGAAATAGATTTATTTTATGAGCTTATTAGTATAGAGAATTTCAGTATATACGACTCTATTGAGAAATTTTTATCTTTTGTTTTTGATAAAATATATTTGAGTTTGCAGGATATAAAGTTTTTGGATATACCTCTTTTATTTGTTGAGAGATTGTCAGAGTTTTTGGTATTGGATGATATTTATTTTCTTTCTCTTAACCCTTTCAATGAGTTAATAAAGACTGTTCCGAATAGCTGTCCCAGGAATGTAAAAGAGTTGTTTAGAAAGCAGATAATGCTCTATAAGGTTAATCACTCTGTTAATAGGATGCTTGTTATTAATAAAGGTGGGTCTGAGGATATTTTATTCTTTTCCATTTATAATAATGAAATGGTTTCTTCTTTTGCTATGTTGTATTTAAGATTGGGTGGGGTATTTTCTGACTTAATCAGGCCTCAAATGGTTAACAGAATTATCAAAGTAATTGATTATATAAACGATAAACTTATTTTGTATTATAAGTTACAAAGAAATGTTGAAGAGATAAGAGCTTTGCATAATGTTAGTGTTCTTTTCGGTGCAACTACAAGTGTTGATGAGTTGATATATTTGATTATTAGGAAGGCAAAAAATGTTTTTAAAGCCGATGTTTCTACTCTTATGCTGGTTGATAACGATGAATTATATATAAAGTCTTCTATAGGCTTGCCTGAGAATGTCATGAATATTAGACAGAAAATTGGTCAGGGTATAGCAGGTTCTGTGGTTAAAAATGGAAAGCCTCTTATAATTAATGATATCGATAAAGTTGAGAATAAATTTGATTTTGAGAGGAATTACAAAAGTTCTATGGTTGTTCCTTTAAAGGTTGGTGAAGACAAAGTTATTGGAGTTTTGAGTGTATCTAAAAACAGTTTTTATCCTTTTTCTGAAAACGATATGCAGATGTTATATAATTTAGCAACTGTTGCTGCTACCGCCATAGAAAAAGCTCAGCTTTATCAGAATCTAAATATTTATTCTCAAAAATTGGAGGAGAGTTATATTAATACTATAAAATCTTTGGCTAAAGCTTTTGAAGCAAGAGATAAGTATAACAAGGGTCATATGGAAAGGGTTCTAAAATATGGCTTAGCAATAGCTTCCGAGTTAGATAACTCTTTGCTAGGGGATGATGTTTTAAAACTGGCTTTGCTTTTTCATGATGTAGGTAAGATAGAGATACCTGATAGTATCCTGAATAAGCCTGCAAAGCTCACTCCTGAAGAGTATGAGGTTATAAAGCGGCATCCTGAAGCCGGTGAAGAGATATTGAAAAATGTCAAGTTTCTTCAGGAAGTTGCTGAAATAGTTAAGCAGCATCAGGAGAGATGGGACGGTAAGGGATATCCAAGAGGCTTGAAGGGAGAAGAGATACATCTTTATGCCAGGATTGTTGCTTTGGCCGATGCTTTTGATGCAATGACCAGTGACAGAATTTATAGGAGAGCTATGCCTATAGAGGAAGCTGTTGAAGAGATAAAAAGGAACAGGGGAACACAGTTTGATCCTACTGTTGTTGATGCTTTTATTAGAGCATATGAAAATGGACTTATTAAAGTTGATGAAGAGATTAGTGATGAGTTTTCTGAATTTATCAATATAAAAAACTTAAAGGAAAGGATCTAAATGGAGATAAGCTTTGCTTTTCCACAGATTTTTGTTATTGGATTTTTAATTTTTCCTATAATTTTGACCTTATTCCTTATTCATTATTTTTCAAGGAAGAGGAGTGTTTTTATTTTTGCTGAGGCAAAGATGATTGATCTTATCAATGTTGGCAAGTTGGGGTGGAGTAGGTTAGCACTTTATTTTTTGGATTTTTTAATTATTTTGGTTTTATTTTTGGCTCTGGGTAGACCTCAATATCCTGTTAGTTTGCCAGTCAGTGGTTATGCTGTGGGTATTATTGTTGATATATCTGGTAGTATGATGGCTACTGATTTTTTTCCTTCTAGGATAGTTGTAGCAAAGGATGTGGCTAAGGTTTTTATAAACAAGTTAAGGGGTAATTTTGAGGCTTGCTTGGTTACTTTTAATAATAATGTTTTTGTTAATCAGAGTTTAACTTCTTCTAAGGAGGATTTATTATTGGCATTAGCTAAGGTTGATGCCAATTATGGTGGAACTGCGATAGGTGATGCTATAATGACCACTTTGGCTGTTCTGGAGGGTTCTAATATGCCACATAAAGTTATAGTTTTGCTCACTGATGGTGAGAACAATTATGGGATAGATCCTATTCAGGCTGCTCAAAAAGCAAGAGATAAAAAGATTCCTATTTACTGTATTGGTATGGGAACTGCTGCTGGTACTTACATACCTGGTATTCCTTATCCTGTTAGGATAGATGAAGCTTCTCTTAGAGAGATTGCTAGAATTACTGGTGGTGAGTATTACTGGGGTAGTTCTACATCTTCTCTTGAAAAAATTTATAGTAATTTAGCTGAGAAGGTTGGAAAAGTTAAGAAGAATCAGGACATATCTTCTTTATTTGCAGGATTGGCATTGTTCTTTATTCTTATAAAAATGATGATAAATGTTCTGTTTATAAGGAGTGTTGAGATATAATGCCCGAACTTCCTGAAGCTACTACTATTTCCAGTCAACTATCTACTTATATTAATGGTTCTGTCCTTAGAAAGTTAATAATAAAAAGGAATAGCATTGTAAAGAATGGAGATTTAATTAAGGATATAATTGGATTGGAGTGTATTGAGGTAAATAATTATGGCAAGATGGTATATTTTATGTTTCCCAATTATTGGGTTGTTTTCCATTTGGCTTTGACGGGATACCTTGTTGTCAATCCACGTAGAGAGTTGTTTGAACATTCTATTGCTGAGTTTTACTTTGATGATAATGTTGTTGTTTTTGGTGCTAAAAGAATGTTTGAAAAGATGATATTATATAATGAGTATCCATTTGATAAGTATGGCCCTGATTTTAGGAGTGTTAAGCCTGTTGATTTTGTAAAAATTATGTCAAAACATAATAAAAATATAAAAGTTGTTTTAATGGATCAGAAGGTTATTGCTGGTATAGGTAACATATATGCTTGCGAAGCTCTGTTTGATTCCAGAATTCTGCCTACCAGGAGTACAAAGAATATTACTGTTCAAGAGTACTACAGACTGTATAATAGTCTTAAAGATATTATTGATTTGGCTGTTAACAAAAGGGGTTCAACTATCAGTGATTATATTGATGCTTTTGGTAACAAAGGTGAGTATCAAAATTATCACAGGATATATGGAAAGAAGTTCTGTCCTCTCTGTTCATCAAAAGTTAAAACTATAAAGATTCAAGATAGGATAACCTACTATTGTTCAACCTGTCAGGTATGATAGGTTTACATAAATTTAATTTTAATGGAGGAATATATTGACATCAAATACTAATAATAAGTTTGTGCTTTTTTACGTTTTGGGATGGTATTTATGGAATTAATATGTATTGAGAAAATTATAAAGGGCTTGGATGATTTATTAGAGCGGCTTGTTGAAACAGAGAATATTCAGAGGATCAGTTTAAACGAATTTTTAGATCAATGTTTTGAAATAGTCAAAAGTTGTGGTTTAGCGGATGAGATATACTTTTCTCAGGAATTGGTTGATTCAAATGATAAGCTGATTTTTCCGATTGGTTTGAAAGAAGAAATTATTGGCTATATTGTTATGAATGTTAAGTGCAGTAGAGAGTTGGCTTCTATTATTATTCAGAATTTAAAATATGTTATTTTTATATTTCTTTCTTTTAAGGAGTTGTATAATTCTATTTCGGAATTGAAGTATATTGGGGTTAAGTTCAATGCATACAGGAGAGCTTTTTATGATATTTCAAAAGCTATGTTGTCTTCTTTATCGGAGGATGTTATATTGAAGATAATTTGTCAGATAACGCAGGAATTGGTTCTTTGTAGTGCTTGTTTGATATTTTTTAGAAACAAAGTTGTATATACTACTTCCAATAAATTAATAGAACAGGAATTGAATTTTATTATTCCTGAGCTTAAAAATACTATTGAAAAGAAATTTGATTTATTTTATACTGAGGGTGAGATAATAAAGATAGAGAATGTTTATTTAAGGCATCTAAAAAGTGCGTTTGTAAAAAGGTTTTCTATTCCTGTTATAGGAACTGGTATTTTTATACTTTTGTTTTCTAAAGAGACTGAATTGTCCAGTATAGATTTAGATTTTGTATCTACTGTTACGAGCAATATAGCTACAGCTTTGGAAACGAGAAACCTTTTTGAGCAACTGGCTATAAAGAACACTTTTTTGGAAAAACTGTTTATTGGATCTGCTAAGCTATCCGAGGTTAATTCGTTTGAAGAGTTATATCAGATGCTTTTTGGTATTGTTAACGATATGTTTTCGGGTTGTGATTTTGTGATATTTCAGAAGACAAAGGGTGAGATTTTTAAACCTTCTTATGTTAAGATTACGAATTCGAAGCTTCTGAATTTTGTTGAGGCTTCAGAATTGTCTTTGACAATTATATCTGATGATTTGTATCAGAAGTTTGCTTCATATAAGTCTTTGATTGTTTTTAGAGAAGATGATCAAAAAAGTGATCTGGTGAGATTCTTTGATCTAATTTTCCAGCGTCCTTACGTAATAATACCTATTTTGGACAGAAATAATATTAGTGCTCTCATAATATTTAATGTTAGATATCAGTTTTGGGTTAACTATCAGACTATTTTGGATATTCTGTCTAATCATTTATCTGTTTTATTTTCTTATGTTTTTTCCAGAGTCGCTGCATATGAGAAATTGTTATCAAAATCTAATGAAAGCAAAATAATAAACAGGGTAATTTTTGATTACTCTTCCATAAGGGATATAAATGTTCTCATAGGTAATATTGTGAAAGAGATTAATAATCTTGTTAGTTATTCTTTACCTGTTTTTGGTTACTATAGAAATGGTAATATTCAATTGGTTAAGACTTTGGAGCATTATAAAAGCTTGGTTTTAACTGTAATTAATAATCTTCCAAGTTTGATTATTAATAAGGTAAAGGAAAGTGTTGAATTGACTAGTAGAGGTGTTTTCAAACCCATTCTTATTAATAATCTTGAGCTTTTTTTTGATAACATTAATATTTATGATTTTGTAAAGAAGTCAAACTTGAAGAGCTTATTAATTTTACCTATTAAGATAGAAGTTTCTGATTTACAGCCTGTTCTTCTTGTTTTTAGCTTGTCAAATAGGTTTGAACAGGAGTATATTGATTTACTTTACAGTTTAGCGAATCATTTTAGTATATTTTTTGAGAATGCTTCTATTTATTCTTTTTTAGAAGAAAGACTCAAAGCTACGGATATACTGTATAATTTTCTGAGGATTGTTACATCAGTTTTGGATCCTTATAATGTTGTTATGAATGCCCGTGAATTTTTGGAGGAATTACTCAAACCTGAAATCTTTCTTTTTACTGTAAAAAAATATCATAGTTTTGAGTTCATATACACTAAACCGAAAGAATTGAACATAGATTACAGTTTACTTATAAAAACTCTGGGTTTTATTGGTACTAACGTAGTTAATATAAATCAGAAAAACGTACTTAGTGATAAGAACTATAAGAAGATATGGAGTGAGATTTCAAAAATTTTTTATGATGTTAAACAGGTATTTGTTATTCCAATTGTTTATTTGAGGGAGGTTTTGGGGTATATAATAATGGGTTTTACCCGAGATAATATTAATGATACGTTAATCTGGATATTAACTAATATTCCTTATGCTTTGGCTACTCCTTTGAAAAATTCTATGATAATGCAGGAACAGGTTGAAGTGTCCAACATAATAAGGCAGTCTCTTATCACACGGATAGATAGGAGAAATTTACATAAGAAGGGGATAGACTTCAATTATAAGCATGTTGCTTCAAGAGAGATAACTGCTGATTGGGTTGAGCTTATAGATAAAAAGGATAACCTGATTGTTATAGTTGCTGATGTTTCTGGTAAAGGTGCTAAATCTGCTATATATACTGCACAGGCCAAATTTGCCGCTAAGTCTTTATTTCATTCATTGGATAATTTTGAGATTGCTGTAAATGAGCTTAATAAAATACTTTCTGTTACAGTCTCTGATAATACATTTATAACAATGATTGCGATAAATATATACCGTCGAAAGGATAAAGTCTATTGTCAATATTTGACAGCTGGCCATGAACCTTTGTTTGTTATTAAGAAAAATGGCCATATAGATATTCTTTCAACGAAGGATATCCCACTATGTATAGACGAATACTATGAGTATAAAATATCTGATTATGAGTTGGATTCAGGAGATATTTTGTTTTTGTATACCGATGGGGTGATTGATATAAAGAATGAGAATTCAGAGAGTTTTGGTAGAAGTAGACTTTTGGATTTAATTAAGAATGTTTCTTCAGTTACTCAGGATGTTAAGGAGTTGACTGACAGAGTTTATATTGAGGTTATGAAATTCAGTTCTAGTCCTTTATCTAATCCTCCGGATGATATAACTCTTGTTTTTATTAAGTTGATTTAGTTTTAATGATGGAAGGGGTGAGCAAGTATGTACGATTGTGCTATAGTTGGTGCTGGAGCAGCAGGACTGACTGCTGCTATGTATGCTGCTAGGTTGGGCCTTAGTGTTATTGTATTTGAGAAGCAATTACCTGGTGGACAACTGCTTTTGACGAATGAAATAGAGAATTATCCGGGATATATAAGCGTATCTGGGCCTCAGATAGCAGATATTATGACCAAGCAAGCACAAATTGCTGGGGCAAAGATAAATACTCTTGAGGAGGTTGAGCAGATAAAAACCGATGGTGTATTAATAAATATAACTACATCGAATGGGGTTTATAAGTCTTTGAGTTTAATAATAACAGCGGGGATGACACATAAGAAGCTGAATGTTCCTGGTGAGCAGGAATTTGCGGGTAGGGGGGTTTCTTACTGTGCTCTTTGTGATGGGCCATTTTTTAAAGGAAAGGTTCTGGCAGTTGTCGGCGGAGGAAACAGTGCTTTACAGGAAACTCCATATTTGGCTAATATCGCCAAGAAAGTTTACTTAATACACAGAAGAGACCAATTTAGGGGATTTAAGTATCTTCAAGATAAAGTCTTGGGATTACCTAATGTTGAAATAATTTGGAATACTATTGTTGAAGAAATTAAAGGTAACAATAGTGTTGATCATCTGGTTATTAGAAATGTAAAAACTGGAGAAATATCTAAATTATTTGTGGATGGAATTTTCATTTTTATTGGATTTGAAACAAAGACTGGTATTTATAAGGATCTTGTTGATTTGGATGAGTATGGATTTATAAAAACGGATGAGCATATGAGAACCAGGACGGATGGAATTTTTGCGGCAGGAGATGTAAGGAGTGGAAGTGAGAAACAGTTAGTTACTTCTGCTTCTGACGGCGCTATTGCTGCTATTAGAGCTTTTGAATATGTCAAATCTATTAAGGATAAAATAGCTGTTTAGGAGGGGTCATGAAAAAGGTTTTGATTACAGGAATCAGAGGGCAGGATGGTGCTTATTTGGCAAAGCTTCTTTTGGAAGAAGGGTATGAAGTTTACGGAGCAGATAGAAGAAGCTCCGATGCTTCATATTGGAGACTTGAAAAACTCAAAATAAAGGATAAAGTGAAAATAATATATATGGATTTACTTGAAGATAGTAATGTTGCTGAAGTTATAAGAGAACACAGATTTGATCAGATTTATAATCTTGCCGCTCAGAGTTTTGTTCATGCTTCCTTTAAGCAACCAATTCTTACTTCAAATGTTAATTCTTTGGGTGTTTTAAGAATTCTGGAGGCCATCAGGATGTTTTCTAAGGATACCAAGTTTTATCAGGCTTCAACTTCTGAATTGTTTGGTAAAGTTATAGAGATACCTCAAAAAGAGACCACGCCTTTTTATCCTCGTAGTCCTTATGGTGTTTCTAAATTGTTTGCACACTGGATAACTGTGAATTATAGGGAAGCTTATGATATGTTTAATGTGTGTGGTATTTTGTTTAATCATGAATCTCCGTTGAGGTCTATTGAATTTGTGACAAAAAAAGTTGTTAATAGTGTTTCGAAGATAAAGCTGGGGTTATTAGAAAAATTGGAAATAGGTAATATAGAAGCTAAGCGTGATTGGGGATATGCCCCTGAGTATGTTTATGGAATGTATCTCATGATGAATCACAATGTTCCTGAAGATTTTGTTTTAGCTACTGGGGAATCACATAGTGTTAAGGAATTGATTGAAAAAGCTTTTTCTTTTATTGATATGTATTTAAGGTGGGAAGAAAAAGATGGAAGATTTATAGCGTTGGATAAAAATGGTAATATCAGGGTGGTTACAGATAAGCAATACTATAGACCTTCTGAAGTTGATTTCCTTGTTGGTGACTACTCTAAAGCTAAGAATGTTTTGGGATGGGAGCCAAAAGTCAAATTTGATAAATTGATTGAAATAATGATGACAGAAGAATTAAAAGAGTTAGAAAAACTTAGAAGAAATGAAAATACTATTTTACAGGGATGATGGTCTTGGTGATACATTGTTTACAATACCCACTGTGGCTTTTCTTTTGAATTATGTTAAAGATATCGAAAAAATAATTTGGGTTACAAATCATGATAAGTTGGCAAGCTATCTGATAAGGGAAGAGAGATTATCTACTGTTAATGTAAAAAATATTCATCAATTAGGTGGTAATTATTTTGATGTTGCTTTATTTTTGGGGCCTTGGGGAAAAGTTAGGTCATTCGAGCACTTGAAAGCTATTTTGAAAGTAAACTCGGGTTACAAATTCATTTCTTCTTATTCCTCTAAGTTGGTTTTTAAAATTCTGAAATTGGTTTTGGGGAAAAAATATTTTTTTATTGATTTTGAAGAAATTTTTAAGGGTCATGATATACTCAATACTTTCAATTTTGTTTTGCATTCCCTTAGTCATTTGAATCTTGATATAAACTACTTATCATTAGATGATAAAAAAATCCTGGAATTATATAATTATGAGGTTTATTGTAGGAAGAGGGATGTTTTGCAAAGGAGAAAAGTGGTTTTACATTTTACTTATAAGTCTTTACAACTTGGTGCTACTTTTAGTGATTATTATAGATTGGTTGATTATTTAAAATCCAAAGGTGATTTGGTTGTTACTTTTGGTCCCTATGAAAAAAAATATTGGGATAGTTTTTGGGCTAAAACAGAAAAAATATTTATAGACAATATAAATGATTATATAGATTTATGTTTTGATAGTTTTTTATTTGTTGGTTTTGATACTGGTCCTGTTCATTTAGCTGCTTTTTTGAATGTTCCTTACGTTGTTTCTTTTTTTCCTGACAAGGGTTTTGAATACAGGGTAGTAAGATGGTGGCCTTTCTCTAACTATTCAAAGTCTTTGGTTTTGAGGTATTCAGATTTAAACAAGCTGGACAAATTAGAAAAAATAATATAGGGGGGGGTCAAATACCCCCCTGTAGTTGCCATAATCTCAAACTTTCTAGATGTTGATTTTTTGATATTAAAAAGCTCTGCCTATGTTTGCTCCTAATGATTGACCTAATGGGTTAATAGCTTGTGTTTGGTTTATTCCATGAGCTATACCTGCTTGTCCTCCATATTGCTGGAGTATTTGTAGGGCCATTTGTTCTACTTCTGGTTTTAGAGGTAATTTCATGGATTTAATCATCATGTAATCCTGTTGTAGTTTTTGGACTGCTTGTTGTAGCCCTTGGCCACCGTTTTGGAGGGCTTGTAGAACCATTAATATATCTTGGATTATTAATTGATT
Source organism: Candidatus Calescibacterium sp. (assembly GCA_025057615.1). GTDB lineage: Bacteria > DRYD01 > DRYD01 > DRYD01 > DRYD01 > DRYD01. The sequence continues at coordinate 17,793 of JANXBF010000003.1, read as the reverse complement.
TGGGTCATTTTGATTTTGATTGGGGTTATTTTGTGCTTGTTGTGGTTGCTGACTTGGTCTAGAACAGCTTCCTCCGCTGCTTCTAGGTTGATTTTGAAGTTGTTTTTTTAGTTCTTCTAATTCTTTTTTCAATTTTTCTATTTCTTCTTGAAGTTTTTTCTTGTCATCATTTTTTTCTGTTTTATCTTTATCTTTTAGATTTTCATTGTTTTCTCTTGTTTCTGTTTGATTTCTACTTTCACTGGCTCCAGAAGTTTCTTGTGTTGACGTGCTGCTTGCTTGTGTCGGAGCGCTACTTGAGGCATGGCTTACATTTGATGCTCCAGAACCTACTGAACTTATTTCTGACATTTAAATCACCTCCTTGATTTATTATTAAGTATTTGAATTTTGTGAAAAACTATCTTTTTGTAAAAAATGTAAAAACTTTTTCTCTATTGTTAAATAATTTGTATGAAGGTTGCTTTTGGGAACCATAGAAATCAATCTATGAGGTATGGAAAAAGTTTATGATTTCTTTTTTACTCTATTTTCTCCTTTTTGTCATCAGATAACGGAAAGAAGTTTCCAGAGCTTTGATGGTTATCAATTTTTCGTATGTTCAAGAGATACGGGTACTTACTTAGGTTTTCTTCTTTCCTATACTTTATATTTTTATAATAAAAGTTTGTTTAGGTTGCCTATTATTCCAATTGTCATATTGTTTTTTGTGCATTTGTTGGTTTTTGGTCTTGACGGTGTTAGTTCTTATGCGGGATGGAGAGAAACAAATAATTTAATTAGGTATTTTACTGGTTTCTATTTGGGTTTCTTTTTGGGGATAGTTTTTCAGTATGTGGAGTTTTTTCTTTTCAAACCATCTAATATCTCTTATAATTTTAATAAGAATGAGTATTTTTATAAGACATTTATGTTGGAACTTTATTGCTCCCTTCTATTTACTGTCACTTTTGTATCTATTCCTTATTTGTTGTATTTAACAGCTTTTGCTATTATATTTTATGTTTATAAGATAGTTAAATTGGTACTGAATGTGTTATTTATGTTGAATAGAGGTTTTTATTATTATGTGGCTTTTTTCTTAGTTTTTGTTATTTTTTTTGTTTCAATTTTTATAACTGGAATATATAAGATTAATGTTGTTCATAAGCTTTACCACTGAGATATGAATGAAAAGTTTTGGAGGTTGGTTGATTTTCTCATAGAGAATAATGATTTTTATTCAAAAATTTTGAAGAAGGTTTGTGTGAAATCAGGTGATTACTCTGAGATTCCATTTTTAACTCGTAAGGATATATACGAGTTTGGTTTGTCAGGAACAAAGAGTTTGGTTAGTAAGAATTTGAAGATTGGTTATATTTTTAGTACTGGTGGTACTACTGGTAAGCCAAAGTATGTTGCTTATACTTTTGATGAGTTTGAATTGGTTTCTTTTTATTTATCGAAGTGCTATGATGGTATAGTGGAAAGTGATGTTGTTGCGAATCTTTTTATGGCTGGTAACATGTGGGCTTCATTTATTTCTGTTAACCGAGCTCTTGAAAAATTGAGATGTACTATATTACCAATTTCTGGAACAACATCAATTGAACTAATAAAAAATTATCTTGGGTATTTTAGACCTAATTGTGTTGTTGGGATTCCTACTCAGATAATTCAGGTTGTTTCTGAAAAGACTAATTTTTTAAACAAGGTATACTATGGTGGTGAGAGCTTTCTGGAAAATCAAATAAAGTTTCTTATGAGTATTGGTTGCAAGATTATAAAATCTGGTGGTTATGCCAGTGTGGATGCTGATATTATAGCTTATCAATGTGATATGTTGGATTTTAATCAACATCATATATTCACTGAACATCAGTTTGTTGAGATAATAGATATAGAGAATGGAATTGTTTTGAATGAGAAGGAGAAGATTGGAGAAGTGGTGGTTACCAACCTTGACAGATATTTATGTCCGATTATAAGGTATAGGACTGGTGATTTGGCGAAGTGGGTAGATCCTAAGTGTTCATGTGGTAGACCGACCATAGAGCTTATGGGCAGATTTGATGATTGGATAAGATTGGCGAGTTATGATTTTTATTATCAAGATTTTGCCAAAGCTCTTTACCCATTTCAAATTTCATTGAAGATAAATAGGAGTAAGAGTTTGGTAACGATACTAATAGAAAATAATGATGAGTGTAAAAAGATGAGCGAATCAGAAATTATAGAGAAGCTAAAATTAGTTAATTGGCAACTCAAAGAGGGTATAGAAGAAAATATGTTGAAAGTGGAAGTACAGTATGTTAAACAATTGCCTATGACAAATAAGAAAATCAATGTTATTTATGAGTAATTAGAAAGAATGGATAGTGTTGAATATCACTTTCCGGTTTTAGTTAGAGAGATAGTTGAAGTTATAAGGGATGAACTAGAAAGTTTGGATGAAATTGTTTTTGTTGATTGTACTTTGGGACTTGGGGGACATAGTTCAGAGATTATCCCTTGTTTGAGTAAAAATTCCTCTATTTTCTTACTCGATAGAGACAAAGAAAGTATAGAAATAGCGTTGAAAAGAATTGGAAGCCTTTTGAAAGATAGGGAAAATGTAAAGGTATTGAATATATCATTTTCAAGGTTTTTTGAGAATTTGGAATTAAATGGGAAGATGCTGGTAGTTTTGGCTGATTTGGGTATATCTTATTACCAGATAAAGAATCAATCTGGTTTTAGCTTTAATAGAGATACGTTTTTGGATATGAGGTATGATAAAAATCAATCAGTTACCGCTTTTGATATTATAAATACATTTAATTTTCAAGAGTTATACGATATTTTTTATCGTGTTTTTGAAAATAAGAAATTGGTTAATAAGATTGTTAGTGTTATAGTTGTTGATAGAGAAAGAAATGAAATAAGAACCACATATGATTTAAATAAGTCAATATCTAAGGTTGTTAGTTTCAAATTTTTAAAAGATATTCTTCAGAAGGTATATTTGGCTTTGAGGATATTTGTGAATAGGGAGTTGGAGGAGTTAACCGATCTTCTCAATTTTTTTAAAAATTATAAACAAAATTTTTTATTGCTTATTATATCTTACCATTCTCTTGAGGGAAAAATAATAAAGGATTTCATCAAAACAAGTGGATTGACTTTTAAGAAGATCAAACCTTCAAAAGATGAAATAAGCAGAAACAAACCTTCAAGGAGTGCTGTACTTTGGGTTATAAAGAAGTAGATATCGTCATAATAGGTGCTGGTATAACCGGTCTTGTTTTAGCCAGCCTTATACCAAATCGTGAAACACTTATTTTTGAGGAAGATGAAATAGGTGGTAAAATTCGGACTATGTGTTATAAATATAAGGACAGGGAATATTTTATTGAACTTGGGCCGGAATCTATTGTTTTTGATAGGGATAAGTTGAATTTTATTGAGGGGTATTTTCCTGATATTTTCGAACAAAAAAAGATTATGAAAAGAAATAAGATCTATATTGCAGATGGTAAGGAGATATATTTTATTCCTTCTAATATTAGTGATTTCATATATGGTGATTTTATGACATTTTCAGAGAAGGTCGGTTTTTTAATAAAATTTTTATTTAACAAGTTTATTTTTGAAAAAGATTTCTATCAAAATTGCACACTTTATGATTACTCTCTCAAGAGATTTGGTAGAATTTTTTCTGAGAGGGTTATATTCCCCATTTTTGAATCAGTTTTTGGTATTGATTCCAAAAGATTGATATTAAAATTTGTTTACCCTTTTGTAAGAAAATTTGAAAATGAGATGTTTTATAGACCTGTGACTATGTTTACTAGTCCATTGGGATTGAGTTCAATTGTAAACAAGTTGTCACAAAATAAAAGGATAGTTAAAGAAAAAATTCATAAGATAATTTTTGATGGAAATTGTTTTTTCATAAATGATAGTTATAAGTGTAAGAAAGTTGTATTTACTGGGGAGGCTAGTAGAATGCTTCCTCTTTTAAAAGAGATGTCTTTCTATGATAAGAACATTGAGTTATTGTGTCAAGATTTGAGTGCTTTGAATTATCACTCTTCCATGATTCATATTTTTATTTTAAACAAGATTGTTTCTTTAAAATCAAATGGAGTAATATTCAGGAGTAATGATTTCGTTAAATCTATAACTTTTTTTTCTAAGAAATGGTATGAGGAAAGTGAAATAGAGGTACTACGAGTTTTTTCAAAAACCAGTGATTATTCTGCAGTTTTCAATGAGTTAAGTAAATTTTTCGGTTTTTTAAATTATGACTTTGAAAACAGTATTATTGATTATTACAGTGTTTTTTGGGATAATTCTATTCTTGACTATGATTCCAGGTATTTGGATTTTTATCTTTCTGATAAATATTATTTGAGGGAGTTGGAGAAAATGGGGATTTTTATATTTGGTAGTTTTTTGGGAGGAACTGGTATAGTTGATAGAATTGTTTTTGTTTTGAAAAATTTTCGAAGAATTTTGTAGAAAAAACTTAAACACTTTTTAACATTTTTTTTACAATTGTTTTATGGGTATTGCAAAAAAATTGATAATACTTCGTAAAAAGGTAAAGGAGAAAGGTTATGATAAATATAAAGGTTACCACTTATAATGTTGAGAATTTGTTTGACAGGTTTGATGATCCTCTTAAGGATGATGGACCTCCTAAGTCAGAAGCTTCTAAGAAGGCTTTGGCAGAGGTTCTGAAGAGTCTTGACAGTGATATTGTTGCTTTGCAGGAAGTGGAAAATACTAATATAGTTAGGGAAGTGTTAGTTTTGGCTGGTTTAAAAGATAGGTACAATGTTATAGTTGGTAAAAGTGATGGCAGAGGTATAGCCTGTGCATTGCTTGTTGATAAAAAATTTCCGATAAAGAGTTATACAATAAATGAGAAAGAGGATGTGTTTTATAGGCCTCCTGTTGAAGCTATTGTTGAAATTATGCCCGGATTTGATATGAAATTTGTTTCTGTACATTTCAAAGCCAAGATGAATCCAGAGTCTCAGGAACAGAGAAAAAAGGAAGCCAGGAGAACTATAGAGTTGGTAAATAAAAGTAAAATCCCTACAGTTATATTGGGTGATTATAATGATTTACCTTTTTCTGAGGTTAGCCAGATCTTTGAAAAAAATGGGTTTATTGATGTTAGAAATGTTGATAAATTATCAAAAGATATTGATGTTCCGACTCACTACTATCAGCCTATGTCTATGAGTGATGTTTATGCTAGCCATGGTCCGAGTATAGTTGACTATATAAGAATTTCTGATAGTGTTAAGAATTTGGTTATACAGGGGACTTATGATGTTGTTGATGAAAAAGAGAAGCCGGAGGTTGTTTTGGCTTCTGATCATCGTCCTATAAGCATTGTTCTTGGGGGGTTTTTAAAGCCATTTGCGGAATTTAAAAATAGAAAGGAGTGAAAGAAATGTTTGACTTACAAAGTTTGCAGAAGTTGATTAAAAATTATGTTCCCAGTATTATTTATCAAACATCAAGTAAAATAGCGGAGTATAAAAATCCTGTTGTAAATTATCATCCTCAATCTGATGATAAGTATTATCAAGGTGTTTTACCTTCTAAGTTAGAAATTAGAGAGTTTTTGCTTGACCAGAATAAAGAGGCAGTAACTCAAAAAATAAAAGAATTAATTTTTGTTGATCAAAAAAATGGTAATGGAGATTACAGAATTGATTCTATAAATAATAAACAAAATCAATTTATAGAGAGGTTATTAAAATTTTTTCCCACAAAAGCTTTTATTATAAATACTGATCATACTGTAAACATTTTATCACAATATGATAAGGTCAAGGAGGAAGTGTCTAATTTTAGTTCAAATTTATCTAATATTAAGCCAGGAACTATACTTTACTATGCGATATCTACTGCTTATAATGTTGAAAAAAATGTTGTAGAGTGGTCTAAGAATGCTCAGGAAAACTTCTTTGGTAGTATAAACATAGACTTGTTTGGAAAGAATACATTTAAGGGTTTTATGGAGAATGCTTCTTATAATCCTGTGAGTAATTTTCTTTCTTTGGGAACTTTTGTTTCATATAAAGATAATAAAGTTTTCAATGCTTCAAAGGATAGTGATGTTGTTATTCATGAGGTTGGGCACGCTATTTTGGATAGACTGAGACCATTTTATATAGACAGTGTTTTTCATCTGGAGACTTCTGCGGTTCATGAAGCTTTTAGTGATATAAACTCCTTTCTCTTTGCAGCGATGGACGAAAACATAAACGTTAGTATTGATGAAATTGATAAACCTAATGCTATTTCTTCTATTGCAGAGAGTTTTGGGACAGCATTTTATACTCAGTTTAAGATAGAACAACAAATTCTTAATGAAGATCCATTCACAGATTTTCAAAAAATCAGTGTTAACACTCCTTTACGTGAAATGACTTCTTTAGTTGAATATAAACCATATAATCAGCTTACCGTTTCTGAAAAAGAGGAACATAAATATTCTTTATCTTTAAGTACCACCTTTTATAAAGCTTTTTCTGAATATGTTAAAGATGTTGGTGATATCAAAAAAGCTGCTAAAGAATTCTTTAAGGTTTTTGTAATGGGAACTAAAATTTCTCCTTTGGCTACTACGACAATGCCAGAATTTTATAAATCTCTCATAGTTGCCGATATTCTATACAACAATTCTAATATTTCTAATTATCTTATTAAGGCTGCTAACAGTAGTAAGTTACTTAATTCTTCTTTGGATGATATAAAGCTTGAAATTGAAAAATCAAAGAATGTTGATGTTTCAATTTTGAAAGAAAAGCTTGCCAATTATGAGAACAGTAAGGATATTGAAAAAGCTGTTATTGATTTATTAAAAAATTATTCTTCAGAGTTTTCGATTATTGAAAAGATGAGGATCAGTGTTGTTCCCAATTTTGATGGTGGGATAAGCATAGAGGGTGTATATACTTATCCCATTGGTTTAGATATTGATGGAAAAGATTTCCCTGTTTATGGTGGAGTATTGCTCGTTTTTGATAAGAATCTAAATTTAGTATATTCTAATATAGAAAAGCCTTCCATTGAGAAGTTGTCTTATATGAAAGATTATTCTAAATATAAACTTAAGAAAGATTAAGATATTTATTGATGTTTTTTCAAGAAGATTTGGATGAAGCCTGGAAGAAAATAAAATTTGCTATAGATGAATTGGGGGATAGATTTTTCCCTTCAACTTCTGGCAATATAAGTATAAGAATTGGGGATTTAGTTTACTGTACTCCAACATCTGTAAGAAAAAGGAATTTAGTAAGAGATATGATTTCAGTTGTTAATTTTGAAAATGAGTTGTTAGGTGGTTTTAAGCAAACGAGTGAGATAAATTTGCATTTAGAATTGTATAAGAATTTTGAAGATGTTAATTTTGTCGTGCATACTCATCCAATGTATTGTGTTATTTTCAGTTGTACTAATAGAAAGATAAAACTTGATTTATTGCCAGAGTATTACGTTAAGATAAGGCAGATAGTTTATGTAAAGTATGTTACTCCTGGAACTGAGATTTTAGCTTTTGAGGTTGTTAAGAATATTAAGAAGATTTTAGGTAATGTTAAGGAGGGCGTTGTTATTTTACGTAATCATGGACTTGTTGTTTTTTCGTACGATTTTAAGAGATGTGTTGATTTGACTTTTTGTGTCGAGGAAATAGCAAAGATAAACTACTTCTTATTAATTTTGGGAAATCACAAACGGATACCCAGAAAAATGTTAAGTTTTCTTAGTAAATATTTTTATTAATTTTTAATAGTTTTTTGTTATGTTATTTTATAGTTTATTATCCATTCGTTTTCATCTTGTTTTATTTTACCTTCTGTATGTAAGTCGGTTGTTACATCCATTGATAATTTGGTATCTACTTGCAATTCTGGATTTTCTGATGATTTGGATACGTATGTTGCTCTTACTAATTCTTTTGTACAGGTGCAATTTTGTTTAACTTTGTATAGGCTTTCTCCTGTTTCTGGGTTATAGGTCACAGTTAATTGAGAATATAAGTTGCTTTTCATTATTTCTCTTAGGTCCAGTTTTGTCATTTTTGCACTTGGTAAGATAATTGATGATTGATTTTGGAAGCCCCATTGGTCAAATGTTTCGTTGTAAACGGAGTTAACCATACCACTTTCTGTTATGTTTTTAAGAAACAGTTGTTTTTTGAGATTTGGGTCGCTATTTGATTCCATTATCATAACTTTGGTATTTATTTGATTGTTTCCTATATTTCCTTGGACTATTATGGTGTTAGAACTCATTGGTTTGAAGAAGAGTTTTATTGGTAGGTTAGCAAATATGCCTTCTATTTTTGCGTAGCCTTGTTCTTTTATTTTATCGTTTATTTTTGACATTATAAAGCTATCGTTGAAAGGTAGAAGTGCTTGTTCAAGGGAGTTGTCTATTTTTGAGAAATCTATTTTAAATGTGTTTTTAATGTTTGTATTTATTATGTTTGTATTCATTGATTTATCCTCCTTATTAGAATATTATTTTATTGGTATTTATTTTTGATTTTGGAAAAAAATTTTTTTATTTTGGAAAAAATTTTTAAAAAAATGTAAAATTTTTTATAAAGAGGGTTAATTGAAATTAAAGGTAGTGAGGTATATGTAAAGAAAATATAAATTAAGGAATATGAAGCCAAATCCTTTTGAAAAGTATATACGTAAAGGTTCTTATAGTTCTAGTTCTCAGGAGCATCCTGCTTTTGCCATAACCAAGCCTCAGTTCACTGCTTTTGAAAGTAAGTTCATACATGGTTTTTTTAAGGACTATTTTGAACAGTTATCTATTTGTTTATCTGAAGTAATTCAGAAAAAAATGGTTATTGAGTTGTCTAATGTTGAAGTTTTACAGTTTTCTGAGTTCATTGATTATATACCCAACCCGAGTTTGATAGTGAGGTTTGATATTGAGGACAGTTTGACGGTTCATCCAAAGTGCATTGTTATTTTGGACCCTTATATAGTTTTCATTTTTTTAAATCTGTTGCTTGGGGGTAAAGGAGAGTTGTCTTCTAAAATCAGGGAATTCACTAAACTTGAGTTGCATTTGTTTTCTACTTTTTTTGTTGATGAATTAATAAAAAATTACAATAAGATGTTAAATACGCTGTCCAGTCAGGAGAATAAGAAGTTGGGGTTCATTAAATTAGAGAAAGTTTCGTCTGAGTCTGCTTTAGCTCTTGTTATACCATATACTGCGACTGTTGCAAAGATAAACTTTAGCATCCGTGTTGAGATGGTGGAATCTGTAGCTAATTTCATTATTCCTTTTAACTATTTGAGAGAGTTGGTGCCACAGCAAAAAAGTGTTTTATCTACTTCTGTTAATCCCGATATTTTAAATAAAATATTGAAGGATCAATCAAAGATATTGAGTGAGAAGAACATAAGTTTTAGTAAGGTTGAGTTAGTTGTTGAGTTAGGGAAAACTGAAGTTTTGTTTGGAGATCTACTTAATATTGAAGTTGGTGATATAATAGCCTTAGATAACAGGATTGATGAAGAGGCAAAAATAAAAATAGAGGGAAAAACCAAATTTTTGGGAACTATAGGTTTAGTGGGTAACAAGGTTGGTGTGAAAATAACTAAAATATTAACAGAAGAAGAGTCGGAAGAATATTGAAAACATATTTTAATTGGTTGGGGGTGTTTTTATGAATGATAAGGATGTTGTTAAGCCTTTCAATTTACCTCAGTTGGAGAAGACTCCAATTCAGTCGAGTTCAGAATCCAATTTGGAATTGTTGCAGGATATTCCATTAACTGTTACTGTTGAGATAGGTAGGGCAAAAATGTTGGTGAAGGATGTTTTGAAGTTAGCAGTGGGTGCTGTTGTAGAGTTGGACAAGCTTGCTGGAGAGCCTGTGGATATCTTGGTTAATGGGAAAATAATAGCTAAAGGTGAAGTTATAGCTGTTAATGAAAATTACGGTATAAGGATAACTGAGATATTGAGATAATTTATGGAGCTGTTTCAATTGGGAGTAATTTTTTTATTTTATGCACTTGTTATTGGTGCTGTGGGGTATTTCCTATTGAAGTTTGTTAACAGGATTCAGTATCCTAATACTATGAAGATATCTCAAATTATAGACAGGATTTATTTGGCACCAAATAAGGGTATAATCTTTGTAAAGGTTGCTAATAAAGTATATATGATTGGTGTTGCTGATAATAATATAGTTTTATTGAAAGAATTTGAATATTCCGAATTTTCAAAGAAGGATTAGGGAGGGGAATATTATGAAGGTTATTTTTTTAGGTATTTTTTTTAGTTTTTTATTTTTTGTTTTTTCTTGGGGTGCTGAAACTCCAAAAATAAATTTGCCAAATGTTTCTATTGAGTTGAAAGATACAAAGACTACGGATGCTTTAGCTGCTCCTTTGAAAGCTATAGGTTTAGTAACTGTTTTGTCATTGGCTCCTTATATTTTGATAATGATGACCCCTTATATTAGGGTGGTTATTGTTTTTTCTATGTTGAGGTCTGCTATGGGAACTCAGCAGACTCCTCCAAACCAGGTAATCATTGCTTTTTCATTTTTTGTTACGTTGTATATACTTAATCCTGTTTTGACTGAGATAAATAATGAGGCTTTACAGCCATATTTGAAAAGAAAGATAACTCAGGAACAATTTATTCAGAAGTCTTCGGATATTTACAAGAGATTTATGTTTAAGCACACCAGGCCTGATGATCTTATGTTTTTTATACAATATTCAAAGATAAAGAAGCCTGATAAGCCTGAGGATATTCCTTTACAGGTTTTGATTCCTGCTTATTTGCTGTCTGAATTGAAAGCAGCGTTTATTATAGGGTTTCTTATATATTTACCTTTCCTTGTTATTGATATGATTGTTGGTTCTGTTCTTATGGCTATGGGTATGTTCATGATGTCGCCTATGGTAGTTTCGCTTCCTTTCAAACTGTTGCTTTTCGTTAGTATAGATGGTTGGAAGTTAATAACAGAAGGGTTGATTAAGAGTTATCAATGAATGCTTTTGATGTTATGAATTTTGTTACTCAGGCTATGTATTTGATTGTTGTTTTGTCTGCTCCGATATTATTAACTTCTATGATAGTTGGGCTTGTTATAAGTTTGTTGCAGGCTGTAACTCAGATTCAGGAGCAGACTTTGAGTTTTGTTCCCAAGATAGTTGCAACTTTTATTGTTATAGCCTTGGTTGCGAGTTGGATAGCTAATTCTCTGTATACATTTGCTGTGGAAGTTTTTAAGTATATTTCAAATGTAAAATGAGATTTAAAAATAAAGAGGTTGAAAATCTTTGACGTTTAATTAAATAATTATGGTAGTAGAAAGTAGAGCTCCCAATAGGATAGATTTGTGTGGAGGAACTTTGGATATATTCCCACTTTATATACTTCTTGGACTCAGTGTTGTTGTTAATGTTTCAATTACTATATATAGCCACTGTATTTTGGAGAATATAGAAGAGGATGTTTTAGAAATTAAGATCAGAGATTTGGGTAAATTCTATAAGGTTTCTAATCTGGAACAGATAAGGAATAATATAGACACTATGCTTATTTATGAAGTATTAAAAGCTTTTAAATTGGATAACTATAGGGGTTATAGAATAACCACTTTCAATGAGGCTCCGTTGAAATCTGGTCTCGGTGCTTCTTCCTCATTGTTGATAACTATTATAAAGAATTTATTGAAGACTAACAGAGTTTTACATTCAAGTTTTAATGATTATGATATTATAGATTTTGCTTCTTTTATAGAGGCCAGGGTTTTGCATACTCTTACTGGCAAACAGGACTATATTGCCGCCATATATGGTGGTATTAATGCTATATTTTTTGATAAGAATCAGTTTGTTATAGAGCGTATAAATTCTGATAAGCTGATAAATCAATTGGAGAATCATGTTATTTTAGCTTATTCAGGTTTTGAACATGAGTCTGGGAATTTGAATTGGGCTGTTCTAAAGGCTGTCTTGGATAAGGATAAGGAAACTATAGATAAGTTGTCCAGGATTCAAGAAATATCTGAGGATATATATGAGATCATATCCCTGTCTGATATGGAAAAATTGGGGAGTTTGATAAAACAGGAATGGAACATAAGGAAAACTCTTTCGGTTAATCATACGAATCAATATATTGAAGAGTTTTGTAGTGCTATTGATAAATATTGTTGGGGTTATAAACTATGTGGGGCTGCTGGTGGAGGGACCATACTAATTTTAACAGATAAACACAGTGAAGTTAGAAAAGTAATTAAAGAATTTGGTTTAACTGAACTGAAATTTGGCATTGATAATTTTGGTTTATCCACAGTAATTTCAGATTTTTCTTTATGTACATAAAGAATTTTTATAGTAATACTGTTTCAAATTTTGAGATTGATAAGCTTGAAGAATTTGAAATTTTAAAGATTGAAAAAAAGCCATATTACTTAAAATTGTGGCTGAAAATTGAAAATGCAATATATAAGTTGATAATTATCAAAGAAAAGGATAAATATAAATTTTTTGTTTTTGATGGTTTTAATGAGATGAACATTTACGAAATTTTTTCAGGTTTGCATAGTTCTATTGACAAGTCTGGGGATTATAAGAACACTAACATAATTTATCAAGGGGATTTTTATTTTGTTGTTTCACCTCTTTCAGGAAAAGTAGAAAAAATAAATGAGAAGAATAGATATGATAAAGATGATGTTATAGCGGTTATTTCTGCGATGAAGATGGAGTATTTGATAGTTGCTGATAAAGAATATGAGTTTGTTGAAAGATTGGTTGATGTTGGACAGTTTGTGGATATGAACCAAAAGATTGTTAAATTGAAGTAAAAATGAAGGATTTGTTATTTTTCTTTACAAAATAATATATGTGGGGTATGAGTAGTAGGGGTTGGGTGATATGTTTGCTAACCATGTTTTTGATTCTATCCAATTCTTTTGCTATTAATTATAAGCAGAATTTCGTTTTCGAGTATGGTAAGGCTGGTTTTGGTAAAAATTTAGCACCGTTTGAAAATTATTTTAATTCTGGCTCAAAATTTATTGAAAATGATTTAAAATTGAATGAAAGGATAAGTAACAAGAAGTTTTTTTTCTTTGTTGATATCAAAGATGTAGGGTTTTTTAATAACTATGTTGTTAACAGCTTTAATACCTATGGTAGCTACAATTTTACTGATTTTAGTAGTAGTTCTTATTTCACAAATTATAAATCCTTTAATTTTTCTAACTTTGATGGTTTTGGTAATTTAAATGGCTATGGTAATGTTAAATTTGAATTCAATACTGTTTACAATTTGAAAAAGAATGTTTATATAGATTTTAAGACTTCTTTTTACTTGGATAAAGATTTGAATGAGATCAGTCTTAATAAGTTGAATCAGAGTGTTAATTCTAAGTTTAGGGTGTATATTAAATTTTAGTTATGAAAAATGTTGATCTGAAGAGACTGAAAGATTTTATTACCGATAGTGTTTCTAATCCAGAGTTATTGAAAAAGGATGTTTCTGTTGAAGTTAGGTGGAATATGAATGATAATGAAAGTCAGATGTATTCGGTTGTTGTTTATCCTTTGGGTGAAAAAGAGTTGAATATTGATCAGGTTGATTTTTTAGGTGGTGGTGGAAGAAGCCCCAATCCTATTCAGTATTGCTTGGTTGGATTGGCTTCGTGTTTTTTGTCAACATTTGCAATTGTGTGCAAAGAGTTGAATCTTAATGTGAAGTCCTTATCAGTGGTTGCTAGAAATAGAATGAATTTATCATTGCCTTTAGGTTTAGATAATGAGAAAGTGAGTGAGGGAGTGGAGTTTGAAATTATAGTGGATTCTGAAGATGAGAAAGAAATGTTTGAACAGGCAAAGAATATTGCAATTGGCAGGTGTCCTGCTGTTTGGTGCATGCAAAACTCTGTTCCTGTCAATGCTAGAATACATTTCAGCTGATGATAAATTCTATTAAGTCTATTATAGAAGAATCAATAGCTTTAAAACGTTCTATATTGGGTGATGACGAAGTTATATCCCAAATTTTGAAGGCTATTACTATTATTGCTAGTTCGCTTAAGAATGGTAAGAAGTTAATGGTTGCTGGTAATGGTGGCTCTGCTGCTGATAGTCAACATATAGTTGCAGAGTTTGTTGGTAGACTAAACATTAGCAGAGATCCTTTAGCCGCTGTCGCTCTTACTACTGATACTTCTGTAATTACTGCTATATCTAATGATTTTGATTTTTCTGAAATTTTTGTAAGGCAGGTTAAAGCAATAGGGAAGCCTGGTGATATATTATTGCTTATATCTACAAGTGGTAATTCTTTAAATTTGATAAAGGTAGCTGAAGAGTCGAAGAAGTTGGGAATAATAACAATTGGTATTCTTGGTAAGGATGGTGGAAATTTACTCAATTTGGTTGACGTTCCTATTTTGATTAAACACAGTAATACACAGAGAATACAGGAATGTCAATTAATGATAGAACATATAATATGCGAGTTAGTAGAACAACAAGTACAAGTGTTTACATAAATACCTCTATTCTTAAGATTAATCTCAATATAATAAAATCTATGACACCTTATAAAGTTATATCTGTTTTAAAATCCAACGCTTATGGCTTAGGTATTAATAACATTTTACCTTGGATTATAAACAATATTTACAAAGTTGCTATTAATGATGTTGAAGAGTTTTTTGAGTTTAAGTTGTATAACTATCCTATTAATTTCATTCTATTTTTTCCGGAGATTGATAGGAATGTTATGGATGATATTGTAAGGTACAAAAATGTGGAGGCAAGTGTAAATAGCTATGAAATGTTAAATATTTTGTCTGGTATGAGGGATAAGAAGATTAGAGTTCATTTGGAAGTTGATACCGGTATGAATAGAACAGGTATAAGATATGATAATAGAATAGGTATAAGTGAAAATATAGAATTGGTTGGTTTGTATACTCACTTAAAGAGTGATAATTTGGAGGATAACGTTGAGCAGATAGTTAAGTTTTATGAATTTATCAAGAATAATCAAATAGATGTTAAGGGTGTTGATATTAGTATTTTAAGTAGTTCCGGAGTTATGAACTATGATTTATTGAAAAAAGTTAATAATTATAAAGTAAATTTTATTTTGGGTATTTGTAATAGTGTTAGGGTAGGTATTTTGCAATATGGCATAGTTCCATCGACTAAATATTTGGGATTGAAGAAAGGTTTAAATTTGCAAAGTTGTGTTAAAATGGAGGTTGGTTTTTTAGGTTCTAAACTTGTTAAGAAGGGAGAGACAGTAGGATATACAGGTAGATATGTACATTGTATGGATAAAGATTTGAGAATTGGGTTAGCTTATTTGGGTTATTCTAAGATTCCATTTTCACAAAATTTACGTTTCGATGTTGTAACTAATAAAAGAAGGTTTTTAACTAATTCTGTTGGTTCAATGTCTATGGATGTTATTGCTTTTGATTTATCTGATTTAGGGGATGATGAAATAGTAAAAAAGATATATTTATTTTCTGAAAATATTGATATTGAGGTTCAGGCAGAGAATAATAATCATTTGGTTTATAATTTTCTTACTTCCCTTAGTCCTTTGAAGAAGTATCTAAATGGAGGTGATGAAGTATCCAAAAATACAGAATAAATGAAGAAATAAGAGCAACGAAAGTTAGAGTAATAGATGAACAAAACAGAAATTTGGGAATAATGGACATATCGGATGCTCTCGATTTGGCAAGTGAGAAGGGATTGGATTTGGTGGAGGTTGCTCCTAATTCCAATCCGCCAACTTGCAAAATAGTTGATTATGGAAAATTTAAGTATGAAATAATCAAAAAGGAAAGAGAAGCCAAGAAAAACCAAAGGAAACAGGAATTAAAAGAAGTTAAATTGAAGAATAGGATAGATAAAAGTGGGTTGAGTATAAAGGTGCAAACAATAAAAAGAATTCTTGACGAGGGTGACAAAGTAAAAATCACTCTTCAACTTATTGGTAAGTCTCGTGCTCAGCCAGAAAAGTATAAAAGTGTTTTGGAAGAAGTATTATCTCAGCTGGGGAACATCAAAATAGAAAAAGAGGTAACAATTGACAATTTCAATATATACACAATAGTTACTAAGGGTTAGATATGAAATTTTTGAACATTTTAGTTTCTATTATTTTCATTCTTTTGTTAGCTGTATCTTTATTTTTTATTTATAGATTTTTTTATGGTGAGTCTGATGATTTAGTTGTTGTTCCTAACATTATTAATATGGATGTTTACACGGCGCAAGAAAACGTTAGGTTGGTTGATCTGAAAGTAGAAGTTGTATCTACCACTTTTTCTGATAAGCCTGCTAACACTGTTGTTAAGCAGTATCCTGAACCAGGTATGGAAGTGAAAAAGAATAGTATTATTAAGGTGGTTGTAAGTAGTGGTGAAAAGGAGGTTCAGCAGGATATTCCTAACCTAGTTGGTAAAACTCTAAATCAAGTTATTTCTGATCCCATAATTAATATGTTTATTAAGAAGCACAATTTGGTTTTGAAAACCATATATTATCCAACTTTGTTGGTTGATGATAATCAGATAATGTTACAAGCTCCTGTTGCCGGTTTTCCAAAAGGTAAAAGTATTAACCTTTTAGTATCAAAGAAGCAAAATATTGATAGTATAGTCAATAAAGAGTATAAGAGCTTGGCTGAATTTTTGTATAACGTAAATGTTGATGCGATTCTTATAGATCTCAATAATACTACTACTAGTCAAGACAGAAATATTGAGAATATTGAAGTTTACAATAATAGTGTTATTGTTAATTCTGATCTGAATTACAGTCAAATACCTTCTTTCAGGATAACTAATATATATGTTAAGCCTACTTACACTGATGAGATAAGCTTTTTAGAGATAGTGTTGGAAGATTTCTTGGGAAATCGAACGATTTTAAAACAGTATTATACTGGGGTTTTTGTATGTAGTTTTCAGGTTTCTTATATTGGTGAAGCAAAGATAGTTATTAAAATTGATGGTAAGAAAGTTTCTTCTTATTCTTTGCCATGAGCTATTCTAATATAATTTTTCCTGTTAATTTTTATCAAAAAATTTATAAATTATCTTGTAGTGGTGGTTTCATAAGGGTTAATCGTAATTCAAGTTACATTTTGAGGTTGGTTTTTGATAGTATCGACTATTTGGTTTTAGAGGTTGGTTTTGGGAAGGGAGATTTTTTGCTTCAGTATTCTATTGATAATCCAGGATATCAGATAGTTGGTATAGAGAAATCTGATAGGTTAGTGAAAGAGGTTTCAAAGAAATTGGTAAGAAATGGAATAAGTAATGTTAGGTTGATTCAAGCTAGTGCTGAATTTGCGTTGTATTTTTTGATTCCCGATGATTCCGTGGATGAGATAATTATAAATTTTCCTGATCCTTGGCCGAAAAAAGCCCATATCAGTAGGAGATTGGTTAATCCAAATTTTTTGAAGCTTTTGAATAATAAAATGAAGAAGGGGTCCAGGATTTTTGTCTCTACTGATGTGATAGATTATAAAGATTTTATTATTGATTCTGTTAAAAAAGCTGTTAATCAAGGATCATGTTTTAGAGTAACAAATGTTTTTATGGGATTTTGGAATGAAAAGTATCAAACCAAATATTTAAAAAAATGGTTAAAAGAAAATAAAAAGATATTTTCAATTGAAATACAAAAAATCTAATTCCAAATACTGCATGAAGAGGAGGGATTTAAGCCCTCCTATTTATCTTGTCTAATCGCGTCTTTTAAGACGTTA
>JANXBF010000039.1 GCA_025057615.1 Candidatus Calescibacterium sp. | reverse complement strand
CTTTTTACCTCCTTATATTAATTTTATCTACATATCTACTATTATTTTTATACAAGTAATGTCTGAAAATCCTTCATTAGGATTTTAAAAAATGATGAAATAGTTAGTATTCTATATTTATCCTCATTTTCAATAAATGAGAAATTGAAACACAGCAGATTTTCCTTTGGAGAATTTGATAAATAGTATTCAAGTTTTATTTTATTAGCCCATTCTATGAAATTTATGGTGTTTTCTTGGTTTAGATGGAACCAGAAGTCTATGTCATTTAGATTATCTTGGTTAGTTTCTATTCTATATAAATCCCAGTGATTTATGATTTTTTGATTACAGTTATTATAATTTGATTCATCATTGTGTAGTTTAAATGAGTTCATGATGTTGAATGATGGGCTGTTGGTATTTATTACGTTTTTTAGGAATGTTGTTTTTCCACTTCCTAAATCTCCTGTAAGTAAAATGTTTAATCTGTTGAATTTGTTAATAATTTTGAGAAGATTTTTTCCCATTTTGGGTAAATCATCATATCCATAGGTAATAATGAGATAATTATTAAAGAATGGGTAGGTATTTAAATTTATTTCAAGGTAAACTGGTAAGTCTTTATAATCCAATTTTTTTATTTTATGTTTAAAAAACCATATATCTAGGGATTCGTAATCGTTAAGATTATAAAATAGTTCCTTTGAGTATTTGCAAATTGCTATGTATTTTTGTGAATCCTTATATAGGGTTGATCTAACATAGAATTCTGCAGGGATAACATCGTGGTGTAGGGGAGTAAGTACTTCTTGATTGGGATCAAAAAAAAACGGTTGTATTAATTCACCATCTTTGTCCCATACAGCTATATTTTGAATATCTTCTATTTTCAATTCTTTTATTCTTTTTTTATTTTGCTTCACCGGGTTGATTACCTTTGGCTATAGGTACTCTAACGCTGTTTCCCCATTCTGTCCATGACCCGTCGTAATTTTTAACATTCTTGTATCCAAGTAAGTATTTGAGTACAAACCATGTTAATGAGGATCTTTCACCTATTCTGCAGTAGGCTATTATTTCGTTATTTTCTGTTATACCTAATTCTTCGTACATTTTTTTCAATTCTTCAATACTTTTGAATGTTCCATCTTCTTTGACATTTTTTCCCCAGGGAATGTTGACTGCAGTGGGTATATGTCCTCCTCTTAGAGCTCCTTCTTGTGGATAGTCTGGCATATGTATTAGCTCACCTGTGTACTCTTGTGGGCTTCTTACATCAACAAGTTTAACGTCTTTACCTAATTTACCGGTTTTATATAGTTCTAATATTTCATCTTTGAATGCTCTTATTTCTTTATCATTTCTTGGGTTTGCTTTGTAGTTTGTTGGTGAGTAGGAAGGTACCTCTTTTGTCATTGGTTTATTTTCTTCTATCCATTTTTTTCTTCCCCCGTCCATTATTTTACATTCTTGATGTCCAAAGAGTTTGAATATCCAAAATGAGTAACAAGCCCACCAGTTGTTTTTATCTCCATAGAATACAACTGTTGTGTCATTAGATATACCTTTCTTAGAGCACAGTTCTTCAAATTTCTTTTCATCTATGAAGTCTCGTGTTATGGGGTCATTGAGTTCAGTATGCCAGTCTATTTTTACTGCTCCTGGTATATGACCTGTGTCGTATAATAATACATCTTCATTAACTTCTACTATCCTTATTTTCGGATTGTTTAGGTTTTCCATGACCCAGTCTGTGGATACTAAAACTTGGTTGACTGTCAACATGATTAACTCACCTCCTACATATATCTTATTTTACTTAATAATGTTGTAAACCTTCATTAATATTTTGTTGCTCATATGAGTTTTTGAAGAGGTAGTTTAAAGTATGCCGTAGAAGAATAGATTGATGAATGTTTTGATAACAGGTTCGTGTGGTTTTATTGGTTACTTTGTATCGCTGGAATTTCTTACTAGGTACCACACTGTTTTTGGGTTGGATAATTTTAATAGTTATTATAATCCCATTTTGAAAAAGTTTAGATTAAAAAAATTAAATAAATTTAGCAATTATAGTCATCTAAATCTCAACTTGATATCAAAAAAAGATGTATATTCATTATCTAAATTTTTGAATGATGTAAAAATAGATTTGGTTATTCATTTGGCTGCATATCCGGGTGTAAAATATAGTTTAAAACACCCTGATAAATATATAAAAAATAATATTATAGCTACTCAGAACTTATTTGATTTTATTAGAACTGCTAATAATTTTGAAAAGAATATTATTTTAGCTTCGACTTCTTCTGTTTATATTGGAAATCCTTTGCCTTACAAAGAGGATGCCTGTATAAAAGAATTTAGGTCTCCATATGGGTATACCAAATTTGCTTCTGAGAATATTGCAAAGTTTTTTCATTCAACATATAATTTTAAGGTTATTATTCTGAGATACTTCACTGTTTATGGTCCTTATAATCGTCCAGATATGGCAGTTTATAAGTTCTTTCAAAACATACTGAAAAATAAGCCAATAGTTGTCAGAGGTAAAGAGATAAAGCGTGATTTTACTTATGTTGAAGATGTTAGTAAAGTAACATATGATTCCGTTGATTTATTTAAAAATGATAGAGTATTTGAAATAATAAATATAGGTAGTGATAACCCATTGAGAGTTATAGAACTTTTGGAAACGATGTTCAAAATAGTTGGCAAAGAAACAAAGGTTATAATAGGACAGTATGCTGATTTTGAGCCAAGAGAAACATGGGCGGATATAACCAAAGCTAAAACTATGCTCAACTTCAGGCCCTCTCGTAATCTATATGAAAATTTACAAAAAACTTTTGACTCGTTACTCGAATTCTGGGAAACAACCCAAGTTTATAAACAATAAAATATCATTTATTCCATGATTGTCCAGACACCGTATTTTAATCGTGGTTGTATTTTATTAACCAGGTTTGATCCAACAAGTTTTTCAAGAGGGGTTTTCTTATAAAGTTTTATTTCAACAAATTTTACTTTGTTATTTTTTAGTATTTCTTTTGTTTTTTCTTTAGCATTTTCTAACACTCCAATTTCATCAATAAGTCCGTATCTCAGTGCTGTATAGGATGAGAAAACTTTTCCGTCTGCAACTTCATAGAGTCTTCTAATTTGTTCCTTGGTTTTTAGGTTTCTATTTTCTGCAACATCTCTGACAAATTGGTAATAGTATTCCATTACCAATTTTTGGAAATATTCTCTTTGGTCTTTGTCAAGGGGTTTGAATGGACTCAGGGAATCCTTATATTTTCCGCTTTTGATATTAATTATTTCTATTCCTATTTTATCCATTGCTTTGTATAATTGTGGGACTGAAATGATAACTCCTATACTACCGACTATTGCTTGAGGATTTGAAACGATATATGTTGCAGCTGAAGAGAAGTAATATGCTCCCGATGCTCCAAGGTTTTGAATGTATACTATTACTGGTTTTACCTTTTTGAGATTTTTTATTTTATATGTTAATTCTAAGCTTGGTGCTGCCATTCCACCTGGACTATCCACAATTAATAACACAGCCTTATATTTTTTATTTTTTTCTATATTATTTAGTGTTGATAATACTTGATTACTGTCTATTGTGTTTTCTTCGCCTTCATTGTTAATTATTATCCCTTGTAGTTTTAGGACTGCTACTAAATCTCCTTTCTCTTCTTTTCCTCCTATAAATCCCAAGAATATCAGTATTGAACAGCTTATGAGAATGATAAAAATGAATAGGAAGAACATTTTGATGAGTTTCATTTTCCACCTCCAGATTATTTTTAGTTGGTGAACGTTTTTACATCCAATTTCATTGTGAGTATTTGCTCAAGATCTTTGATTATTCTTCCTTTTCTACCTATGATGTCTTTTTTATGTTTTTCGTTGACCCAGATTACTGCGTATCTGGGATTAATTAGTTCGATTTTGAATTTTTTGTTTCCCATTATTGCTTTGACATTATCCTCTATTTTTTTTATTATTTCCTGATTATTTTTTTGTATATTTTGAGATACGGGGACTATAATAGTTTGTTCACCGAAGGTGTATATTTCGTATTCCAGTGTATTATCTACGAAGTTTTTGACTTCGACTACAGGGCGTGCCAATCCTGGGTCGGCCATTCCTTCAGGAACCTTTACTAATATGTTTAGTGTTAGAACTTTGGATATTTTACCTTTGTCAAGAAAAATGACTGTATCTATTACTGATGGTATGACTCCCAGTTCTATTCTGTGAATAAACCGTTGTATTGCTGCAAATGGTGATGTTGAATGGACTACTCCAACCATTCCAACTCCTGCTAAACGAAGATCAACATAAAGATTAAAGTCTTCGTCACTCCTCATTTCATCAAATATCACGTAATCAGGTCTTGATAACAGGAGTATGTCGTACAATTCTGATACATTTGCATAGTTTTTTGAGTATTGAACTATATCGGCTTCTACATATAAGTCTCTAGGGGATTCCAAAGTTTTGACAACTTTTTTGTTGTTAGCAAAGTATTCAGTTAATGCTTGTGCGAATGTAGTTTTTCCTTGTCCTGGTGCTCCTGCTATTAATAGACCCTCAACCTGAGCATTTATCCTGTTTATTAATCTATCAAGAGATTCTTTACCATATTCTTGGAATATCTCCCAATAATCATCAAGTGATAGCCTCTTTATAGGTCTAACTATTGTTATTTCTATTTTATCTGATATAGGCGGAAATACTACGACTATTCTATATCTATCAAGTTGTATAACTTTCGTGTATTGTCTTTCTATTTCTATTACAGTTTTGGGTGAATTTAGGATTTCATTTATAAGCTCATTTATTTCTTCTTGATTAAAAAATTTTTTTTCTTTTATGAGTTTCCAATTACCGGGTGTTCCAACTTTTTTTAGTAAGTATCTATTCTCTTTTATGTGTACACTTGTTGTGGATTCATCAAATAGTTTTTCTAACAAACTCATTTAATCTATACTTCTTTTTTACTGAAGATCAGATTACATAAACTTAAGAAGAACAGAAGATAAGATACACCATATATGAATGCAAAAAATATGTACCAGGGATTTATTGGAGTTCCTGCTGAGAAAACTATCCCCTGGTTTATGTTAAAATAATCAAAGTATGGGAGCAACAATTTTGTATATAGTAGTATCTTTTGAGTTATTCCTTCAGAAATGGTAGACACGTATAATACAGATAGCTCACAGAATGTATAGAAAAGTAAAGTAAGGGTTATGTTTACAGGAGATGAGACAAAAATCGATAAAAGCATTGTGAAAGCCAATATTATCGTTGATTTCAATAGTTGTAAACCTAAGGCTGCGAAAATGATAAACATTAGTTTTTTAGTATAGAAATATACTATTAAGAAACATTCCAAACTGAATATTAGGTAAGCAAATAGCAGAAAGAAGGAGGTTCCTAAAAATTTGCCTATGAAATACTGGTCTCTTGATATTGGCTTGCTCAAAAAAGTATATATAATTCTTCGTTCTATTTCATAAGCTATATTTGATATCCCAAGGCTTATAGAAAGAATTATTAAGAATATTCCTATCAATGTTAGAGATATGTCATAAAATACTCTTTCTTGGAATTTCATTCCAAAGAAGTTAAAAGTTGAGCTTATACCTACAAATATTAATCCAAGAAATATTATAGTATGAGGTAGGAATCTACGAAATTCAAAATCTATTGTATACCTTGCTATTGTTAAGGTTTTACTTATCCACATGGTATATTATTCAACTTCTACTTTTCCAATTA
This sequence comes from Candidatus Calescibacterium sp., assembly GCA_025057615.1. Lineage (GTDB taxonomy): Bacteria > DRYD01 > DRYD01 > DRYD01 > DRYD01 > DRYD01. The sequence continues at coordinate 5,433 of JANXBF010000039.1, read as the reverse complement.
TAATCCCTTCTCAAAAGTTTTTTAACAGGGTTAGTATATGAAAATATATAAAATAGATTCATATGAGGTGATAAATTTATGGATTTTTGGCAGGCTATTGTTTTAGGTGTAATTGAGGGGATAACTGAATTTTTACCCATATCATCTACTGGGCATTTAGTTTTAGCAGCTCATGTGATGAATATACAGCATACTCCATTTGTTAAAACCTTTCAGATTGTTATACAGCTTGGAGCCATTTTTGCAGTACTCAGTATATATTGGAAAAAATTAATTCAGGATATGGAAATTTGGAAAAGAATATTATTAGCTTTTATTCCAACTGGGATATTGGGATTTACATTTTATAAATTCATCAAAGGATATCTTATTGGTAATGATCTTGTTGTAGTTATATCACTTATTAGTGGGGGAATAGTATTAATTTGGGCTGATAAGTATTCTGGTAAATTTAGTAAAATTGACAATCCTTCTTTTTTGGGATATGGTAATTCATTTGTTATTGGTTTGTTTCAGAGTATGGCTATGATTCCTGGTGTTTCAAGATCTGGAGCTACTATAATAGGTGGAATGTTTATGGGGCTTACTAGAAAAGCTGCTGCAGAATTCTCATTTTTGTTAGCTATTCCAACTATGTTATTAGCAACATCGTTTGATCTTTACAATTCTTTTGGAAATATTAATAATACTGAATGGGCTATATTAGTTGTTGGTTTCATTACTTCTTTTGTTTCTGCTTTATTTGCAGTAAAAACTCTACTTAATTTTCTATCTAAAAATTCCTTTTTTGCTTTTGGAATATACAGAATTGTAATAGGTTTGGTTTATGCCAATTTTTTCTTAATATAGTTAAATGTTGAATAATAATTTATTTGTTTAGTATGGAAGGTTGGGGGTGGGGATGGTTAAGAAAAAAAACACAATAATAGTTTTAGGACTATTTTTTATATTCTTCATTTTTAATTTTTCTAGCTGTGATTTTGTTAATGATTATCGTGAGCCGTTGGGGAAAATATCAAATAATTTTGGAACACAATTGAAAAGGGATATTGATATGGATGGAGATAATGATTCAGCAGTTATTCTGAATAGGGTAGTAGTGAACTCCATTGATTACTGTGCATTTGACACATATTTGGACAGTGAGGCAAATATTTATCTTTTGGATTATAACTGGAAAAATGGTTATTTCAATTTAGTAGTCAGGAAAATTAATAAGGATGGGAAATTGGATACAAATTTTGGATCAAATGGAGAAGCTTTGTTTAGTAATCCACAGTATTTTAATGATCATTACCAACCTTATTCTGTATATATTAGCAAAAATAAAAAGGTTTATGTTTTGGGATTGATATACGACAATCATATACTTTTGGTGAGATTAAATCAGGATGGCTCAATAGACAAAAATTTTGGACAAAATGGGTCTGTTCTTATTGACGATAAAAAATTTGATAAAAATTACAAAATATTTATTGGCAGTGATAAAAATGAGAATATTTTTATTCTTTCTTCCATTTTATCAAAAGATATGCTTAAGGTAGATGAAATTATTCTAAGTTTAGACTCAACTGGTAGATTAAACCGGGATTTTGGTAGTAATGCTGTATTTTCTTTATATGATGCTATTAAAACTGATGATTATGTGATAAACAATTTTTTTGTTACTGACGAAGGTAAATTATACATAGTTGGTTCACTAAATAATTCAGAAAATAGTGATCTTTTAGTGATTAGAATTACTAATCAGGGGAACATTGATAACACTTTTTCAGAAGATGGCTTTGTTATAAAGGATGGTATCACAGAAAAAAACAGAGATGAGGAAGGCATATCTATTGTTGCTGATAATAAAGATAGACTATATGTTACTGGTCTTGCACAAAATGATGATGATGTAACACTCTTTGTAGCAAGATTTAATAATGATGGATCTTTAGATAAAAGTTTTGCTGATAATGGTTACATGATATCCAATCGTGTTTTCGAAAATGTAAAAATGTATTATGGTAATTCTATTTTTGTTGACGAAAATTACAATATCTATGTGGCTGGAGCCGCTGAAGATGTTGAAAGACAAAATGTATTAGTTTTAAAGCTAAAAAGTGATGGAAATCCTGATGAACAGTTTGGTAATAATGGTTATATATCAATCAGTATAAGAAATGGCTATAATAGTTATGGTAATCTTGTTTTTGCCGATAACAATAACATATATGTTATTGCAAATACTTTTAATGAAAGTAATAATAGAAATGTTTTCATATATAAATTTGATCATAAGGGTAATAGTATTAGTTCTTTCGGGAAAAACGGATATATATCTATTTTGGGTATGAACTCAAATTGGGATTGTGAAAGTGATTTTTACTTTATTGAACAACTTGATTATGTTTATTTTCATAAAAATAGGATATACTTGTGTGGATATGCCTATAATGGTTATAATAATGATATAGTTCTTGTAAAATTGGACGGTTTTGGGAATATAGTCAAAGAATTCGGAAAAAATGGTAAGGTTGTAATAGATCAGATAATAGTTGGAAATAGAGATGAAATTGTTGACTATGTTCATTTTGATGAATCGGGTAATATCTATATATTGGGTCAAAGTTTCAGTGAATACAACTCAAGTTTCTTCTTATTAAAACTAAACAGTAATGGAGAAACTGATAAGAATTTTGGAAAGGAAGGGAAATTTGTCATTAATACTAATAAAGTTAAATATTTTTTTAATTCCCTGTATGTTGATAAGAATCAAGATATATACCTTGTTGGATATGTCGAGGAATTGGAAAATAGGGATATGGTTGTCATGAAGCTTGATCAGAATGGTAAGTTGAATGGAGATTTTTCAGATAATGGATATATTAAAATGAATTTTGGTTCTCAAGATAGTGCTACTTCAGTATGTGTTGATGATGATGGCAACATTTTTGTCACCGGTTCAGTCTATAATAATATACGAGAAGACTATGATTTAATTGTTGCGAAAATTGATAGAAATGGTGGATTAGATAAAGATTTTGGACAATCTTTCGGACAGAAGGGTTACATAATTTTGCACAATATTTGTGGTGGAGAGTTTGGAGATTGGGGTATATCAATTAATGCAACTCCTAATAAAGAGATATACGTATTAGCAAATAGCCAAGACAGTAATAAACGCAATCAGTCTGTTGTTATTAAGATGGATTCAAATGGAAACCTGGATAAAAATTTTGGCACAGAGGGTGTTTCTATAATTCAAGTAGAGTCAGGAAGTTTACCGTCCTCTATGATAGTTGACAGAAATGGTAAAATTTATGTTTTAGGTGAAATATGTAATAATGGTTACTCACCACTTTTTTTGGTCAGACTAAACCAAAATGGTAAAATTGATAAAACTTTTTCTAACAATGGATATTTCATCTGTGGTAATATATTTGGTAAAAACAGTAGTATTGATTCTGGAAGGATTAATATTGCTAGTGATGGTAAAATTTATGTTACAGGATTAGTATATAATTTTATCTTATCATCTAGTATACTTATGAAGATAGAATAGTAATGATTAAAATTAGGATGTGTATATTTTGTAAAAACAGGTTTAGTCAGGACGAACTTTTCAGGATGTTTTTTTACGATGGATCTCCAATTCTCAAATACAATACAAAATTGATTAATGTGCTTCTAAAGATAAACGTAGATAACTGTAAAGAAGTTTTCAAAAAGAAAAGTAGGAGTTTGTACTTCTGTCTCAACTGTGCTCAAAAATATCTGATGGATACATTAAATATTCAGTATACTGTTAAAACTTTTAAATATCATTTATCAAAATTTAGAGGTTATAAAGTAGAACTAAAGGAATTGATATTCAATTTAGAGGAAATATTAAAAAGCTTTTGTTAAAAGGGAAGGTTTGAGAAATAGTTGGTATAGATTTAGGAGAATAGTGAAAGAGGAAACAGAGGGGTTTGTTTTTTGAAAAACTATATAATTGTGATCTCATCTTGTTTTTCTCATAACTTTGGGACTGATAAGAATTCTAACTAAAGGGGAATAGGTTTAAAAAATAAAATAGAGGGGTTAATTAATGTGTTTGATATTTTATTATGAGCATTTTATGATGTAATTATGATGTAATGAAGTTGAAAAGAAAGGGTAAAAATGAAATAATTTTTTTCTTGGGAAGCTATCGAACTATTTCTGGGAGAAAAGTATTTTGATAAAATATGTTTTACTTGATAAAAAATATTAATCTTGGTCTTACGTAGAATTCTCTTTTTTTTGATAGGGTGTTGATGAAACCAAATTTTATTGAGAAAGAGTTTGATAAGTGGAGTCTCACTGCTGTATCTATGTCTAGTTTTTGACGTTTGGCTAATACTAATTCTAGTTCGTAATTACCAAATTTTTTGGAATAGCCCAAGTTTTTAAAATTATTTCCTAAAGTAAAGAAAAATTGTTCATTATTGCTTGGCAAATAGTACAGCCTTGCTCTTAGATCTATTTTATCTTTGAACAGATCTTTATCCAAATCTATATCGTTGAATATAAACCTAATCCTATATCTTTCGGAAAATTTGTAATCAATAAATAAGTTTTGTCTTATACTTATTGTTTTTGTTCTCATATCAATTTCGTATCCTACTCTGAGTTTAGAAGCTAAACAAAAGTTAAATAGCAAAGATAAAGTTATTAAAAATTGCAAAAATAAAAGGCTTTTTTTCATATTCAATTTTCTTAGCTTTATATATTTTTTATGTATTCTGATGGTATAATAATATTTAATGGTTTTATCTTTCTATCCTTTATTGAGATTTTTTATCATTTTTTGGATAGTTTAAAAAATTTACTGAGAATTTTTTAGTAAAAATTACTAAATATGATAAATAATACGCTTCAAAATACTTTTTTCTCTGCCTATTTTTATTTTTATCACTATTGGATCATAATTTGAATTGTTCCAACTATATCCAGGTTACGAAAAAGTTGACAATTTGGTCTACATAGATTGAATGGCTAATATCCCATCCATTTTCACCAACAACGTTGTTAAGAATTATCTTTCATGCATTTCCAAATGTGGTATCTAAATTACCGTTCCGATTTGGCTTTATTACTATTAGACTATTATCTGAACCATTCTATGTCTTTACCAAGAGAATTTACAAATGGATTAGAAACTTTTTTTATAGCAGAGGAATATATCCCGGTAAATTATTAATATTGTCAAACCCAAAGAATTTTATACCTCAGAATTACAAGATAATTATATAAGTATATCAAAATGCTGAGTATTATCATCTATTATTGTTTAAAAAAACTGTTAATAGAGCTTTCTTAATTTGAATTCCACTTCTTTTTAAAGTAATTATCAATATTCTAGGTAACCCATATAAAAGTTTTATATATAAAAGCTCTATATAAAAAACTTAACATCTTTCTATA
>JANXBF010000038.1 GCA_025057615.1 Candidatus Calescibacterium sp. | reverse complement strand
CTCTTTCAGTAGTAGTAGCGAATGTTGAATATCTTGTAAAGGAATTCAAAGAAGTTCTTCCTTCCAATTTTTCGGAAAAATAAACATTCAAATCAGATATGTATTTTCTGTCTTGAACAATAACTCTTGCTATTAGATCATCATTAGCATATATTTGAACCAATACTCTAGTGTTTGTTATCCTTTTAGTATAAAAATTATACTTATTTCCTTTAAAAAAGTAGTGGCCTTTTGTATGACCTTTTCTATTTAATTCAGTAGCAATTACAGCTATTCCTTTAATTGTATTATAAAAATTTGTTTCTTTTACAAGTTTCTTAGTAACTCTTATATCTCCACTTACGTAGTTAAAGAGAATAATAGAAAAAAAGGAAACAAATAAGGCAAACAAAACAAGCCATAAATAAAGGACATATGCTTTTCTCATTTTCAACCCCCTATAGTTAAATTTAAACAAAAATGGCACATTACCCCAAAAAATAAAAAAAAATTAACATTTTTTTTACAATGAAAAAATTAGAACCAAAAACACAAGGAACTCAACAAATTAATGTCAAAATCTATGAAATATGAGTACATTAAATCTCAACTATAACAAGGAACTGGCACATAAATCACATCAAATAGCTCAAAAAATAGTCAACAATGTTTTTCAGTTCATAAAAAAACACTCAACAGTAAGTATAGAAAGAGCAACACTAAGAATAATGGGAATAAATGGAGCAAACAAAGATGGAATACCTTATTGTAACATCCTAATAGAAAAAGCACAAAAAGCTAACATAATTAACAAAGGAATATCCAACTTAATAGGATACCTCTACTATTTATCTAACAAAAACATATCGGAAACCATTGAAAAAATAGAAAAAATAAAACCAGATGAAATAAAAGAAATAAAAAATAAAATAGATGATTACAAAAAATATTCTTACGAATTAGCAGAAAAAGGTATCAATTCAATATTATCACAGAGAAAGAAAAGAGAAGAACTAATAGAAAAATATGGGCTTCCACATAAGCCCTGGATATATGTAATAGTTGCAACAGGTAACATATTTGAAGACAAGGTTCAAGCATTGTCTGCCGTAAGGCAAGGTGCAGACTGTATAGCTGTAATCAGATCCTCAGCGCAGAGCCTGTTGGACTACGTTCCCGAAGGACTAACAACAGAAGGATACGGAGGAACATTTGCAACCCAAGCTAACTTCAAATTAATGAGAGAAACACTGGACCAAGAAATGGAAAACCAAAAAAGATACCTAATGTTGGTTAATTATTCATCTGGACTATGTATGCCAGAAATAGCTTCATTAGCAGCAATAGAAAGATTAGACATGCTCTTAAACGATAGTATGTATGGAATACTATTCAGAGATATAAACCCACAGAGAACATTCATTGATCAGTATTTTTCAAGATTAGTAATTACCTTATCGGATATAATAATTAATACAGGAGAAGATAATTATTTAACCACAGCAGATGCTTTTGAAAAAGGGTATACAATAATATCATCACATTATATAAATTATGAGTTTGCAAAAAAATGCAATATGCCAGATAGATTAATAGGTTTGGGACACGCTTATGAAATAAGGCCCGATATAACTAATTCATTCTTATACGAGTTATCACAAGCTCTATTAATAAGGAATCTATTTCCGAACTGTCCACTTAAATACATGCCTCCAACAAGATGGGTAACAGGAAATATATTCCACACTCACCTAATAGACAATATGTTTAACCTGGTATCAATTTTAACCAATCAACATATACATCTCATAGGAGTTCTAACAGAAGCAATACATACTCCCCTACTCCAAGATAGATACCTCAGTTTAAAGGCAGTAAAATATACTTTCAATGCTGCAAAAGATTTACTAAATGAAATAGAGATCAAACCAGGTGGAATCATAGAACAAAGGGCAAATTATTTACAAGAAAAAGCATATGAACTATTAGTAGAAGTAGAAAGAAAAGGATTATTTCAAGCAATAGAAGAAGGGTTATTCGCAGATACAAAAAGGCCCAAAGACAAAGGTAAAGGATTAGATGGAGTTTTTGAAAAATCAGAAGAATACTTTAATCCAGTAGAAGAATTAATATTATCACACAACAAGGGAAATTCAGCACTCCGTTAAATTAATATTATTGACAAGGATTAAATATAAAGGAGGTAGTCATGGCACAAAAGAAAAAAGCAAGTATAAAAAAACCTGGACCCGCTAAATGTAGATACTGCAGAGGATTGATTGAAGGAACGAAATGGGTCAAAATCGGAGGTAAAAAATGGCATAGAGAATGTGCCCTGAAAGCGGGTAAAAAAATACCACGAGAATATTTAGAAGTATAAGGAGGAAATCATGATAATAAAAAATCTCTGTCTACTTGGACACTCATCAACAGGAAAAACCTCAATAATAGAAACAATCGCCTATTTGAATAAACTCTCAAGTACTTTTGGAACACCATCTCTATTGGATACAGACGAAGAAGAAAAAAGAAGAAAAACTACCACAAATCTGAAAGTATTCCCGATAAAAACCAAAAACTATAAATTGAATTTAATAGATACTCCTGGATTCTCAGATTTCATAGGCGAGATATTGGGAGGAATATTTGCGGTAGAAAACATAGCAATAGTAGTTAATGCTCAGAATCCTGCAGAAGTTGGAACAGAGAGATCCTGGTTCTTGGCAACCGAAAAAACCAATTCACCTATAATATTCATAATAAATCACTTTGATAAAGAAAACCTTAATTTTGAAAACATTATTAGTACTCTAAATGAAAACTACAGTAACAGAATAATACCCTTAATCATACCAATATATGAAAATAACACTTTCAAAGGAGCAGTAGATGTAATATCCAAAAAAGCATATTTATTTGACAAAGGGGAATTAAAGGAAATAGAAAATCCTATAGAAAAACAAACAAACACTTACTTGGAAAAAATCACGGAAACTATAGCAGAAACAAGCGAAGATTTATTGAACAAGTATTTGGATCAAGGAGAATTATCAATCCAAGAAATATTAGACAATCTTAAAAAAGCATATAAAATGAAATTAATATTTCCATTGTTTACAATTAGCTCCAAGATACCTGAATCAGTAAAACTCCTATTAAAATACATTGAACTAATATCTTTAAATTCTGATGAAACAGAATTATTAACAGTTAATGATAAAGATTTATCAGCTTTAATATTCAAAACTCTTTCAGATCCTTATAAAGGTAGAGTCTCATATATAAGAGTATTTAGTGGAAAAATAACTAAGGACTCCTTCGTTCAAAATGTTACCAAAAATTATAAAGAAAAAATTTCAGTTTTAGTTGAAATATCAGGAGACCAACATAATCCAATAAATGAATGTGTTGCAGGTGATATTTGTGCAACATATAAGTTAGAACAGTCATTATCAGGAGATGTTCTTTCCTCTTCTGAAAACTCTCCACTCAAACCAATTATATACCCAGAGCCACTTTACGAAAAAAGTGTTGAACCCAAAAGTAAAGCTGATGAAGAAAAACTATCTTCTGCAATAAACAGAATACTTGAAGAAGACCCCACATTTAAAGCCTACAGAGATCATGATGTTAAACAATTCGTAATATCAACCATAGGAGATGTTCATCAAGATTATATCATTTCCAAATTAAAGAATAAGTATAAAGTGAATATAGAGATTACTCCTAGGAAGATACCATATTTAGAAACTATAAAAGGCAAAGCTCAAGCTGTTGGAAAATACGTAAAACAATCTGGTGGTAGAGGACAATTTGGTATAGCACATTTAGAATTGGAACCTCTACCACGTGGGCAAGGCTTTGAATTCGTAGACAGAATTGTTGGAGGAGTAATACCTAAAAACTTCATACCATCGGTGGAAAAAGGAATAAGGAATGCAATGGAAGAAGGAATACTATCTGGTAACAAAGTGGTGGATATAAGAGCCATATTATTTGATGGCAAATATCACGAAGTTGACTCAAGTGATTTAGCTTTTCAAATAGCTGGAGCAATGGCATTTAGAGAAGCTATGTCAAAATCCAATCCAATATTACTTGAACCAATAATGAATCTAGAAATTCTTGTTCCAGACAGTATGTTGGGAGATGTTATAGGACTACTAAATACAAAAAGAGCAAGAATAATGGGAATGGAAGCATCATCAAGAAAAGGTTGGCAGTTCATAAAAGCAGAAGCACCATGGATGGAAATAAAAGATTTATCTGTAGAACTTAAATCAGCAACACAAGGTCGAGCCACATTCTCTATGAAATTATCACACTACGAAGAAGCCCCACCAAATATTTCACAACAAGTAATAGCAGAATCTAAGAAAAATCAAGAAGAAAAAGTATAAATAATGAAAAAAATAGGATATATCCTCGGTCATAAGCCAAACACACCATATGAGTTCCACTTTCTTGTTGATAAAGAATCTTTAGTTCAACTTGATGATATAGTAGTAGTAAAAAGCATCTATAACAATACCGAAATTTTTCATTATGGAATAGTCAGAGAAATTATAAAATACACAGAAGCAAGTCAATACGCAATAGAAACAGAATTAATAATAGATAAAAAGATACCATACATAAATATAACTGCTGCAAAAGTGTTTGTAACCAGAATAGAGCCCGAAATTTATGTTCCACCCGAACCCTCATCAGAAGTTTATCTGGTAGACAAAAATAATTCTGACATCGCATTATATTTTGATAAAATGGATAACAAAATACCAATTGGATTTCTAAGAAACGAGTGCAACGCTTATTTAAATTTGGATTTTGTTGATGGGACAAGTGGAGCACACGTGAATATAACAGGTATGTCAGGAGTGGCAACCAAAACATCTTTCGCCACATTTCTCTTATTCTCTCTATTACAAAAATCACCATATTCTAATCAATACAGAGCAATAGTTTTCAATGTAAAATCATTTGATTTACTATATCTTAATTACAAAAATAACTATAGAAATATGAAAAATGAATCATCAAAAGACTTAGAAGAAAAATATTTAAGGCTATCCTTAGAACCTAAACCATTTAATAACGTCAAAATTCTGGTACCACCAAAGAAAAATAAATTCGAAATAGATACACCCGACAGTTTAGTAAAAGGTAGTTTATATTATTTCACACTAACAGAAATCTTCAAAAAAGAATTGTTTAAATTCTTTTTTGTTGATGAATCAAAAGATTTTCAAAGTTTGGAAAGAATAATATCAATCGTTGAAAAACATGTACAATATCTACTAGAAAAAACTGATAAAGATTTAGAAAATCAGGGTGTAATAGAAACCTCCAAAGGATATATCGAAAATCTAGATCAGCTATTTCAGTATATAAAAGACTATTTAGAGGAGAACATAAATAAGCTTAATGAATCAAGATCAACTATAAACGCCTTTTTAAGAAGGTTTAAAAAAGTTAAAGAAGACTGTAATTTTCTAATAAATAAGTTCCAAGAAAACAAAACAAATATAGTTAAAGAAATTGAAAACAATCAATTAACAGTAATAGATGTCCATAATTTGAATGAAAAATCAAAACTTTTCGTAGTATCCTCAATTCTTTACTTGATATATTTGAAAAAAGAAGAAGAAAATGATACAAATAAATACTTTTTCGTTATAGATGAATTAAATAAGTACGCTCCAGTATCAAATGATACTCCTATAAAGGACGTTTTAATAGACATAGCGGAAAGAGGTAGAAGCTTAGGAATAATACTAATAGGAGCACAACAAACAGCAAGTCAAATAGATCATAGGATAGTTTCAAACTGTGCTATAAGAGTAATAGGCAGATCAGATGCTTTTGAACTATCTAAAAGTTTCTATACATTCTTACCAGAAGATCTAAAAAAGAGAGCAATTATACTCAAACCGGGTAATATGATAATATCACAGCCTGATTGCCCAGTCCCAATTGTAATACATTTCCCTTACCCAACTTGGGCAACAAGGAAAGAAGAAGTTCTCAATGAGGTAAATATAAAAAAAGCTCTAATATAGCAAAGGAAGGAGAATAATCGTATGCTACTTATCATAGGTTTAGGATTAGTAAGTGGCGTGTTCATCGGTAAAAAAATTCTTAAAAATTCTATGAAACAAAAAAATATATCAACAGAACTGAAATTAACGACTACCAATCTTATTTCTAATTGTCGAAAAAACCTGAAAAATTCATTGGATATCATAACACAAACAATAGATAATATCCCATACGTAGTATATAAAAGGATACATTCAATAACGGGGATTTTATTCATTGGCGGATTTGTAATAGCTCACTTTATCAATAATACGTTAGCATACAATCCCAAAAAACTGAATAAGCTATCAAAATCTATTCATAAAAATCCCCTCTTTCCATTAGTAGAAATATTTGGTATATATATACCATTAATATCGCATATTGTTATTGGATTAATTTTATTACGCAAAGGTAAAATAGATATGAGAATAAAGAGTGAAACAAATTATAGATATATATTACAAAGAATATCAGCATATATCATATTAAAAACTCTATTGTTCCACTTGATAACAGTAAGGTTCAATGAATATTTACCTTTTTCAATAAGGAAGATGCTCAATATTCCTCATGATAGAGATTCAACCTATCAAAAAGTTAATGTATGGTTTTCTACACCTCTCTTACCAATAGGATACATTGTATATACATTTTTCACAACTTCAATAGCTTATCATTTGTCTAATGGTATTTGGACATCTGCCATAACTTGGGGATTAGCAAAAACTTATCAAAAACAAGTTAAATTAAGAAAATTTTCAAATTTCTTCTTCCTTGCTCTTTCGATATGGGGACAGCTAATAATCTATCTATATAGTAAACCTTACAAAGATAAGAAAGAAGATTAGTTTATACTATGTTAAAAGGTATTCAATGGAATTTAGAAACTATATATCCTTTACCAGATTCTCCTCAAATATATAAAGAAATAGAATTGCTAAAAAAACTAATAGATAATCTCAAAATTATCCTAGAATCATCAGATAAAGAATTAGAAAAAGTAGATAATAATGGAAAAATAAAACAAATTATTTCAGAATATGAAAAAATAATACAGATCAATAGGAAATTACAAGCATACGTAACATGTATTCTCTCTACAGATAGCAAAAATGAGCAAGCTCATAAAATGAAAGGAATTCTTTATCAAATTAACTCATCTTTACATTTATTGAACATAAAAATTGAAAAACTAATATTCGAAAGTAAAATAGATATTCCGGAATATAGCCATTTTCTAAAACAATTAGTAGAAAATTATGAGCATAGGATGTCTAATGAAAAGGAAGAACTATACAGTTCACTTTACGTTTCTTCCTCATCAGAATGGAAAACCTTATATAATGAACTAATTTCAAATATAAAGGTTCAATTTGAAGACAAGATTATCTCAATAAGCCAACTTAGGAACTACTATAATAACCCTGAAAGAGAAATACGTAAAAAAGCTTATGAAAAAGAAATAGAGATATTTAGTGAAAATGAATACATATTTGCCAGGATCTTAAATTCAGTAAAATGGGATTCAATAGTTATAAGTAAAAATAGGAAATTCAACAGTGTTTTAGAACAATCACTTTTTTATAACCAGATAGATAAAGAAATATTGGATATAGTTTTAAATACTTCTTTTGAAAATTTGAATAAATTTCAAAGATATTTCAATAAAAAAGCTCAAATATTGGGATTAGAAAAGTTGGATTGGTTTGATTTATCAGCTCCACTTTTTTGGGATAAGATAGAAAAGTTTGAATTCCATAAAGCCAAGGAATTCATCTTGGAAAATTTCTCGGGCTTTTCAGATGAACTGTACAAGATGGCTTGGACAGCATTCAATTATAATTGGATAGATACAGAACCAAGATTAGGTAAAACAGACGGTGGATTCTGTATATACGTTCATAACAACGAATCAAGAATATTGGTAAATTATGATGACTCAATAAAATCTGTTTTAACATTAGCTCATGAGCTTGGTCACGCTTATCACAACTGGGTGATGTCTGAGAATACCCCAATCTACAGACATTCACCGTTAATATTGGCAGAGACAGCAAGCATATTGGCAGAAACAATAACCAGGAGAAATGCAATAAAAAACTCAGAAAATAAATATGTTCAGGCATATATACTTGATGGATACCTTTATACAGCAAGTGTTGTAGTGGTAGATATAATCTCACGTTTTCTATTTGAAGATAAAATCATAAACATAAGAAAGGAAAGAATATTAACACCCAAAGAACTATGTAGTATAATGTTAGATTCTCAAAAAGAAGTTTATTTAGATAGCGTAAATTCTTACCATCCATATATGTGGGCAAATAAACCACATTATTACTCATCAAATTACTATAACTATCCCTATTTAGTTGGATTACTCATAGGATTAGCATTATATAATTTATATGAAAAAGGTAATATAACAAGTAGAGATTATAGAGATATATTAAAAAACACCCCAAAAGATAAACCAGAAAGAATATTAAAAGTATTGGGAATAGATTTAAAAAGTCCTGATTTTTGGCAAGGAGCCTTTGAACCCATAGAAGATGATATACGAGAGTTTGAGAAGATATAACCGCTTGTCCGAATAAGCGGTATATAAATATACGGACACTAAAACAGGAGTTATGTTAAAAACAGAGAGTATGGTGGATTTAATAAAGGAACCTATAAAGCTAAGTGGATGGGCATTGATACTGGGAGCTTCATCAGGTTTCGGAGCAGCAACAGCAATAACGCTTGCTAAAGCAGGAATGGATATAATTGGTGTTCACTTGGATAGAAAGTCAACTATCAATAATGCAATTGATGTTAAAAATACAATAGAAAACTTGGGAAGAAAAACGATTTTTTATAACACAAATGCTGCAGACAATAACAAAATGGATGAAATAGTCGGAGAGCTCAAAAATAGCATTGGAGAAAAAACAATCAGGGTACTACTCCATTCTCTAGCTTTTGGATCTTTAAAACCTTACATTGGTGATGATGCCGTTTCTAAAGATCAATTAGAGATGACGATTGATGTTATGGCAAATTCATTGGTGTATTGGGTTCAGAAGTTGCTTAAAAATAACATGTTTTGTAGAGATGCAAGGATATTTGCAATGACAAGTATAGGTTCCAGCAGAAACTGGAAAAGTTATGGACCTGTATCAGCAGCTAAAGCAGTTCTGGAAGCACATATAAGACAATTGGCTTTGGAATTAGCACCATATGGTATAACAGCCAATGCCATATGTGCCGGGGTTACACTTACACCAGCACTAATGAAAATACCAGGTCATGAGGATATGATCGAAAAAGCTCAGAAATACAATCCGCATGGGAAACTTACAACACCAATAGACATAGCAAATGCAATAATGCTATTATCTCACGCGGCTTCATACTGGATAACTGGAAACACTATCTATGTTGATGGTGGCGAATTTTTAACATAAAATATATAGAAAGGAGAAATTATGAGTTTTTTCAAAGAAGTTAACTCGTTTGTGGACAAAGCTACGAAATATGTAAAAATAAGATCAGACTTGTTAGAACTAATAAAACAGTGTAAATCAGTAATAAGTGTGGCATTTCCAATAAAGAAGGACAACGGAGAAATAGAAACGATCTACGGTTGGAGAGCACAACATAGTTTTCATAAACTTCCGACCAAAGGAGGTATCAGAATAAGTAATGAAGTTTCTCTAGATGAAGTAATGGCATTGGCAGCTTTAATGAGTTACAAATGTGCAATAATGGATATTCCATTTGGTGGAGCCAAAGGAGCAATAAAAATAAACCCTCAAAAATATTCTGTTAATGAATTAGAACGAGCGGTAAGAAGGTACACATTTGAGTTATACAGGAAGAATTTTATAGGTCCATCAATAGATATTCCAGGTCCTGATATGGGATCTGGAGAAAGAGAGATGGCATGGATATTGGATACCTATGCAACTCTTTCCAATAGAGAAGTAGATTACTTAGCTTGTGTTACCGGAAAACCAATAGAACAATCAGGAATAAGAGGAAGAAAATATGCCACAGGATTAGGAGGATTTTATGTACTAAACTATCTCTTAACAGAAAGAAAGGATATAACCAAAAAATTTAAAATTGAGAAAAATATAGAGGATATAACCGTATCAATTCAAGGATTTGGTAACGTAGGCTACTATTTATCAAAATTTCTTTTTGATAACCAAATAAAAATAGTTTCTGTAGCAGATATAACAGGAACCATATATAATGAAAAAGGGATAAACATAGATAAACTGAGTGAATACGTCAAATTAAAGGGAGGGGTTTTTGGATATCCTGATGCCAAATCCACTTCTAACCCAAACGACTGCTTAGAATTGGAAGTGGATGTTCTTATTCCAGCTGCACTTGAAAATGTTATAAATGATAATAATGTTGATAAAATAAAAGCCTCAATAATAGCAGAAGCAGCCAATGGACCTACAACATTTAGTGCACATAATAAATTATCAGCAAATGGCAAACTCGTTATCCCTGATATACTCTACAATTCGGGTGGAGTAACAGTTTCGTATTTTGAATACTTAAAAAATTTATCACATGTTAGGTTTGGAAGGCTTGAAAAAAGACTGAGGGAAGAAAATAATATCAATCTCTTAAAAGAAATAGAAAAAGCCACTAATAAGAAAATAGAATATAAAAATGTCATCAATACTTTCTCAGAAGAAGATATAGTTAAATCAGGTTTATATGAGAGTATGATCAATGGATTCAATAGCGTTTATGAAAAATCAATAGAAAAGGGTATAGATATGAAAACAGCAGCTTTCGTTCTTGCAATAGAAAAAATAGCACTTTCATACAATCAACTCGGAATATTCCCATAAAAATAAATATTATTTTTTAATATTACTTTATACTAAAGCCAAACAAGCATTATAATAATTATTCAAAGTATCTATAAAGGCGTTAAAAATTGGATCGCGGTTGTTAATTTTCAGAGTGTTATAAGAAAATAGATCTTCAACCAATGGTATCAACTCTGAATCATTCTCGTATATATTCTTTATGATTTTATCCCTAAATTCATAAGCACTATAATTATTACCAGTTTTACTTTTGAAATAAGTATTGATAACCAACTGAGAAAAAAGGTAATCCAGATTCTCATACTTCTTAGAAATGTTACTTCCTGCTAAGGAATTTAAAAGTGGATCCAAA
>JANXBF010000037.1 GCA_025057615.1 Candidatus Calescibacterium sp. | reverse complement strand
TCAACAACATCAACATTTTGTTCATATCTAAGCTTATTTGCATAGTCTATAAGTAAAACTGCATTACTAACGACTATTCCCGTAACCATAAGTATACCCATCAAAGACATCAAATTCAGAGATGAACCAAACAAGTTTATAGCTAAAACCACTCCTATGATCTCCAGTGGAATGGAAACCATTAGAATAAATGGCTGAATAAGAGAATTAAACTGAATAGCAAGAACAGTATATATTAAGAAAATACCCAAAAATATTATGAGTATAAATGCAGTAAATGTTTCAGATCGCTGTTCTTCTTCCCCCTTAAATTTGTAATTATAACCTGTTGGGAGAGGATCTTCTTCAAATATTTTTTTCATGTTATCCAAAATTTCGCTGAGGCTATACTTAGGCTCTTTATTGCCGTATATTCTTATGCATCTTACCCTTTCCTCTCTTTCGACAACAACCGGACCATAATCAGGTTTTACATAGGCTATTTCTCTGAGAGGAATATTTTTACCTAATACCGGAGAGAATATTGGTAAGGATAGCATTTCTTGTTCATTAACAGGCTTTGGTATCCTGACTCTAATATCATATTCATATCCTTTTTCTTTATACTTTCCTGCGAGAGTTCCCGTGGTAGAAAGCTGAAGCAAATTGGTTACATCCATAGTGTTGATACCGTAGAAAGCAGCTCTACGTCTGTCGACCTCTACCTTCAATTCAGGAACACCCTTTTTCCAAGACAAATCCAGATCCAAAACACCAGGAATGTTACTAAATTTGTCTTTATATTTATTCCCTAATTCCCAAAGAGTATCAATATCTTCTCCGCTGATTACTATTTCTATTTGCTTTGTTCCGCCGAGTCCGGCCAAGCTTCTAAAGGTATCAACAACATTTACTGTTATTCCTGGAATTTCGTTTATTTTTTCCCTTGCCTCTTTTATAATTAGAGGATATTTATCGAAGTCTTTACTATCGAACTTTACCCTGGTTTCACAAATAGAAGATATAGTAGAAAGACCTGAAATGGAAACTATAAAACTTATAGCTTCACTATCACCTCCTGCAGACATAGTTGCACCCAAAACATGTGTATACTTAGTTGCAGTACTATATAAAATCTTTAAAACTTTAAGTCCTTTTTCATAAGTATCATAGAGAGTTCCACCAACAGAATTATATACCTGAACATTTATAACAGGGAAAGCACCAGTTGGCAAAAAATCTTTTTTTGTTTTTATAATCAAAAATACCGAAACCAAGAAAATTGAGAATGCTAGCAACAAGGTCAATACTCTATTTTTTAGTGCTGAAATCAAAATGTAAACGTATATCTTTTTGAGATAATTGAGAATCCTATCTGTAAAATTTTCATGAGGTATATTGTAATTTTTTCTATAAAGGAATAGGAACATAGGTGGAACTATAAATGTAGCAACTAAAAGAGATGCCAATAAACCTAAGATTATTACTAGAGCAAAATCCAAGAAAAGTTCCCTTGCCAATCCTTGAATAAAAACTATCGGAACAAAAACAATTATGGTAGTCAAAGTTGAAGCCACAATAGCTGGGAGAACTTCACTTGTTCCCTTAATAATGACATTTTTTAAATCATTAATACCATTTATAACAGAGTTAGATATATTCCTCTGAATTGCTTCAATAACAACTATAGAGTCGTCAACTATTCTTCCTATGGCGAGAGCTACGGCACCTATACTTATAAGATTTATAGAAGTGTCATTAAAGAACAAACCAACTGCAGTAGCAAGAATAGAGAGAGGAATAGAAATAGCAGATATAATAGTGCTTCTAAAAGAAAGTAAAAATAAAAATATAATTAAAACAGCCAAAACAGAAGCATACAAAGCTTCTTCCTGAACATTCCTAATTATAGGTATAAGACGTTCATCAAAACCAAAAACAACGCTTAAGTTTGCCCCTTCAGGTAAAGCCCTATTTATTAACGGAACAGTTTTTCTTACTCGTTGAACAGCCTCTACAGAATTTATATCCGCTTCTTTAAAAACGAGGATGTAAGAAGCAGGTTTGAAATCAGACAAAGCATAGCTTTGGACATCCCTTGTTCCGTCAATGACTTGTCCAATATCCATAATTCTTATTGTTTTACCAATCTCAAATTTAACAGGAACCAATCTCAGCTCATCCAAACTATAAAACTCACTAAATGGTCTTATAGTAAAATCCTTATTACCAAGAGTTATATATCCCGTTGGAATGTTAATATTATTAGCTTTTATAGAATTAACAATATTGAAAACAGGGAAATTATATCTATATACGGCATTTTGATCTATAAATACCTGTATTTCTCTTTTAAGGCCTCCCAGAACGGTAGTACTGGCAACACCGGGGACAGATTCAAGCTTTTTGGAAACCACCTCATCAGCCAAGAATCTCAGATATTTTCTATCGAAATTTCCGGTTAACGCCAAAAAAGCGACAGGAAGAAGAGACCTAATATTTTGTTTATTTATTGATGGCATTTCTGATTCATCTGGCAGAGATTCTCTTATCTGATCCAATTTTTGTCTAACGTCAAAAATGGCGTACTCAAGGTTAGTACCCCATTCAAACTCAGCTCTGACTATTGATAACCCCTCAGCACTGGTAGAAGTAACCTTTTTAACATTATTTACCAAAGAAACGGTATTCTCAATTTTTTGAGTAATATCCCTTTCAACTCTTTCAGGAGAAGCTCCCGGGTAAACAGTGGTAATAATTATCATTGGATAGTTTATATCAGGAAGCAATTCTATTTTAAGATTAATGATAGAAACGATACCCATAAGAAGTATAGCAACACTTAGAACAAAAACTGCAACCCATCTATCTATAGCAAGTCTCACCATAAGATTTACTTCCTTTCAACAATCTTTACGTTATCCCCATCCTTCACAAAGTATTGACCATCAATAATTACCTTTTCTTTAGGTTCAATACCTTCAACAACAGCTAAATCACCAGAACTATCTATTATCTTAATATTTTTTCTAATAGCTTTGTTATCTTTAACAACAAAAACATATGGACTATTTTCAGAATATACTATTGCTTGTCTGAGTACTACAACACCACTTATTGATTTGGTAACAATTTTCAAATTAACGTAGTCATTATGATTAAGTTCATTGTTTGGTTGGATAAATCTTGCTTCCACGTAGGATTGACCTATGTAATTAATGTTTGGATAGATTTTGGATATTATCACTTCATACTGTTTATTTCTAAATATTACGAAAGCTTTACTATTAGGTTTAACTTTTTTTGCATCAATATCAGAAATAGAAGCTTTAACTATCTTGTTTTGAGGTAATCCTATTGTAAAGATCACAGATGATGGGCTAACAACATTTCCAACATCCTGATATTTTTTCAATACAACACCTGAAATAGGAGAATACAGATCAGTATATTTAAAATTTTCTTTTATTATGTAATAGTTTTTAAGAGAAGAGATATAATTTGAGTAAGCTGCTTTGGTTTGGCTTTCAAATATTGATATTCTCTCTTTTTTCAACTTGGCGACATTCAGATTTTGTTTTGATTGTTGCAAAGCTATCTTAGCATTATAGTAATTAGTAAGATTATTTTGATACTGTGTTTTTATATTTTCGAATTGTTGAGAAGAGATAACTCCCTCTTGATGAAGTTTAGAATATCTTTCAAAATCATTTTTTGATTGATAGAGAAAAATTTGAGCAAGGTAAAGATTTTCTTGAGATTGCTTATAAGAAAGAGTTGCTTTTTCTAAATCCGAATCGGCTTGTATTTTCTGTATTTTAAGGTTATATACGGCCTGTTCATAGTTTTCTTTAGAAGCCAATACGTTTTGATAAGCTTGTTGAAGCTGTTGATTATAAACTGTTTTATCTAAGGAAGCCAAGATTTGTCCTTTTTCAACAGTATCACCTTCCTGGACAAAAATATCCTGTATTCTACCACTCACCTGAAAAGCCAAATTACTTATATTTCTGAATTCTACTCTTGCATCAGCTTCCAGAAACGTATCAATTTTGTCAAAATAAGCTTCTTTGACCAATACAGGAACGAGATATTTTTCAGCTTCACTATTACTTCCCAATTTAGTATTTTCTCTAGAACAAGATGATAGACCCAAAAAAAGAAAGATGAGGATTAAGTAAACTAGATGTATATTACGCATTTTAGTTATTTCCTTTCCTTTCTAATTCATCTCCTTGCAATTTTTGGGGTTTGAGCTTCTTTGTAACTTGATCAACCCTAAGATCAATATCATTTAAATATGAATAATTAACATAATCTATAAACAGTTCGTTTTTATAGTTTTTCAAATTAAGTATGGTTTGAAGTAAATTATTTTGAGCGTCAAGATAGTCAAGATAGGTTGCTAGTCCATTTTGATATTTAAGTTTAATTAATCTGAATGCTTCTTTACGATAATCAAGATTATA
This sequence comes from Candidatus Calescibacterium sp., assembly GCA_025057615.1. Lineage (GTDB taxonomy): Bacteria > DRYD01 > DRYD01 > DRYD01 > DRYD01 > DRYD01. The sequence continues at coordinate 7,104 of JANXBF010000037.1, read as the reverse complement.
TAAAAAAGATCGATACATATTGTAGTCCATTTCGTATTTAGTTTTTATTGAGTTTTGTGAATTATCAAGGTTATAAATATTTCTTTTATATTCTTCATAAAGTGATAAGATTTGCTGCTGTATTACTTTTGATTGGTTTTTGGATAATTGAGAATCAAATATTTTCCATGTTAGTGATAAAGATATATTAAAATTGTAGTCTCTTGAGAATCCGGATGGGTTTTGTCTGTTATACTGAGAAGATAGTATCAATCTTGGATTATTCTGAGCCAAAATAGACTTATTTTGATAAATTAAAGATACTATATTGGAATACAAGATTTGAGATACTCTCAAATCTTCTGGATTCCTTTTGAAGTCGGTCAATTCCACAACATGATTGGAATCCAAATAACTGTTGTATATAAAAACCAATTCTGTCAACTCTGATTGTCCCTGATCAATACACAAAAATGAGTATATATTTTTCATAGCAAGAATGTAATTTTGATAGGAAGCTAAGCTTTTGCTAAATGATTCTTGGTAAAGGGATAAAGCTCTTAAGTAATCAACTTTTGCGACAACCCCTACATCATACAACTTTTTAGTATTAGCCAATAATTCATGAGTATAAGAAACGCTATTGTTTGAAAACTCATATATGTTATAAGCTTTAAACATTTCATATAGAAGCTGATAAAGTTTCAAATACATTTCACTAATAACATGTTGATACTTTAAGATTTTGGACTTATATATTATTTCTTTTGAAATGGCTTGGTGTTCAAAAAAACCAAAAGTTCTAATAATCCAGTTTATTTGGACACCATAGTTATAACTATAGTCATTTGAAATTCTTATGGCATTAGGTCCCAGCCTCAAATTTATATTTGGTTGGTTATATGAATATCTGTAGTAAGAATCTAAGTTTATTCCAAATTGGGAGTACAAAACTTTTAGATCGTAATAGGCAGCGTATACCTCTCTTTCAGCTTTTTTAACCTCAGGAAGTTTAAGAATAATATTATCTAGAGACCAACATAAATCTAGAAAAAATACAACATAAATAAGGAAAAATATAAAAAACATCCTTTGCATGTTTCATAGGATCCTTTCCCCCTCACTTAAGCTATTAGACAATCCATCACACTTACCTTTTTTAGAAATACATTATTCATAATACATTTTTTTATATTCTTTTACATTACTTAATTTAAAGAAAGATATTATTTTTCACTAAAGAATATTTATAAAAATAATAAGAGTAATCTTGTAATATTGTTTATGATGATATTTGTAAGTAGTGAAGTTATAGACAACATAGAAATAGGAGAAAACACTATAGAAAGTGATTCTGAAATTATTCACTACTTATTTAATGTTTTAAGGATCAAAAGAGGAGAAAAAATAATATTAAACTCCATAGATAATACAGTCAATAATTACAAACAAGCTATAGCAGAATTTGAAAAAATCATAGACAAAAATAAAATAAAAACAAGGGTTATAACAGTGGGAAGATTCAATATAGAATTCCCTGTTATTGATGTATTCATTGTTCCCTTGAAATCGAGATACTTTGAAGACAGTATAGAACATATATCACAATTACCCATAAATTCAATTTTTTTGATAAAATCAAAATTTATTTCAACAAATTTTCAGGAAATCCATAAAAAAATAGAGAGGCTAAAAAAAATAATATATTGGAATACAATATACGTGAGAAAACATTTTCTAACAAACATAAAATTTTTGGATCAAAAACTTGAAGATACTCTGAAAGTATTATCAAAAAAATACGCAAAAATTATAGCATTTGACCATAGAACAAATCAAGAAATAAATGCAGATATACTATCTGGGAGAATAGAGAAAATGGCTTTGATGATAGGTCCAGAAGGTGGGTGGGCAAAAGAAGAAATTGATTTGTTTACTCAATATGGACAAGTCCTAAAATTCAAAAATATAGATGTAGGCTTGAAAGCAGAGATAGCACCGCTTGTAGGGATCAGCCAAATACTGGGATTCATTAATAAATAAGTAATAAAAAAAATTAATCACGATGAAACCAAAAATTTTGATACAGGTATTTTACCGTTCATCAAATTTTTCATAAAAACGATTGTCATATTTAAAACTTCTTCTTTTATTTGATTGAGTTCTTTTTGAGAACTTGGGAAAAATCCCTTGCCTACCTCAATAGTATAATTAAATCTACCTTCTTCTTGATGATAGTCTTCACTACTGCCAGTGGTAGGATATAGATAAATAGCTTGTGAAACCCAGTATTTCTTGCCTGCAACCTGATTCATTTCATTACCAACTTCCTTGTATATGTTTTCCCAAATAGTTGGCTTATCAGTAATACCCCATGGGAAAAGAATCATATTACCATAACTATGAAGATCTATAACAGTATTAATATTATTTGAATTAACGAAGTCTTGTATTGCTTTTATTTCTTCTTCACTTGCTCCATAAGGTCCCCTATAAGTATCGGAATAAGGTCTATCACTTGCACCATAATCATCAAATATAGAATCAGGTCTGTCTCCTTTAGTTCTATATAGTTCTGGGTTCTTTTCGGTATAATAATTTCTATTTAGGTCAACACCAACAGAATCATTAAAAACTTTCCTATTTTTTCTCCACCATCTACTTTGTTTGAGAGAATATTCATATCCGTCAGGGTTTACAACAGGAATAACATAAATATCAATATTATCAAGCAGATTCTTAATATTTTCATCGGTATCGTAGTTAGCCAGTAACTTCTCAACCACATTGAGAGCAGCTTCACCAGTGGCCCACTCTCTTGCATGATGCAATCCGGTAATCAATAAACTTTTTTTATCTTGTCTGCGATCATTTTTTTTAGATACTTTAATTACAACAATATCTCTTCCCTCAAATGTTTTACCGATAGTCTGTAAAAATACCCTATCAGGATACTTAGTTTGTAACTCTTTCATAGATTCAATAATACGTTCATAATCCCTTATAAAATTTTGGGTTTCAATGGACTTTTCTGTCAAAAAATCAGAAAACTCTCTAATTATTCTCTTTTCATAAATTATCTTCTTACCCTGCCCTGTATTAACAATTTTCAAGTCATCATTTTTTATCAGAAAATCTTTTATTTCGTTATAATCCAGTATATTATTATTATCTTTATCTATTTCTTTTGCGTACTCAATATTTCTAGAACTAACTTTGCTCAAATTATTACCAATTTTTACAAAGTAATCCATACTTTTTCACCCTCTTTTCATAAATTTTACTTCTTCTATCATCGATTTCTTAAAATTACTATAAAAATTGAAATGTAAAGTCATTATTAATTTTGTTGAAAATTTGTAAAAATAAAAAAAACAATAATTTTACAATCTTTTAACAAAAATTTTCATAGTAAAAAATATAGAAATAAAAAAATAAAACTGAAAATAAAAAATGGGGGATGATGAGTCGTATGCTAATAAAAAATATAAGACCTGAAATCTATCAAAATACAATCAAACCTCGAACAATACAAAAAAATGAATCTAATATTCAAACAACAAGTAAAGGAGATATTTCTCAAATACAGATCGATAACTACAAAACACAGCATCATCAAGATCCTATATTATTTGAGGACCATAATGGTAAAATAAATCATTTACTAATATTTCTTTCGGAATCATACATTCCTTATGAATTAATACAAAGAATGTATAATGATTATGAAATATTGTTCAATAAAATGAAAGGAACGAAGTTCACATTTATAATAGGTCCATATGATAGTAAAGTCAAACAAGATTTAGAAAACATGGCTAAAAAATATAATGCTGATGTAGATATAATTCAATCCCCCATAGGAATAGACATTTGGGCAAGAGATTATTTTATAACACTCAAGAACCCAGATAATACCTATACTTTATTTGTGGGGAAGAGATATCATGGATTAGAGTGGGATCCAAACAGAGACAAAAGAGGAGAAATCCTGGCAAAATTAATAGAAAAAAAATATCCAGAAATTAAAGTAGTAGTCAACAAGAAGATGGCAATAGAAGGAGGAGATGTAGTATCAAACACAATTAACGCATTTGTGGGTTATAGAGCAATTGAGACAACTGCGAAACTGTTAACAAATCCAGCTACAGCTTCATCAGAATTGGCCATAAACCAGGCAATTGAATATATGAGCAAAATAATGAATAAAAAAGTAATACCCTATGGTAAAGATAACCCAGAAACACCAATAAAAGAGACTCCACCAACATTCCATATAGATATGGGTGTAATGCCAATAAATGAAAAAACAATACTCGTAGGAGATATAAAATTGGCACTAAAAATAATAGAAAACCTAAGTGAAGAAGAAAAAGAAAAATTATCGAAAACATTAGATGAAAATTCTAAACCATTCGGAAGTAAAAACATCCTTGCCAAACTCGTCAATAAAAATAAAAAACTAATGGATGTACAGGCAAGTTTTGATGATGTAGCAAATAATTTTGAAAAAATGGGATACAAAGTTATAAGAGTACCATATTTAGAAGGAACGCCACCTTCAACACCGTACATAACCTACACCAATGGACTTTTGGAAACGTTTCAAGATGAAAATGGGAACACCATAAAAAGAGTATTCATGCCTTCCTTTGCCCCACAATTAGATAAATACGCCGAAAAAATTTACAAACAAGAAGGATTTGAAGTAATAAAGCTACCACTGGCACATTTAACAACCCTAGCAGGAGGAATAAGATGTAATACCCAAGTTTTAAAAAGAACCCAAGAATTGGAGAAAGTCATAACTTGAAAAATAATCATTTTATTAGGAATATGGAAATAAATAATATTGTATCTTTCAATAGAAAAATCAAGATAAAAAAGGATAACTATCAACATAAAAAGTGGCAATATGATTCTTCACAAAAAGTTTACGTAACATGGGAATGGGATTAATACCATACAAAAAAGAAAAAAAAGGTAAGCTGATAGAAATAAATGAGATAGAAGCATTAGAAAAACTTCAAAAAAAGAAGAAATATACTTTTCAGATGACAAAATTTTCAAATTTTAACATAAGTGTTAGTAACCTATTTGCATATGGAGCCTTAGTATCACTAATAGATACAGAAATAGTAAAAAATGTTTAGAGATATAATGGATAAAAGCATTATAAGCAACAGTATAGCGATAAAAAATCCAGGTAGAGAAACAAAAGTTGGATCACCATTCATAATCAAAAATTTTCAAGAATTAAAGATAATACACCAAGTGTTTAATCCCAATTCAAAAATAAACCCCGAAAACCAAATACAAAAAGCTGCTCAATTACTATCAAATTTCATATCCAAAACCTTTGGAGCACCATATAACTGGAAATCCTATGATTCAGAAAACAAAACAACATTAAAAGAAAAATTATTAAAATCATTATTAAAAGGAATAAAATTCGGAATCATAATAGGAGCAGTCTTCGGACTCAAAATACTGCAAATAATAGGATTAATAACGGGGATCTCAACATTAGCTACAGTTTCAAAAACAACAAAAGAGCTAAGGATAGATAATGATAAAAGATAAAATTCAAAACATTAAAATAATAGAGACAACAGAGAATAAAAAAAAAGAAGAGAATAATGAATATAAAATATCAATTGACATAAGTTTTGATCTTATCAAAAAAAGTGATGAATTCCAGAAAAATAACACAAAAAATTTTTTAACAAAATCAACACAAGCATCCTTAGAAAAAATAAAAATTTTCTTAGATACATACATAACAGTCATAACAACAAGTGGTCTATTCTCCATCTTTCTACCACATCCAATAGCGGCATTAATAGGAGCAGTTGCAGGTATAACACATTTACTAACAAAAGAAAAATCAATCACCAAAAAAATAACAGAAAAAATAAAAAAGTACGTCTCTCCAATAGCTCAAAAGATTGGTAAAACACATACCCTTATTCCATTTAAATATCCAACAATAATAGGAGATAAGTTAAAATACCAAGAAATAGTATCAACATTGGACCAGCTACCGCTGAAAACCGTAAATAACCTATCAATAATAGAAATAAATAATGAACTAAATGATAAGTATGAAGCAATAGGATTAGTAATTGATAAAATATATAATACTCCCATATATCTTTATTCAAACCCCTATCCTTACACCCTAAAAGAAGTATTAGTACACGAGATAGGACACACAGTTGATTTAGGATTTAAAATTTTCCCAACTAACTACAAAAGCTCATTGTTTTTCATTCCTAAGTATCCATGGGGTATAAAAAATTTCGTTAGCTCATACGCAGCAACAAATTCCAGAGAAGATTTTGCAGAATCATTCGCTAAATTCTATTTGGATTCGCAAAAATTAAAAGAAACATCAGCATATAAATATGAATATATAAAAAATATACAACAACAAAATTTTTTGGAAAAATTGGTTGACAACAAGTTTCTCAGAAACATAGGTAAAAAACTATCCGAATTTATGTCAAAATTCCCAGTAATAAGACATATATTAGATGTAGGTTCTTTTTATGCTTCACATAAAACCATATCAGAAGGAATAGAAAAAATTCTACAGGCAAACCAAGAAAATAACCAAAATAAAGCAATTGACTCAAAATTTACACTACTTTCAGGTTTACTAATGGCCCGAAAATCAATCTACTCCCTTCCATTAATAATACTCAATTTATTTGTATCAAAGATCTTAAAAAATGAAAAAATGAAGAACAGTTCAAAATATTCCCAAATTCTTAATTTTATAGAAAAGAGCCTAAATATTTCTCTGGCATTCACAATAGGTCCAATTGGAACAAGTATATATCAATCTTTACAAACAAACTCCAACAAAAAAAACAAAGCAATAGTATTATTATCAGGATTGACTACAACACTTCTATTTTATACTATCAAGCTATCATTTCCAACATTTATACCCCTAATAAACATAGTCCAAAATCTTTCTGTTATAGGAATAACAGAATTAATAAAAAGAAAATTATCAAACTAAGGCGGTTTTATATTCAACTAAAAACGAAAAATTCCTCTAAAATTTTTGGGAAAAATTGTCAAAAATATTGCAATTTATCAATAAAAATCAACTAT
>JANXBF010000036.1 GCA_025057615.1 Candidatus Calescibacterium sp. | reverse complement strand
GGGAAAATGTCTATATCAATACTTACTGCAGGGTTATCTGTTTTGTCTTCTATACTATCTATGTAAGTGTTTATCGAAGCAAATTTGAAATCTTCCTTTTTTAATGTTTCTTCCTTTAGTTTCTTTGCAGGGGTAAGTAGGAAATCTGTTATCTCTACAACTTCTCTTAGTTTTGAAATTGAAACTTTTAAATCTTCTTTTAGTTTGCTATCTTTAACTAAATCTTCTACCTGTTCGGCAGAGTTTGCTAAACTTTTTGACATCTTCCTCAGGTTTTTTATTGTATCCAAAAGATCTTCTCTTATTGTTGTTTCCCTTATTAATGATCTTATATCATATGTTATATCGTACAGATTTTCAGAAGTTTGCTTTATATTATTTACTATGTGTCTTACGTTTTCTTTATTTTCTTGTAATATTTGCTCCATTTTTTTTGTTGAGCTTTCTAGATTATTACCAATTGAACTAACTTTAGAATTTATATTATCAACTGTTATTTTTGAAGCTATCAGTAACAAATTGATGTTGTTTGAGATGATTGAAATATTCTTGTCTAATATATTTGTTAGATAGTTTATGTCTTTTCTTGTGTCATATATCAATCCCCGTAGGTCATTTGTTATGACATTTACTTTGTTAGGTAGATCCATTGCTTGAAGTGTTTGTTTAAAATATACTGCTGTGTTTTGTAAATCCTGAAAAGCCAAATATGTTTGTTTGAGCACCTGATACCAATCTATCATTGGATAGGTATTTCTACTTTCTATATCACCATCTTTATAATACTCATTGTTTACAAAAGGTTCTATGTATAAATATCTTTCTGACATTATATTTCCAGCTATATAGAAAATCGAGTTTTTAGGTATTTTGAATTTTTTGTTGATAACAATTTTTACTTTTACTGTGTAATCATTCTGAAATGATAAATCTTCAACTCTACCTATTTCTACTCCTGACATGTAGACTTTGGAGTCCTCGGATAAACCTGATACATCCTTGAATATTAGATAAATTGAATAATAATCTTTATAGTTTTTCATTTTTCCTAAGAAAAAAGCAACAGTTAATATGGAAAGTACTGTTAGTATGAAGAACCAACCTATTTTTAGAATAGTATTTTTAGAGTATTCCATTATGCGGTTGGGAAGAATTTCAGTATATCTTTTGCGAAATATAGGAATATGGAGCCTGTGGGTCCATTTCTCTGCTTGGCTAATATTACTTCTGTTAAATTAGCTTTTTTTGAGTCTTTATTATAGTAGTCATCTCTATATAGGAACATTACTACATCGGCTTCTTGTTCTATAGCTCCACTTTCTCTCAAATCTGATAATAGGGGTCTTTTGTCATTTCTCTTTTCTACTTCTCTTGATAATTGGGATAGTGCTATCACTGGAACGTTCAATTCTTTTGCTAAGGCTTTGAGTGATCTGGATATTTCTGATAATTCCTGTACTCTTGAATCCTGTCTATTTTCTCCCTTTATTAGTTGTAGATAGTCAATGAATATTGCTCCCAACTGTTTTTTATCCACTTTCACTTTGCGTGATTTTATTCTTATATCTATTGTTGATATAATAGGAGAGTCATCTATGAATATTGATTGTTCAGATAGTATGGATATTGCTTCTGCTAATCTATCCATATCTTGTACTGTTAAAGTGGCGTTCCTTATTTTTGATAAGGGGACACTTGATTCTAGGGATAGGAATCTTTGGGCTATTTGCTCTTTTGACATCTCTATTGAAAAGAATATAACAGGCTGTTTGGATTTAACGACTATGTTGTAAGCCAGATTAATGGCAAAAGCTGTTTTTCCCATGCTTGGTCTGGCTGCTATTACTATGAAGTCCCCTCTCTGTAACCCTGAAGTCATTTTATCTAAATCTTCAAACCCTGTTGGTAATCCAACAACCCCTTCTTCAGCCATTATTTCAATATTTTCTAACACACTGGCTAAGATATCTGATAGGCTGTGGTAGTCTTGTGATTTACTGGTGTATGATATTTCCATTATCCTTCTTTGTGCTTTGTCTAGTATAGTGTTGATGTTATACTCTTCATTATAGGTATCCTGGATTGTTTCTAAAGATGCTTTTATAATTTTAGTTCTTATACTTTTTGACTTTATTATGTCAATATAGTATAGATGAGAATGTACTACTGAAACTAATTCTAGTAAGGAAGCTAGGTATTCAAACCCTCCAACAAAATCAAGCTCTCTTTCTAACTTCAGGTGTTTGATTTCATTGGTTATTGATACCAAATCTATTGGTAAATTTTTTTCATATAGATTTACAATTGATTTATATATAGCTCTATTTTCAGGCCAAAAAAAATCTTCTGGATCTATTTTTTCAATAACCTGACTAACTATTGATGGATTAAATATTATTGAAGAGAGTAGAGCTTTTTCTGCTTGTGGATCATTAGGTAAATAATTTTCGGATAAGTTCTTAATTATCATTATTCTACTTCAGAATCTATCATTTTTAAGCCTTGTTCTACTTTCAAGCTTCCGACTTTTATATGAGTTATATTTCCATCTGTAAATACAAGAAATATTTCCTTGTATCCCTCTATTTGGGTTTTGAGAGACTGTTTGAATTTTTCATGGAATTGTTTCCATTTTTCTTCTGGTTCTAGTAGATCCAATTTGAAGTATTCCTCTTGCAAAGAGGTTATTAGTTTAAATAGAACATCTTTTGCTTTTTGTACAACTGGATCTTCTAAATCAATCATTCTGTTTTTAGAAGTATTTGAAAACTGATTCAGCAATGAAATAAGATTTTTCATCATTTTTTGTTCTACAATTAGTTCCTGTTGGATTTTTTCTATATTCTCTATTATTTCAGATATTTTGTCTAAATAGGTGCTACTCATAGGCTATATGTATTGCTGCCATACCCCAGAATAAAGGTTTTGCTTTTACTTGTTTGTAACCTGCTTTTTTGAGTATATCCGATAACTTTTCTTCATTTGGAAAGGACATTATAGTCCTATAATACTCTTTATTATAATGAGGGAAAAATATACTACCCAGTATAATAATGACGAAATAAAGGTAAGAATAATATAATAATTTTATTATTGGATTTTTAGGATGAGAGGTTTCAAGGTTTAATAATTTTTTTGAAGTTCTATATATTTCTTTGAGATAGTGATTGAAATCTTTTTCTCCTTCAAATAGGCTCCTTGCTCCGAATGACATTGTTGTTATATCAAAGATTTTATCTTTAAAAGGCATTTGAGCTATGTCTCCTAAGATTGGAATAAGGTTTTCTTTTTTTTGAGATTTTTCTTTGAATTTTAAAAGCATTCCAAATGAAGCATCAAAACCTATTATTTTAATATTATTGTTTAATGATTTTTTGTATATTCCTATTGCTATGTCTCCTGTACCACTGCAAAGATCTAGTAAATAATTGGTTTCTGATTTGATATTGTCTATAGATTCTTTAATCAGTTTGTTTCTCCACCATATGGTTACACCAAAGCTCATTGTATAACTTATTAAGTCATAAGCATTCGATAGGATATCAAAAGCTTTGGCTATTTTTCTTAATTCCATAAAACTAATTATTCAACAGGGCTTATTGTTTTATTTCGATATTACACTATTTTAATCCTTCTGAAGGTTTGAATTTATTTGTTGTAGAAATATTCTCATATACATGGGAAAATGGTTGATATTTATAATTTTAATAATTCTATATTCTTGGGCCAATGATAAGTATTTTATCATAGATTCATCGTTGTACAGAATTAATAAAGAACAGAGATTAAAGTTGGTTGATAATATTATTGATGTATTTTATTTAAATGATAAACCATATTTTATTCAACAGGATGGAGAAGGTATTAATATACTAACCATTAAAAATGTTAAATTTATTCCTTTTCTTAAGAATCAGATTAGTGTTCATAAAGTCTTGACCATTAAAGATGCGGGGAGATATATCGGTACTTCGGTTAGAGAAAATAAATTTTTCTTGTTTACAGAAAAGTTGATCTACATTGTTAACAGTAATCATACAATCGAAAAGGAATCTGTTTTATCACACTTGGAATGCGTATATAATAATTCAGACACGTTTGTGCTCAAAAAAGTTAAAAGTAATGCTTTTCTTATTTATAACATTAATAACTTATCAGAGCCTGTTTTTACCATTTTTGCAACAAACCTAAATCAAATTGTAAAAAATAATAGCTATTATCTATGCTTGTGCTTTTCTTATATTTACGACAATCAATATGATCTATCTATTATTTATTTTAACAAACAAATGAATACCACAATTTTTAGAAAAAGCGTTAAAATATTTTATGACTCAATTTTTTATATACTTCCAATAAATGATAGATATGTATTACTTCAAGAGAAAGAAGAAGCCACGTTGTACGAATTTTCAGATTCTTTTTATTTGAAACCAATAAAAAAAGTGGAAAGCTTGTATAGCTATTTTACAAAAAATTATCTTTTTACTATTAATAAAAACAATCTTACTATATATTATTTCCAGGATTATGATTTTTACCCTATATTTTCTGTACCAAATGTAAGTTTCATTTTTTATTCAAAAGATAAACTGTATTATCTTTTTTATGAAAAGTTTTCTGGGATATGGAAGCTGAATTCTCTGGACTTTAAGAACGATTTATTGTTACAAGGTGATGAGGAGCTAATATTTTATACTTTACCTGAGGAGGTTATACCAATATGAAAAGCTTTGAAGATCTATATAAATATTGTATTGATCTTCATAAGAAAATGGATTCCCATAGATATTTTTCTGCCACTCATGATGAAATAGATAGTGCTATAACAACAGATATATACTTTTTAAGAACCGCTTACATTCTGGAAAAAGTTGGTAAAATAAATAAGTTTGTATGTGCTGAGATTTTTGCGAATGAATCTGGAGTTTTTGCAGGATTACCTGAAGTTTTGTATCTCTTAAGAAATAAAAAAGTTAGGATAGAGTCTTTGAATGAGGGAGATTATTTTTCTCCAAAAGAAGTTGTCATGAGAATAGAGGGAAACTATGGAGAATTTGGATACCTGGAGACTTCTATTTTGGGGTTTTTGGCTTCTTCTTCAAACTGGGCTACTGCATCAAGACTGTGTAAAGACGCCGCAAACGGTAAAAAGGTAATATGTTTTGGTGCCAGATTTGTTCATCCTTCTTGTGCTCCTGTTATGGAACGTGCTGCTCTTATTGGTGGTATTGATGATGTTAGCTGTGTACTGGGAGCTTCTTTGGCGGGTAGAGAACCAAGGGGTACAATCCCTCATGCTCTCATTATAATACTTGGTGACACTCTAGAAGCAGCCAGAATCTTTGATAAATATGTTGAATCCCATGTGCCAAGAATTGTGCTTGTTGATACTTTTAAAGATGAAGTTGAAGAGAGTATAAGAATTGCCAAGTTTTTTAAGGAAATTGGCAAAAATTTGTATGGTGTTAGGTTAGATACACCCAAGGAAAGAGGTAGAGTAACACCCGAACTTGTTATTGAAGTTAGAGAAAAACTTAAAATTGAAGGATTCAATGATATAAAAATAGTTGTATCGGGTGGTCTGGACCCTGAGAGAATATCCATTCTTGAAAAAGCTGGTGCAGATATATTTGGTGTCGGAAGTTTTATTGCTTCATACAGTAAAATCCAATTTACAATGGATTTAAAAGAGGTTGAAGGAAATAAGATTACCAAGAGAGGAAGAATACCTGGTAAAACTAATAATCCCAGATTAAAGTTAGTCTTCTCTAATATTGAATAATTTATTATAAAAAACAAATGATCATTTGATCTGCTGAACTCGGAAAGATTGAACAGATTTGGAAGAAAAACCAATAGTCCAGTGAAAATAAGGAAAACATAGAATATGGTTCAATATAATGATTCATATTTGGATGTGTGAATATACTATTGGAGTGGAATTTTAGCAAATAGTTTGTTCAGAAAATTTGATAAATCCCAAAATCGGGAGTTATACAAAATATTTTTTGAATTGTTTTACCAAATATATTGAATTGAGAATGAAAATGTTTTGCAAGAGGGGAATTGAATACAATTACGGTAAGAACTAATCGTTTCTTTAGGTATAACGGGATATCAAATGGGTTATAGAGTATATCACCATTCCAAAAACAATTGTACTATTCTTGAATTTTATGTAGTTCATCTTGAGATTGTACAAAATGAACGAAACTTGATTGCAGTTCTTTTGTGTATACTCACAAATAGCAGAGTAGTCTTTGGAAAGAGAGATGTCCTTCAATTGGCTAAGTACACTAAAGAGAGAAAATTTGGTAAATTTGGAAATACCAGTAATGAAAACGAAGATATGTGTCAAATATAAGTAAAACCACTTATGTGTTATATTGTTTGTATAGTGATATAATGAGGTTTTCTAAAGGTAGGTTTTGATTGGTGTAAAGGTATATTTGGTAATAAGAGGAATTTGTAAGGATTTGTATAGTAATAAATTGAGTTAGTTGTCGTGAATTAAGAATTTCAAAAGGAAAAGATAAGAGAACGGATGGGATAGTAAAGATCCCAGTTACAATTTTTTCCAAAAAAGGTTTCAAAAGAGTTATTTTTTGCTTTCGAAAGCGTATTTGATTGATGCCTAAGAAAGGAGATTATCCAATCTACAAGGTCTGGAACGAAAGTAGTATTTCCCTTCATTTAAGAGTTTTTTAATAAAATGAGTTTTATCAATATAGTTATCAATCCTAATTTCTTCTGAAGAACTAATACCATTTAGGGGTTTCATGTTTAGCTTTTCTGCCATAATAGAATATGTTGAAATAATTTTAGTTGTCGGTTTTTGGTACTTTTATAAATTATTTTTTAAATTATTAAGGGTCTATATTTTAGGTGAGAGAAATGTTTTAAAGGTATTATGTGCTTAATCAATGTTGTTGCATATTCTCCTGTTTTTAATTGGAATTCCAATTTGATTTTAAATCTTTCTTTGTGAAATTCATCATCATAAACCTTGTATTCAATGGGTTCATCTATTTTGCTTACGGGATTTCTATTCTTAAGTCTAGCAGGATATATACTTATTTCCGGAAGTTTTCTGAAAAGTAAAATGATTTTCTGTAGATTTTCTTGATAAATTTCATCAATTGATGGGATCAAAATAATGTTGTTATTTAGGTATAATTTAAGTTTTATACTTAGGTTTTGATTTTCGATTTCCTCAATAATTGTTTGGCAGAGGCTAAGATTAAATATCAGAGATTCTTTTATAAGGTTTTCCCTTTGTTTTACGAAATTGAAATTTATGGTGTATTCTTCTATATTTTTTTTTATTTGCAGGAAATTTTCTAAAAAATCGGTATTATTAAGTACTTTTTTTATTTCTTCCTTTAGATTTTTTCTATCTGTTTCTTTTGATATGTTTATTCTAACATTAATTCTTTGGGTATCATAGTAATTCAAGAAATATCCTATTTCATTTATCTTTTCAATATTTAGAATGTAGTTATTTAATTCTTTTTTGTCTATGTCTCTCAATATTATTGAGAATTTGTTATATTTTAAATTTTCTAAAGTTGGTTCATTCTGTAAGAAACATACGAATTCTGTTTTTAGGTTTTTATTTTCATATTTATCCAATATTTTAAGAATTTTTTCAGGATTATTTGTTTTTATTGTTATATACTGCGTTGATAATGAATATTTGTCTTTTAACCCTAGGAATTTTACTTTACATTTTGTGAGGTGTTTTATTTTTTCTATTGTTTTTAATGTTGTTATATTCTTTTTTTTTACTTTAAACAGTAAAATGTTACTATTTGGTGATATGAGATCTTGATAGTTAAGAATTTCTTCTACTATAAAGTCTTCCGGTAGATATTTTATTTTCATTAAGTTTGATTTTTTATGGTATTAAGAAAGAAATTGAAGATTGGATGTGGGTTGAATATTCTGGAGTTGAATTCTGGATGAAACTGAACTCCTAAGAAAAACTTCTTATTTTTCATTTCAATTATTTCAACCAATTCGGTTTCAGGATTGATACCACTTATTATTAGACCATTTTTTTCTATATCTTTTTGGTATTGTTTTAAAAATGATAAATTTATTTCGTATCTGTGCCTATGTCTTTCTTCTATTTCTTCAGATTGATATATTTGGTATGCTAAAGTATTAGGGGAGATTTTACATTTGTAATTTCCGAGTCTCATGGTGCCACCTAGTTTTGTGATTTGTTTCTGGTTTTCTAAAAGTTCTACCACAAAGTTATTGCTTTTAGAACTGAACTCTCTTGAGCTTGCATCTTTTATTCCCAAGATGTTTCTACAGAATTCGATAAACATTAATTGTAGTCCTAAGCATATTCCCAAAATTGGGATATCATTTTCTCTGGCCCATTTTATAGTGATAAGCTTTCCCTCTATACCTCTGCTTCCAAATCCACCTGCAATTATTATACCAGAAACATTAAGTAAATCCGACAATTGTTTATCTTTTTCTATTTTTTCAGAATCTACCCATTTTATATTTAGGTTGATATTGTTGTGTATTGCTGAATGAAATAGAGCTTCACTCAGACTTTTATAAGAGTCTTTGAGTTTTGTGTATTTACCAACTATTGCTAATGAAAACTTTTTTAAGTTTTTTGTAGATGATAAGAAAATTTTTATTTTGTTCCATCTGCTATCTTTGGTTTTAATGGTTATTAATTTTCTACTTTCCTTTTTATTTATCAATAATTTCAGTAGTAATTTATGAAATTTATTTTTTAATAATTTATAAGGTATGAGGTAGGTATATTTTAAATTGGGAATATCTATTATATTGTTTTTTGTCAGATTGGAAAAGAGAGCAATTTTATTTTTAATATCTTGGATTACTTTGGGAATTATTTGTTTTTGTTCAGTTCTAAAAATTATGAAATCTGGTTGTATCCCTATTGATCTCAATTCTCTTACTGAATGTTGAGTTGGTTTGGTTTTGAGTTCCCCTGTGTTTTTTATGTAAGGAACATATGTTATGTGTATAAATAAAGTGTTTGGATTTTCTATTTTTATTTGTCTTGCAGCTTCTAAAAAAGGTAAGCTTTCTATATCGCCTACTGTTCCGCCTATTTCAACTATGCCAAGGTCAAAATCTTTAACCCTTTCATAGATTTGATTTTTTATTTCGTTTGTTACATGTGGTATGACTTGAATGGTTTGTCCTAAAAACTCTCCTTTTCTTTCTTTTTCTAATACATTCAGATATACTTGACCGCTTGTTATGTTATTTTTTTTACTGAAGTTTATGTTTGTGAATCTTTCATAGTGACCTATGTCTAGATCAGTTTCTCCTCCGTCAAAAGTTACAAACACCTCTCCATGTTCTAATGGGTTCATTGTTCCGGCATCAACATTTAAATAGGGATCCAGTTTTAGAACTGTTAGTTTAAAACCTATTTCTTCAAGTATTGAAGCTATTGAAGCAGTTATTACTCCTTTACCTAGTGATGATATTACTCCACCTGTTATAAATATTAGATTCACTTTTATAGTTCAATTTGTTGTTCTTCTTTCATGCTTTTATCTATTTCGTCTGGGTTGGAGAGATACTTTATTGCTTCCTCTTTTGTTATTTTTCCGGTTTTAACCAAATATGCAATACTTTCGTTAAATGTTTGTGTGTCACTTTCCTCTATAGAGATAATGTATTCTCTTATGGCTTTATGGTCTTCTGATTTTATCAAACCTTTTATTTTATTATCTATAAATACTATTTCTAATAAATGCAATTCATTTCTTATTGACTTATGTGTAATATAAATATTCAATGATTTTAAAATATCTTCAGATATATCTTTGTATTCTTTATAGAATGATACTATGTTATCAAATCCCACGTTGAGGATAAAAGTTTTATAGGATGAATAATTGGCTACCATTTTAACTGTTTTCTTATCTAGGATATTTGATGATAATATAATTATATCGTATTCATCATTTAAAACTTTTTTTAGAGCATCAATTAAGTTATCTTCGTTTCCTTTATATTCAAATATATCTATTATACTTTGCAATTCTTTATAAAGATAGGTTATTTTTTCTTCTATTAGTGCAATTCTTTTGATTTGTTTTTGATTAATGTAGTTTACAAGTGTGGATAATGCAGCATTTTTCAGATTATTTACACCCAAAAATAGAACCAGGTTTGAAATCTTAGATATTAGTTTTTCTGGGTTAACTATTGGTAAAACTGATATATCATTGTTTGCATATGGTATTTTCTTTATAACTAATACATAATCGTCAAGTATTTTTTGTGCGTTTAAGTAATATTTTTCATTATTTATCGTTTTTATTTTATTAATGTTACCTTGAATTTGAAGGTGCTTTATCTCGTTTGGATTGAATAGTTGTGTTAAGAAATTAAACACATCTCCATTTTTTAATGATGTTTTTCCTATTGCGGCTGTAGCTCTAGGTGATCTCAAAATAGGTCTATTACCGCTTTTGATAAACAGGTTTTCTGCTTGTAAATCTGGCCTATTCATTAATTCTATTAATTTATTTAAGTCAAAAGGTAGGTTTTCTGTATATTCCATTTGCTCTGTTTCTAGATCAGATTTTATAAATATCGATGTTATTCTATCTGATATATTGTTTACCAGATTTACAAAGTCTTCATATTTTTGGTTTAGGTGTTCTATTTTTAAGCCAATCTCATCATTTTTTTCTTGAATTTTATTAAAATCTGTTAAAATTTTATCTATGGATTTGTTAATATTTTCTTCTAATGATGAAACCAATTTAACATATTTTACTTCGTTCTCTTTTATTGAGTTGATTACTTCGTTGTAGATTTGGTTAGTGGACTCTCTGATCAGATCTTGTAATTTAGTTTCTATTTGTAAAATTTTCTGTGTTTGTTCAAAATCTATTTCACTTTTCAGGTTATCTATTGTTTCTATTCTTTCCAATTTTTCTTCTATTTCCTTAATTTTATCTTTTATTTCAGGTAATATAGATTCTCTATAATTATTGATTATTATGCCCAATTTGTTCAAGATGGTTTCATTAATTTGATTATTGAGACTTTCCTGAGTTTGTATTATCATTTCTTGATGTTCTTTTGAATGAATGTTAATTATGTCTTTCAGTTTTTCTTCGAGTTCAATGAGCTTTTGTGTTTGGGCATAGTCTATCTGGCTTTGAACGTTAACAACATATTCAATAATTTTATTTTCAACTTTTTTTTCGGTTTCACTAACAGTTGAATTAATTTTTTCTTCCAATTCTATTAATTTTAATGTTTGTGCTTCATCAACCCTTGATTGATAATTTTCAAAAAATTCTGTAATTTTGGACTCTATCTTATTTTCTAGTTGATCCTGAATATATTTTATTTCTCTTTCTAAATTTTCTAGTATTTCTCTAAAATTTTCGATTTGTGATTTTTTTTCAAGAAGAGAATCATCTAAGAGTGATATTTTAGAAATTATATGGTCTATTAATGGATACTTTTCTTTTAAATGTGGATAATCTTTTTTCAATTCTTCTATAAATTCGAGTTTTTGCATTATATCGTCTATATAAGTGCCCAGGCTTTTGAGTTCTTCGTATTTTAGGTATATGTCTTCTTTATATTTTTTTAGATCTGCTATAACTTTTTCAATTTCTCTAATACTGTTAAGAGCTTCCTCCAAATTTTTAGAAATATTAGAAATTTTGGTTTGTCCATCTTCTATTTGATTTTTCAATGATTGATAATTGAGATTGATTTCATTTATCTTCTGATTTGATGGTATATCCATCA
>JANXBF010000035.1 GCA_025057615.1 Candidatus Calescibacterium sp. | reverse complement strand
ATAGAAGCAAATAATGCAAATGCTCAAGAAGCAATAATGCTCAACCAAAATGGCTACATAACAGAATGCACAGCAGATAACATATTCATAGTTCATAATGGAAAAGTTAAAACCCCACCAGCCTATGTAGGAATTCTTGAGGGTATAACCCGAGAAAGCGTCTTACAAATGTGTAAAGAATTAAACATAGAATCCGAGGAAGTAATAATAGATGTTAAAGATCTACTGACAGCAGAGGAAGTATTCATTACAGGAACAGGTGCGGAAATAGTTCCAATTAGACAAATAAATAACATTCAATTCAATATAGGTAAAACTACACAAAAACTGATTGAATATTTCCCAGAATTTGTAAAAAAGAATTCCACACCAGTTTTTGTAAAAGTATAAAAAATATAATAAAAAACAGAATAATTTTTTAGCCTCTCTGAAATTTAGAGAAGGAAAAAATTTAAAAAGGGAAATAAGTAAGCCAATAGAATTTTATATACTATGAATACAAATTTAGGAATCAAAGATAACATATTGGCCGCTTTAGGTTATATAATACCAATAATAGCAATAGTGATTTACGTAGCAGAAAAGGAAAACGATTTTGTAAAATTTCATTCGCTGCAATCCATATTTTTCTCACTCATATTAGTGGTTATTTTTACTATTGCTTCAGTTTTCTCATGTTTTTTGCAATTCATACCAAGAGTTGGTACTATGTTAAGCTGCATCTGTTGGACAGGATTGGTTCCATTTATGTTAGGGGCTTTTGCAATAGCTATATTCTTAGCTATCAAAGCTTATAACAGAGAGCATTATAAGCTTCCTTATATTGGAGATCAAGTTGAAAAGATCATTTTCAAATATTAGAAAATCTCTGCTTTTTTGTATTCTAATATTTTTTCTGGTAATAAGAAATGTTTATCCAATTGATCCTATAGAAGAAATAAAGTCACCAATTCTTAATCAGAAATTTGAGGGAAGTTTCAAAGAAGTTAGTATAAAAAATCTTCTTTACTTCATAACCTCACAGATACCCTATAATTTCATAATTGAAGTTGAAGAAGATAAAAAGATATCAATAACCTTCAAAAATATCTCCACAAAGGAAGCAATAAAGTCAATAATTAAATATGCAGAACTTGAAGCAGTAAAAATTAATGATGAAACAATACTCATAGTTCCTAAAAATAAAGCCAAATTGTACAAACAGAAACAAAAGTTTGTTGTTAAATTGGTATACACACCTGCAGATTATGTCAGGAACATCATCTACTCCAATCAAAAGGATATTAGTGTAATTGTTGATAACTTTTCAAATTCCTTGATTATTGAATCATCTGTAGATAAAATAAAACCAACAGTGGAATTAATAAAGTTTTTTGATAAACCTGATTCAGAATTGAGAACCAAAATCTTTAAACTTAATAATGCAAAAGCAAAAGAATTAATGCAAATTATAACAAATTCTGTGTATATTTTTCAAGATCCTGTAATAAAAGAACAGGTTAAAATAGATTCTGATGAAAGAACAAATAGTATAGTTGTAACGGCTCCCAAGTTTGTAATAAACAATATAGAACAGATTTTGTCAGACATAGTTGATAAAAAACTTCCACAGGTAGTTATAGATGTTCAAGTTATAGAGCTAAATCGTGACAAAATGAAGGATTTAGGGATTTATCCTGGAGAAAATTCAACAATAACAACTCTAACTGAAAATATTCCAACTAACCAAACTGGTACTGGAACTGGAACTGGAGGAACTGGAACATCAACAACAGTGGTATATGTCCAATCTGATAAACTAGCTTTCCCTGTGAGAACAGCAATCAACTTACAAGTACTTATGTTAGAAAAACAGGGAGTGGCAAGAGTACTTGCAAATCCCAAGTTGATGACCTCAGATGGTAAAACGGCAAAAGTTTTCTTAGGAGACAGAATACCTTACATAGTTCCTCAACTCGTACCATTTGGAAATACATCCACCATACAACAAAACGTTCAATTCGTAGATGTAGGATTGACACTTGAATTCCAACCCTTAGTTACAAAAGATGGATATATAAACTTGAAGATAAACCCCAAAGTTAGCTATCTTGTGAGAATAGATCCGGCACCATGGACAGCTTCTCGTGAAGTTCTAACTGAGCTAACAGTTAAATCTGAAGATACAATTATAATAGCTGGATTAATAAAAGAAGAAGAAAGAAAAACAAGTTATAAAATACCTATAGTTGGAGATATCCCAATCATAGGTACACTTTTCAAAGCAGAACGAAAGTCTAAACAGGATACCGAAGTTATTTTTGTTATAAAACCAAAAATAATAAACCTAGATAATGATACACTTTCAGAAAATAAATAAAGAGACTATTTAATTTTTAAAAACAGTAAAGACTATCAC
Source organism: Candidatus Calescibacterium sp. (assembly GCA_025057615.1). Lineage (GTDB taxonomy): Bacteria > DRYD01 > DRYD01 > DRYD01 > DRYD01 > DRYD01. The sequence continues at coordinate 9,865 of JANXBF010000035.1, read as the reverse complement.
CGTTATCAATATATCGTTTATATAGGGCTTATTATCAAAACATACAGATTAGGTTTATCGAAATTACTACCATATTTTTTTAAAATTGAATTTAAATTTTATAGTATTTTACAGTGAAGAAAGTAATATATTTTCTATTTCTTTTTTGAAAATTTCATTGACTTTTAAAAATATTTTTTCACCTACTTTTTTGATTTTTATTGAATTATATTCTAATCCTGCATGAGCAAAAAAGTTGCGCCTGTTTATTGTATTTGAGAATTGTAAAGTATTTATTCTGAGTTGTTTTCTAAACTCGTTCTCTATATTGATGTATTCTCTAAAATTTCCTATGATATACTTTTCTTTTTGTTTTATTTCTTCTATTTCGACTTCTACTCTATTTTTTTCAACGCTGAAATTTTCGAACAATTTCTGGTTTAAGTTTTTGAGTTCATTAATTTCAACCTCGTCAGAAGCTTTCACACCGAGGTATTCAAAAATAGATATAAGGCTTAGCACTTTTAGTAAGTTTTCAAAATGGTGGTTAATGAAAAGGTTTCTTTGAACCTTTAATTTTTTTTCGCTTCTAATCTCAACTGTAATATAATTTAAGTGTTCATTAATAATTTTATTAATTAATTCTGTTATTTTCTGCTTATTTGGAAGATAGACTACTGAATAAAGTGGAAGCTTATTATAAAAAGCAGATAAAAATATCAATGCTTCCCTGTATGTATTGTTTTCTTCTAATGTAAATTCATTTTTTCTTTTCACTATTTCTTTTTTGAGGTTATCTTCAACGAATGGAGAAACTAAGAGAGATCTTGATAGAAAAAGATCGTCTGATGATATATATATTCGTGGCACTATTCTGGTCTCCTCAATAACGTTTATGTTAAGGTATTGTGGATTTGCTTGTCCAATAAAAGGATCGGAATTCAATACCCTAATTCTTAAATTATTGAACAAGAATCCCCAAATATTTAGTATCATTCTTGTAACACTATAACAAATAACAGGCATAAAATTTATACCATGAGATATATCTATTATTATTTCGATATTGTCGGAAATTTTAATTTTATTTTTATTCATTAGAAAATATTCAATAAAAAATTTTGATAAATTGTGGAAGGTATGAAAATAAAAATCTGTACTTTGGCCGACCATACTGAGTCTCTGAAATTCACCAACGGATAGAGAGGTAATCACTTCGGTTTTATTTAAAAGATACTCAAGTTTCAAATTATTGACTATATATTCTTGAATCTTATTTTTTGCAATTTCAACTATTTCGTTATATTCTTTGCAATTAATACAGTTTGGATCCTGATCTGCGATAGAATCAAGAGATATAATAATTATCTTATCAGGATTTTCAATTTTGTCTATAATTTCCAAAGTGCTACAGGATTTTAATATTTCGTTTCCATATCTATACTGGGTTTCCTTCCAAGCAAATGGATTACCCCATGTAGCTATATATATCTTCATATTTATTCCTCCTCTCTAGTTTTTCCATATGTTAAAACACCAATTTTGTTATTAGCTATCAAGTGGAACAACATCATATATTCTTACGTTGTCTTTATTATTAGTGGATATATAGCAGAAATATCTATCGTATGCTAACCCACAGAAAGCTCCGGCAGCAGATTGTATCTTCTGTCCGCCTGTTATATCAATTAGTATCTCATTAGGTCTCAGTTTTTGGTTCCTCAAAAAATTGTAAGCTGACTCCAAAGATCTAATATTGATTTCCAAATTCTCAAAATCTATAGGTTCATCATGTTTTTGTATAATTAAATTTTCATAACCCAAATTTTTCAGTATTTGAATAAAATCATCTATCTGATAATAACTACCTTTCTGCGATCTATAATTATCAGATCCTATAATATAGATGAATTGGAGATTTTTTGAGAATTTGTCTATAATTCTGAGTTGCATTTCCCAGGGAATCCTATCTTGAGGAACTATATCATCAATACTTTTTATTTCTTTTATTTTCTCCAAGAGCTTATCATTTAAAACACTCAAAAAAATTATTAGACCCCTGAATTTCATTTGATCATTACCGACTTCTTTAACAGAAAACTTTAAATTTAGATCCAAATCCTTTATAAGAACCCAAACCATGAAAAAAAAATTAGAAGAAGTATAAAATTGAAAGAAGTAAACTAGAAAATCTCTATCATTTTTGAAGAAGTAAAACCCAAAAGCAAAACCAATCACAAAAACAATTGAAATAATAGGTAAAAAATTAACGTTAATATTCTTAATATTCAAACTGTAGAATTTGGAATAAAAAATAATAAATGTGAAGCTTAAAGATAAAGAAATAAAAACCATCATCAATATCCAAAATTTTCCCCCAATTGAGATCTTAACAATTTCTATTAAACTGTCAGCTAACCAAGAGAAAAAAATAACAAAAAGTATAAAAACTAAGAACCCCCATATAGTTTTTACTTTGCCAAACTGTTTGGATATAGTTAATATTAACTCATTATGTATCATAAACAGGATAAAAAAAGGCAATTGATTGGAAATCGGTATCAATTAGTCCCAACGTATTAAGCAACAATACCATCTTCTTACTACCCCAAACATCAACAATAAAATTATCTTTCACTTTTTTTATTCTAAACATTAACGAATTACTTCTCAACCTTCGTTGGTATTTTTTTTCATAAAATTCGATAAGTCTCTTACGGTATTTTTCAAAAATATAGAACTTTGAATCATTTTTCAAAACAGATTCAAACTCATTTTCTGCATCAGCAAAAAGAAAAAAAAGGTATCCCCTAAAAGCTGGCCTAATTTTTATTAATTGAATATTATGTATCTTTAGAAGAACATCATGAAAGACTAACTGAAACTTGAGTATTTTCTCAAAAAATTTATCAAATTCAAAAGTGTTAATAATTATAAAAGGTCTATATAAATATGCATTATTATCAAAAACTTTTTTACGCTTATATCTAAAACAAAAAGAAAATTCATGTATAAAGTTACCCAAATAACCTCTGAGATCATGATTAATCTGTTCTATAGATTTTTCATAATTCTCTACATATACCAATTTGGGTTGTAGGTCAATCTTAATACTTATAGGGTTTATCATTGATCAAAGGTAACTTTTATCCACCCCAAAGTCTCAACATTGTTATTGTTAATTATGATTCTTCTTGTCTTTGGGAATATTCGGTAATCTTTATATCTCAGTTTTTTAATATGAACAGGTAATTCTATATCGTGATCAATGAGAGTCTTAGAAATAAATCCTGTTAATAGTCCCATTTGTAATATTATTTCATTGTCTTTTAGATTCTGATTCATAGTTTTTAAATTCTCAAAATGTCTCAGATAAGAGTTAATAATACTCAAGTCACCACTGAGCTTATTTTTGATTTGGGCTATGAAATTTATTTCAGATTCTATTCTTCTGGCTATATTTTTTCTAATCTGTTGTAATATATTAGAAAAACTAGTGAAATTTTGTTTTTTAACCCAAGGAAAACAATCACCAAAATTCTGGACAACTTGTGAAGGTAACATGAATTTATATTTGCCATAAACAACTTTTTTAGGAGCTAAAGTTTCAACAAGTATTGACTTACCTTCCTTTGGATACGTAACATATCTTGCATATCTTTGTCCTTCTTTACTTTTAATTACACCAGCAAACCATTGTATAACAAATTGACTATTTTTTTGATTAATAGAAAATACCTTAACAGAAGCTATTTTTAAATTACTTTCACAATCTAATGGATTACCATCAGTAAAACTAAGAAATTTAAATAGGTTAGTGTTAGGTTCTCCCAGGATAATTTTTTCCGTTTCTCTGTTAATTTTTTCAACATCTGTATATTTAAAAGTTTTTTGTTGTCTTGAACTTTCACTTTCCTTAAAGCTTTGTTTTAATTTCTCCAAATATAAATTAGCATTATCTTTATTTTTTAAAAAGTTGAGTATAAAAGCACCTTTTAAACTTGAACCTGGGATATAGGCTTTACCAGTGGTTTTTATGAATCCATAAATTTCATCAGAAAAATCATAAGAATTGTAAAAATCGAGAGTATATTTAATAAAGTGTGAATGCTTGTTTATGTCAAATTTATCCTTATGCTTCATATTAGACATATGTTGAGCAAATAAATCTTCTATAATTTCTGGTTTCTCAGCAATTATTTTTTCTATATTCAAAAACTTAACTTTTTTATTATCAATCATAAACTCAGGTTCTTTGTATTTTTGATTACTAGCTATACATAGTGGTGTAAGTATCTCTATTTTATAATTTTTTGAATATTCCATTTTAATCACCCTTTATTGTTTTTAACTTTATTATTGTTTTTTGAATAACTCAAAAGATACAGGTAAACAAAAAGCTGTGTAAAATTTGTATACTTTGTGTTTACTAAAATTTTTGGGTGTGACATCGATTGCTCTCCCTTTAATTTCGCTATTAAATACACTACCTTCTTCAAGAACATTAATTTCTTTGTGTTTAATACCTGATATATAAGGGGAATATATATATCCTTTTCTTGTTTTTATTGAATAGTACTTAATTGAAGCAATCTCTTCCTTAGTTGGATTAGTAAGAGATAAGTTGATAAATAGCGATTGGTCTTCAACATTCGGAAGTTTATATTCTTCAAAAGTTGGGTAGAATAATCCAAAACCATAGGTTCTTTCTCCACCTATTCCTTCATCTCCCAAAACTTTGATGGTTGTAACAACTTCTTTCTCTACTTCTGGATTAACTTGCAGGAAAAACCACATACCAGAATCATTAGACAAATAATAATAACTGATATAGTATATATTAGAAGAATTAGTAATTCTATCAATAGAAACCCTTGGTCTTTCATCTTCTACAGTTAAACTTTTATTAATATTATAGATACTTTCTATTTCATTTTTGGACAAATTCCAGAATTTTTTTGGATTATATAATAGATCAAATGGTATGAATCTCAATTTTTTAATCTTCTTATAATTTTCAGGATCATCAGAATTTAATTTAATTCCGAATGGTTTTGGAACTAAAAGTTTATCTTTATAAAAATAAAACGCAGAAGAAATTCTCAAATAGTTCTCGTTAATAATCTTTTGCACCAAAATTTCGGTTTTATCTAAACCAAAAATCAGACAATACATATTAATTATTGCGGAGAAAAGAGTATCAGAATGGATTATATTATCAATTTTAGTTAATATATTAGTTGTTTCACCAATATGTAATTCTGTTTTGAATTTTAACTTAACCAAAAGTGTTTTCATATTTGTTCTCCCCTGGATTTATTTTAAGAAAGGTCAGATATTCTAGTCTTTATTAGAGTCTTCCCATCGAAAATATCTGAAAGACTATTGAATCTCATTTCTTTAATATTAGTAGATTTATTGGAATAATAATTAATATCCCTGTATTGAATAAACAGGTCAATAAATTTCACTCGTCCATAACCTCTTGTTCCTTGTCCGCCAAGATAATCATCTTCAAGAAGCTTCATAGCTATAAGTGTTTCTTCAAGAAAATTGGTAGAGTCATCAACGTTATCAACTTGGAATCTATTAACCACTATCTCCATGTTAAATTTAGCACCCGCAGGAACTCTTTCAGTCTGCCTCGGATTAGCAGTGGAAAGTATCCTGTCCAAGTTGTTTTCAAACTTAATCTCTGTATATTCAAAGTCCATATTTTGACGCATCTCATCTGTTATGCTTTCATCTATAAGATAAGCATCTCTTACAATTATCCTTGTGGGAACCTTGTAATCTATGTTAACTTCATGTCCTGCTACACTTTCTTGTTTTGAGGGAGCATTACCAAATAATCCACAAACCTTGCACTCTTTTTTTCCACACATATGAATTCTTATTTCCTGTTTTTTATCTTTTTGAATAAACCAAGTTATGTGGGGATATCAAACTGTGATAGTACTCCATGAGTGATCTCATTTTTCCTTTCAAACTGGACCCAGGAATATATGGTTTCCCAAAAGCATCTTTTATAACAGGATTATCAAGATCTCCGATTTTCATAGTATCTTTTGATGTTCCTATATGTAAACCAGTTAGTAACTCTATTTGTCCAGAAATGATATATTTTCCTGCTAATTTTATTTCACTAACTTTAGACATAATAGTTTACCTCCATTATGTTTATATTTTTCTTAATTCTTCAAATATTTTTCTTAGCTGATTAGGGTTTATTTTATTTCCAATATACTGTGCTAAAATATCTGCGTATTCTACTAATCTATTTCCAGTATCGTCATCCATTATATATTGTGGTATTTTTTCGTCTTTCAATTTACTTTCAAGTGACTTGTCATCTAGTGGTTTGCGTTCATATTTCTTATGGAAAGCCAGAAGAGCCTCGAAGAAGTCCTTCATTCTCTGTAATTTTTCTCTTTCTGCATTTTTTGCTAAATCAATTAGTTTGGTAAATATTTTTACAAACTCCTCTTTGTAACCATGTCTATAAGCATAGTAAGTAAATCTGGCTTTGAGCATGTTCAACTTGTATTTATAGTTTTCTGTGGTTTTACTCATTTTTTTATTTTGCCGGATATTTATATTCCGCTATATTTCCGGCTTAGCGGTTTTATCTACTCAGGTAATCAGCCAACTTTGTAGCCTCATAAGTATTCTCATAAATTTTATTACCTTCTTTTTTATATATAAGATCTTTTAATTTGTCTATATTTTCTCCTGCTCTGGTATATCTTGATTTATAGTTATGTAGTTTATAAAACAATCTCCAAGAGGGAACAATTTTATAATCTTTATATTTAGAAGCATTGAAAAGGTAATTCAATATTGCTTTACTTCCTCCATCTTTTTTAATAATATCAACAATTATTTGAACTATCTCATCAAATTTAGGTAAGCTGCTCCACTTTATGGTTTTGGAAAGAATGTTTATGGAGTTCTTCGCAGGTGATTCATTTTTAGCTTTTTCCAAATAATCGTCTGCTTCGGTAGCGACCCTAAAAACAGGATGCTTTTCATTAACTGCTATAACAAAAGACATACTCAAAGTAAGGTTCCCACCAGTGAATTTCCTAAATTCATTTTCTAAATCTCTAGCAAGAACATATAGTCTATCATATGGACCAATTATAAGAAAATCATCACCACCAGAGTAAACTATTATACATTCGGGGTATCTTTCTTCAACAATTCTTTCTACAAAAATACTAAAGAAAGTCTTTAGTTCCAAAGATAAAGTAACAGTTTTTGACAGAGAAGAGGCCTCATCAGCTTTAGATATATTTTGAAACGTTTTCCCCAAATTATCAACATCGCCTTTCAAAATACCCCATCTTTTTATTCCCTGAGATTCTTGGGAAATATCACTTAAAGTTTTTATTTCATTATTTTTATTAAGAGGAATATAGTTAGCAATAGTTAAATATTTCTTAAAGATTTGTTGTATATTATGTTTTTGTTTTATTTTAAATGAGGAAATTATTTTTGCTTTGTTATTATCCTTCAACGATATTTCATTGGGTACAATCTCCTGATTTGAAAAGTCTATATAAAATCCCAAAGATTCAAAAACTTGGTATACACTGTCTATATTATGTCCATTTGTTAAGTTATCAATTTTATACAGATGAAGGTAAGTATTTTTAGAGAGTTTAGTGGCGAGATCCGAAAATGAGTCACAGAATTCACAATTATCTGAGTTCATAAATCTTTCACAATGAGGACAATTATCTATTGTAGAAGGCTTTGGTTCAAAAAATTCGAATTCCTGATCAAGAACTATTGTTTCATTTTTTCGATACTTATTTTCCTCGTGGATTGTATTTATTTCTTGGAATAATTTTGAGAAACTTTTAAGCTGAGGAAGAGAAACTCTAATTCCTGTTAAAACCAATGAAACTTGGTTTTTATGAGTTTTATACATTAATTTTTCAATGCTTTTCTTATATTTGTCCAAGTTATCGATAGTTTTAGATGGTGTTAGAAGATAAAAATGACCACCACCAATCATAAGAACATTTGCCAATGTTAATCCTTCACTATAAACTATGTATCTTGCAAATAATTCCATGAGTAACTCTAGATAAAATGATTTTCCTTTCAACTGCTTAAGAGCTTTATCGTAAGAGGTATTGAATATGAAATTCTGTATTCCGGAAATGTCTGCTTTAATTAATCCCAAGAATTTTTGGTCAGAATAGTTTTTATCCAATTCATTAGATAACATTTTTAGAAATTCAAAATTTTGATTTTTTATATCTTCATAAAATTGTGAAAATAGAGATGTAGCAATAGCTGCAGTAGAAAGCGAATGTGCAAACAAAGATATCGTAGGTTTTGAATAATAATAAGCCGAAGGGATATTAGAAGCATACTCCCTATACAAGAAAAGTATATCCTCAAAATTATTATAACATAATTCCAAATTCTTTATCAACTTTTGTGATATAGTTTTATATTCCAATTTTGCCTGCTCAATAGGTAAAGGAGTTTCAAAAAGATACTGTTCACTTTGCAATGTTTCCAACAGAGATAGAAGAGGTTTGTATAAATTCTTTTTATTATTTGGGTTAATTTCAGAAAATACACTTATAAGTTGAAAAGACTTATAAGGTGAATCAGAATAGTCATTAACCCTTTCTGCAGAGGAAATCCTATCAGCTATACTTATTAGCTTCACAAGCTGGTTTGTAGGATTGGTAGTATGATGGTGTAATATTGAAGTTTTTACAAAATCACTGAAATTTAGTTTTTCTACCATTTCATAACCATATATAGTGTGTCTGATTCTATCTACCTCTGGATATAATTCAAATAGTTCTCTGTTTTTTTCAAGTATTTCCATTTGTTTATTTTCTCTATAAGCCCTTATATAAATCTTTCCAATATCGTGCAGAAGTGCAGCCATAGCAACATCTTGTATAGTTATTTCATTCATATCAATTCAATCCCCCATTTAAAATTTTTTATTTACCATTTATTAAAAGTAAATTTCCGGATTCTAACAACGAGATAGTTATCAATTTGTAACCCTTTAACAGGTAAGCTGAAATTAAAATCTTTTTTCATTATTTCTACAAATTTAAAATTTATCCTTCCTAAAAATTAATTTTTATTCAGAAAAAATTTTACATTAGAAAATTAAAAAAAAATTAAAAACTTTAATTTTCTTTTAACAAATTTTACATATAAGGTATTTAATTTTTTTCGTGTCAGTCATATATAATATATAAAACAAATAATAAAAAGGGTGGTTTATAAATATGTTTGGGATAAATTCAGTGTCGAGCGGATTCCAGATGCTGAACGTTTCATCACTAGGTACACCATCATTATCATCTTCTTATTTTGTTTCAATAAATGACAGCTTTTCTTCTTCTCTGAGAACCCAAAATTTATCAAATATAATGATGGGTAGTATGCTTGGTGGTATTCTTGGCGGTTTAATTGGTGGTTTGAGTATAGGTAGCCCATTTTCTATAGGGATGCCATTATATTACGGCCCATCCGCAATGGGAAATCCAAGTAATCAACTTATCTTAACGTTACTACAAATATTGCTCATGCTTTTAATGAACAATGGAATGCCAATGGGTGGTTTCCATGGTATACAGATGGGAGGTCTACCAGGAATCTCAGGAATGCCTTTCGCAGGAATGCAATTTGGACAAATGGCAGGATTTGGAGGTTTTCCAAATGTTGGTAATCCCTTTGGTTTTCCAGGTAGTTTTGGAGCTTTTCCACCAATAAACAGAGGTTTTAATAATCCTTTACAAAATCCTGGATTCAGTAATTTTGTTCCCAAAAATCAAATAGATCAAATTATTTTACAAGCTTCTCAAAGATATAACGTTGATCCTGCTTTAATAAAAGC
>JANXBF010000034.1 GCA_025057615.1 Candidatus Calescibacterium sp. | reverse complement strand
AACCAAAGACGGTAGAATACTCACATTAAATATGGAGCTACCTCTCATAAATAATGTTGACTCTCCAAATATACTACCCGAAGGCTATGACGAACTACCTACAGAAGACATAGACTATGAAACTACTGCACCTCCAGATTATAATAATACAAAACCTCATATAACACAAAAAGTAAATGATGAAACTTCAGAGAATCACAATCCTGAAAGTCCTTAATACACAATAACAAGTGATTCTCAAACAGAAGACTGATCTTTACCTGCAGCAACAATGTAGTCCTTACCAAACCAATTTTCTATTTTTGTTTATTCCGTTTAAAAGGTTTTTAATTGTTTTTGTGGAATAGTTTTTTTGAGGAGAGGTGGCCGAGTGGTCTAAGGCGCTCGCCTGCTAAGCGAGAGTGTCGTTTAATAGGCGACACCACGGGTTCGAATCCCGTCCTCTCCGAACCATAGGGAGGTTTTCTTATGCAATTCAATAAAGGACTATTGAATCAAGTCCAAAACATGATGAGCAAAATGCAACAAGAAATGGGGAAAATGACCTTTGAGGCAACCTCAGCAAACGGAAAAGTCAAAGTTACATGTAACGGTCTGCAAGAAATAATATCAATTAAAATTGATCCAGAACTACTTAAAGAAGATCCAACTCTATTAGAAGATCTAATATTAGTGGCCACCAATGAAGCACTTAACAAATCCAAAGAAGCAGGGAATAACGCAGTAGCCCAAATGATGGCAAATATGAACCTGCCAAACATATTCTAACCTTTCTAACAAAAGCAAACAGAAAAGTAAAAAAATTAATTAATAAACAGAAAACTGCCAATGAAATCAAGAACAATAAAAGAAAGAATAAAAATCAGTGGACACGGAATACATACAGGTTTGGAGTGTTCAATTATTCTTCATCCACACAACAATTACATTCAATTTTATAATAAAAAAAAATTATAAAAATTAGTCCTCATAGAATAATAAACACTGTAGGAAGCACAGATATTGAAACGGTAAAAACTATAGAACATTTGCTATGCTCCCTATTCATAAATAAAATAGACAATGTCCTTGTAGAAACTATAGGTCCGGAAATACCAATACTAGATGGTAGCATCCAAACATTTAATAAACTACTTGAGAATCAATCCATAGAAATAGATAATCTTGCTTACGAGTTTTCAATCCCTAACAACATACAAATAGGTGAATATAAATTATATCCATCAAGTTCTTTGGAAATATATTGTTATCTAAAAGATCCCAAAAATAATCAAAAAACTATGCTCTACTGGACAGAACAATCAGAACTCATACCAGCCAAAACATTTGGTTACATTCAAGATTACGAAACTTTAAAAAAAATGAACCTAGGAAATGGTAGTGACATATCTAACACAATGATAATGAGCATTAATAAAAAAACCTCTACCTATTACCTACCAAATTACCACAAAATAATAGATTTCTTAGGAGACATATACACAACAAATATTCCATATATAAGAGGAACATTTTATCTTCATAACCCCAACCATACCAATAATAATCAAGTAGCAAAAGAGATATACAATATCTTTTTGAAAGGAGTGAAAAATAATGATTAACACTATGTTCAATATAGAAACCCTTTTAAACCCACAAAGTATAGCAATAGTAGGTATATCAAGTAACAAAGAACACATCAGTTATTCATTAATGGAAAACATAACAGATTATGGATATCAAGGAGTATTATATCCTATTAATCCTAAGATAAAGGCTATAAAGGGGATAAAATGTTACCCTAAAATTACAGACATACCAGAATTAGTAGATTTGGCAATTATAATTCTGAAGCCAGATATAGCCATGGAAGTATTAGAAGAGTCAGCAAAAATGGGGATAAAAAATTTCATAATAATAGCAAGTGGCTTTGCAGAAGCAGGTTTGGTAAACCAAGAACAGAGAATAAGAGAACTTTCAGATAAATACAATTTAACAGTATTAGGGCCAAATTGTGTTGGAATAATCAACACCTACCAAAACTTAAACGCTTCATTTGCAATCAAGGGGATCCCACAAAAAGGAACAATCTCCATAATCTCCCAAAGTGGAGGATTTTCAATAGGTATAATAAAACACTTAGTCAAAATGAAGCAGGGAATAAGTAAACTGATAAGCGTTGGAAACAAAGCAGTTCTAAATGAAAGTCATTTTTTAGATTATCTAGCTTCTGATAATACAACTAAAGTCATCGCCTTATATGTTGAAGATATTAAGAACTTTGAAGACTTTGAAAACTCAGCGTATAAACTACTGAAATTGAATAAACCAATAGTAGTTTTCAAGGGAGGAGAAACAAAAGAGGGTAGCTTAGCCTCATCTTCACACACAGCAGCAATCACAGAAACCAATGACTACTACAGAGCATTATTCAACAAAACAGGGTGCATACTAACTGAAAAAATAGAGGATTTATACTTTATAATCTCCACAATTGAAAAAAACCCAAGATTTCTTGATGAAAGAGGTAAAAGAGTTTTGATAGTATCAAACTGTGGAGGTTGTGGAGTTATTAACACCGACTTTGCCATAAAACATAATTTAGAAGTTCCAAAAACTTCACAAAACTTAAAAGAGGAACTTACCAAAATTCTTCCACCCTCAGCAGCACTTAATAATCCCATAGATATAGTTGGTGATGCAGATCACAACAGATTAGAAAAAACAATAAAAACTCTAATAAAATTCAAAGAAGAATATGATTACCTGATAATCAACATGGGTCAACAATCAACAATAAATATGGAAGAAGTTAGCAAAACAATTTTTAAATTATCCCACGAACTAAATCAAGAAGGGATATTAGCTCTTTCTTGTATGTTTGCTTTAGATATTACTCAACCAGAATATGAACAATTGCACCTTTCAGAAATTCCAGTATTCGTATACCCAGAACAGCTTACGCTAACATTACAGAAGATTATAGAATACAACAAGAATAGAAAAAATATCCTATCAAAAAAAATAGACTTTGCACTTGAAGATATAAACATAGAATGGGATAAAATAAGAGAGGTAGTTAGAAATGGAGAGAAATTTGAAGGTTTCCTAAATCCCCTGTCAGTGTTTGATATTTTGAATCTTCTAAAAGTAAGCTTTCCAAAAACTCAGGAGCTAACAGAAACAACTGATATAGAGTTTCCCGTGGTTCTTAAAACTGGATCTCCAAAAATAATTCACAAAACAGAAAACAAAGGAATATACCTGAACATAAGAAATTTGGATGAATTAAAAGAAAAATCACAACAATTAAAACAAATTCATCAAAAAGTGATAGTCCAAAAAATGGTAACATCAGACCTTGAACTAATATTAGGAATAAGAAAAAGTAAGAAACTGAATAAAATCCTACTAATTTTAGGGTTGGGAGGAATAATGGTAGAACTGCTTAAAACTTTTCAAACCGCACTAATACCTCTAGATGATTTTCAAATAAATCATATCATTGATAAACTCAATCTATCAAAAATATTTGAAAATTTCAGAGGTAAAAAATATAACAAAACAAAGATGATTGAAACATTAAACAAACTATCAGAATTATCAATGAAAATTGAAGAAATAGAGGAAATAGAAGTTAATCCTTTAATCATAAACGAAGAAGGAGTTTTTGTAGTTGACTGTAGAATAAAATGTTACCAATAAGAAAAAGAAAAAGTATAGGACAACACCTTTTAATAAACAAAGAAGTTATCTCCAATATCTGTGATTTTATAATAGACAACATTCCTGGAAACTCTTATACCCTATTTGAAATAGGATCAGGAGAAGGAACAATAACTCTACCCATACTTAAAAAATTAAAAACTACACCCAATAAACCCCTATCTATAATACTTAATGAAATAGATTATAGATACACAAAAATATTGAAAGAAAAAATAGAAAAAGAAAACTTTAATAAGGAATTTACAATAGAATTTTTAAATACTCCATTTGAAAAGTGTAAACTTCAACAAGAGAATCTTTATATAATAGGAAATATACCATTCTATATAACTGGATTGGTATTCAGAAAAATCATACAAAACTACGAAAAAATAATTAATGTAGTTATTAACATTCAAAAAGAAGTTGTTGACAAAATAAGTAATCCTGATAATCCTTTAGGTATAGCGATAAACATAGGATGGGAAATAAAAAAAGGAATCATTATACCTCCAAATTTTTACGATCCCAAGCCAAAAGTTTTTTCACAGGTAGTCCTACTGAAAACTAAAAACCAGAAGCTATTTTCAGAAAAACTCATAAAATTCGTATACAAAATTTTCAGGAACAAGAAAAAAATTCTAAAAAATATCCTTAACACCCAAGAAAAGTCGTTAATACCGGAGATTAAAATTCTCGACAAACGCCCAATACATCTAAAAATTGATGAAATAATCGAGCTTTATAAAACAATCCTCAACCATCAACAATAATGTATATACAAAAAATCTCATTGGAAAACTACAGAATATTCATAAAAAAGGAATTAACATTTAAAAGCGGAGTTAATCTCGTTTTGGGAAACAACTCAACCGGTAAAACATCTCTTTTAGAAGCAATATTTTTAGCATTCTCAGGAGAGTTAATCAACAGTTTCAACCCCATAAATTATAATTCAAATCTCGCAAAAATATCAATCAGTTTCTTATTCAATGAAATCTTAAACGAAATAAATTTAATTCTCAAGAAGAAAGATGAAAAGTTTGATAAAAATCTTTTTCTAAATGAAAAAAAAATTGAAACCTTCAAAGAGATCAGAAACAGATTCTTATCGCCATTCCTGATGAACACTTTTGATATATCTCTAATTTCTCTAGAGCCAGAAAACAAAAGAGATTTTATTGACAGATTCCTTAAAATTAGTGACCAAGAATACAGAAACCTTTATTACAATCTAAAAAGAATTCTCAAACAAAAAACCAATCTACTTAAAAAGAAATCATTTGATGATATTATTAATTCCCTTAACCATAAGATAGTTGAATACTCTTCAGAAATATCTTACAAAAGAATAAACATTCTCAACTCAATATTAGAAGATTTGAACATAGCCTGCAGAAAAATGTGGAAAAACATAGAAGAAATTAAAATAATATTCACACCAGGTTTCAATACACCCATAGAAATCAAGAAAGACCCAAAAATTAAGGAAACATTAAAAAAAAGTTACTCAGAAGCAATACAAAAGTTTAGGAATCAGGAAATTGATAAAGAAAAAGTAATAATAAGCTCGAACAGAGACAACTTTGAGTTTATTTTAACCTATAACAACAGATTCCAATTGGTAAAAAATGTTTTTTCACAAAGTCAAGTGAACATATTTTCATTGATATTTTTTCTAAGTTTAGTAAAGAAAATAAAACAGATATACAATTACTATCCCGTGATTTTATTAGATGAACCATTCGTATTTTTGGATAACAGCAATACTGAAAAAATTCTCAAAATACTGCACAACTACCCTCAGGTAATTATTACATCCAACAAAGATATTGAATCAATCAATAACAGAATTTACTTATGAAAAAGGAAAAGAAATAACAAAAAACAAAAATAATAATGGAGGAGGGTAAAAAAACTAATATGGCATGGAGAAATTTAAAAGAACTTGATGACCCAGTTATAAAAGAGATTCTTGAAATGCTTGCACCCATACAGGACCCAGAATTAGGATTAAGTATAGTTGACTTGGGCCTAATATATGATATAAGGTACAGTTTTGAAAACAAATCACTTGAGTTAGATGTAACATTAACCACCCCAGCTTGTCCATGGGGGGATATAATGCTCAATCAAATAGAAGACACCCTTAAAAATCACAAGGACTTTCAGAACATATCCGTTAATTTAGTTTGGACCCCTGAGTATGACCCCAGAATAATGGCCGAAGACTATATAAAAGAAATGATAGGACTATACTAATGAAAATATTAATTCTCTCACTACTTTCTCTAATAACAACTATCCTTTTTTCAATTTCAACGAAAGCTTCTTTTAATATTGTTCCCAATGGAGCACCAGATTTCATTATACCCAAACTAAAAAGCTATAATTACTACCTTTCATCAATACCAGCTGGTAAATATACCTTGGTTGTAATATATTCAAACCCAGAAATATATAAAACCTCCAAAATACTGCAAAACAAGAAAATAGAAATAGGGATATTTCCAGATCTAAGATACATCTCTTCAAACTCAATAAACATGTACAAACTTTTTTCTCAGATCCCAGACAAGGGAAAAACAAAAATTTTCGAGAGTAAATTTATTACCAATACTAACCCGTTGACATTAGATCCACTTCCGTTTGGACTGTTCTTTTCAGTATCAAATAACGAAGATAATGTTGTCTATTCTTCAGGAATAGACCACAAATATATAATGATTTTTAAACAAAAGGAAAAAGACGAATACTTAGGATTCTTTGATATTAATTTTGATAATATCTTCAGTGATTTAATAATCTTATTAAACTATATTTCTCCTTGCTCAGGTGGTTCAGGAGGAGGAAGAGGAGATAGTAAAGGTTCCAATCCATTCTAAAAAACAAAAAGTTATATTCCTTCAGCCTCGCTCTCTATTCTTCTTCGCAATTCGTCTTTAGTTATCGTATCCCTTTTTCTAAACATATTAATGGTTTTTTGGAAAACAATAAGAAACCCACCAATAAAAAAAGATAAAAAAAATAGTATTAAACCAAATAAAAAACAAACAAATATGAAATCACCATACATATATCTATAGGCATAGGACATATTAAAGTAAACAAAGCAAGAAAATAACATAAGCAAAATAGAAAAGATTGAGACCAAAGAACCAATTGCGAGACCAATAAAAGGAAACCCCCCACTACCTCTAGAATTGATCCTATCTAAAATTCTTTCCAAATTTCTAGCATATAACCTATCAAAAATGTTTTGGGATAATAGACGTGGGTTCCTTAAATAATATTCTACTTCACTATCCTTTAATCCTAAAGTATACAAGTATTTATTTAAAACCCTCAAGATTTTTATTAAACTTTGCGATTTAGAATAGGATTTTAAAACATTAGGTAAATTATTTTTAAAATATTCAGAAATTACTAAGAAATTTTGTATAGGGGAATTAACAAGCGCTAAAAATCTCTGATAATAAGGATTATCATTTTTAATATTTAATTTCAGATTATTAAACTCCTCAACTGTTAACAAATTCCCAACTATAGGCAGATACACGTTCAGTATATCCCGATTTATTTTGAATCCAATAAAATCTTGGGGCAAGTAATAGTCCTTATCCACAAAAGAAAGAATTGTGAACGATAATTTGTAAAGGGAGGTTTGATCAAGTTCCGAAGGAGTGATAAACTTTTTAAGATTCTGAAGAAATGTTTCAAGTTCACCATCCACATGATTTTCTCTATAAAAATTGTATACATCCCATATATTATTTTTTTTATTTTCCAGATAATTTTTAATAAGCTGAATTATTTTTTTATCTTCATAATTAATATATTCTCCTTGCTTTATTTTCCTTAGTGTTGTAATAATAGATTCAACAGAAAGTTTACGAGAACATATATAAGGTGGTAAGGAAGGAAATTTGTATCCAATGAAGAGGTTTAGCTCCAAATCACTATCTGCTATATTTTTTTCGAGGTTGCTAAGGAACTCTTTGTCTTTTTGATCTAGAAGTTGTTGAAATTCTTTTGATTTTATCAATTTGGCTCCACTTCTAAATTCATCCTGATTTCTCAGAAAAGAAAGCAACAACTCATTTACAGAGTTATATTCCCTGCTTTTATATGTTATTTTTGTTTGTTTTGTAGAGGTTTGTTGTTTAGTTTGGTCAACGGTTTTACCTTCTAAGAATTCCTTTACCTGATGGTATCCCCACCTTTTTTCAGGATTGTTCGAAAGCAAATTTGATAGCAATGTGCTAAAAAATGGATCAAGTTTAGAAGGTATTTCAACCCCTTGAGTAAGTATCTTGTAAGCAATCAAATTTGGTTCCACAGTTTCAAATGGATTCTTTCCAGTGATCATTTCCAAGGCTGTTATTCCCAAGGACCAGTAATCGGTTTTTTCAGAAATCACATTTGTAAATTTTTCTGGTGCAGAGTAAGCAGGTGTTAACTTGAAAGTTGTCGCTTTTATACTAACTCCCTTGGGTTTGAAACTGGAAATATTATAATCACTTATTGATACAATAATAGGATTGATAGACCTTACAAGTATATTTGAAGGCTTTAAATCATTATGAATTATCTCGTTATTATGCAAATAGTTAAGTGCTTGGTTAACTTGATCAATTATGTTTTTGATGTCATCGTTATTAAGAGAATTTACTTTGGAATAAGTGTTTAAATCACCATATGGCAAGTATTCTTCAACTATGTAGTAAGCTTTAAATTCCTGGCTGAAACCATAGTCAACAACTTTAACTAAGTATACAGGAAAGTCTTCTCTATTTGAAAGTTCAGCTATTTTACCTATAACCTCTAAGTTAAAAGGAGAATAAGGATAAAATACTTTCAAAACGTACTTTTTCCCATTTGGTTCACTTATTAAGAACAAAACACATTGATTATTTTCTTTTAGGATTTTATCTACGGTATAACCTTTCCAAACTTTTATCTGATTATAACTAAAAGATACGTATTCTTTTTCAAAGGATAAGGTTTTGTCTGTTACGGTTTTATCATTAGTCATATGTAATTTAGGGTTATTTTACCGTCTTGTATAAATATTACTTTATCAGAGAAAGCAGCTATTTTAGGATCGTGAGTGGCTATAATTATTGTTTTATTCAAATCCCTGTTTATTTTATTGAGTAATTCTATTATTATTTTTGAATTTTTAGTATCTAAGTTTCCTGTGGGTTCATCGGCAACTATTATATCTGGATTATTAGCAAGTGCCCTTGCTATTGCTACCCTTTGCATTTGACCACCCGAAAATCTTGAAACCAAGTCATTAAACCTGTTTTTTTCTATTCCAACAATTGAAAGCAACTCCTTAGCTCTAAGCATAGCTTCACTTTCACTATATTCATTCAAGAGTAAAATGGGTAAACAGACGTTTTCCAAGGCTGTCATAGAAGGAATAAGATAATAGTTCTGGAAAACTAACCCTATTTTCTTCAATTTATATCTTTGTATTTCGCTATCGGTTAGAGTATCAACAGGAACATCATCCCAAAATACACTACCCAAGGAAGGTTTCTCTAATGCAGAAATAATAAACAAAAGAGTTGTTTTCCCTGCCCCACTAGGACCCATTAAAACTATAAAATCACCTTCAAATATATCAAGACTAATGTTATTCAAAACTATTATTTTTTCATCACCGTTTTTATAGAATTTAGTTACATTTTTGAGTTTGACTTTTATTTTCATATTTCAAAAGAGTTTTTTTGATTTCCCTCTTTAAAATGTCAATGTTTATTTTATTTTTAGCAGATATAAAAATAAAATCTGGATACTTTTCTTTGATCTTTAATAAATACTCTTCATGTACTTTATCTATTTTGTTAAAGACTTTTATTTGGGGAACAAAAGATGCTCCAATTTCTTCCAAAAGTTTTACAGTCTCTTTTATGTGGGCCTCAAAATTTGTATTCGATATATCAAAAATGAGTAAGTGAAGGTCACTGTAAATCAGTTCTTCAAAGGTTGCTTTGAAAGCCTCTAACAACTCCTTAGGAAGGTTTCTAACAAAACCAACAGTATCGGTAACCAAGATTTTGGTATCATCGTCAATATATGCAAGCTCAGTTTTGGGATCCAAAGTAGTGAAAGCTCTACTGTCAACCATAACATTTGACTTTGTTAACAAATTAAATAACGTGGATTTTCCAGCATTAGTGTAACCAACTATTGAAACAAGATGATAATTAGATTTAATCCTGCTTTTTCTTTGAATATTTCTATTTTTTTCAACCTCTTTAATTTTATTACGGATATAGTTTATTCTTTTCAGTATTTTTCTTTTTTCAATTGTCAATTTTTTTTCGCCTGGTCCCCTGGTTCCGATACCTCCACCAAGTCTTGAAAGCATCTTCCCATAACCAACTATACGAGGTAATAGATAATTAAGCTGTGCAAGCTCAACTTGCAGTTTACCTTCTATAGTTCTTGCTCTCTGAGCAAAAATATCAAGAATCAGGGCAACTCTGTCAATAACTTTGAAATTTCCGAATTCTCTCTCCAAATTCTTAAATTGTGTTGGTGTAAGATGATTAAGAAAGACTATCATATTGGCTTCCATGTGGTCTGCAAGATTCTTCACTTCCTCTATTTTACCTTTACCTATTAATGTTGATGGAATAATACCATGAGATTTTTGGATAACGGTAAACTTAAGTTCTGCACCGGCGAAACTCAGCAAGCTTTTAAGCTCTTCCAAACTCTCTTCAAAATGTTCATAGTTCTGCTTACTTTTTACAGCTACTATTATAGCTTTATCTTTCAACATTTATTCTATTTAATTTTTGATATTTTTGGTAAACAATTACGATTATTTTTCCCTGTTTACACTTTATAAAGTTATCCTCATTGACCACATGATTAGATATACCCAATGAGGACATAAATGGTAATTCAAAATTGCCACTATATTTCAATCCCCTGATTTCAATCATTGAAAAATTGTAAACTATCGACAAAACGGACACTTTTATATTTTGATTAATATTATAAATACTCTGGTTAGGACCAAGTATGAAAATAGTCTCCTTAGCTGTTATTATAATGGGAGGGTAACCTTCAACTTTAGATATGCAATTGATATTAGATAAAGTATGGTCCATTCTGTTTCCAACAACTCCAAAGCAGAATAACTTGAAATTCTGGTAGTTTGCTAGAATGTAGTCCACCGCTAACTCAAGATCGTTCTTATCTTTTTCTCTAGGAAATTTAATTAATTTTGACTTTACTTTCTTCCTTATGGAATCGTTATCACCAATAACTATGTCTGGATATGTAGAATATTTAAGAGCTTTGTTTGTTCCCCCATTAACTGCAATTACCAGATCAGGTTTCAAATAATCCTTTAGCTCACTGAGGTTATACACTCTTCCGTTTGCAATCAAGAAAATTATCACCTTTTAGAATTATACTATTTTTACTTTCCCTATGGTAACTAAACCTTTAACTTTGAATAATATGTCCCTTTGGGATTTGATTATGTCTTCTTTAGAGACTGCAGCAGTTTCCAACTCTTTTTTTATAACTTTAGCTTGAACTTGTGGCATTAGAGAAAGTATTTTATCAGCTATTTCGGGAGATACGCCTTTAAGAGCATTAATCCAATCATTTTTATTTGTCAACTTCAACAGGTGTTCCATATCAGGAGGTTTAAGAAGAGAAATATCAGTAAAATCTATTTTTTTATTGGAAATTATTATAGAAGCGGTTGCAACATTTGTTTTTTCAACTTGCGGAGTAGTTGTAGATAAACTACTTGTAGTTTGTTGGGCATGAACAAAAGTTGACTCCCCAACGGAGGGAACATCCATTTCATCCAATTCTTGCTTTATAAACTTGGCAACTACATCTATAACTCTACTGTCGGGATTTCTTATTCCAATCAAGTACTTATTTATTTCTGTTTGTTGAGAAGTAGGGAAAACAGACATTATTCTTTGAGCAACAGCTGGAGAGAGCTGAGATAAAACCAAAGCTATGGTGCTATTGCTTTCATTTTTGAGAACCCAATAAACTTTCTTGGGATTCACTGCGGCAAGAAAATCAAGAGGCTTTGATAATTTGGATGTGGAAAAAGAAGGGGTTTGCTGAGTAGGGTTTTTCCCAAGTAGCTTATCCAAATTCTGTGAAATTGACAGAGGCTCCTCTTTTTTTGTATCCTGTTCAACAGATGGTAATTCCTGTTTAGAAATTGTCTGTCTGTTTTTCTGAAGAAACTCGTTAAGCACCTGCTGTTTTATATTTTCGGGTATATTTCTAACCTTTGGAAACTCGGCATTTATTGCCCTTCTTTCTTCAGGAGTAAAACTCATCAAAATGGAATTGGATACTTCTGGAGGTAGAGAGGTTAAAATTATTGCAGTTTTTTGTCTTGGAGTAAGTTCACTTATGTCCATATAGTTTTTCCTTTACCTGACGTATCTTGGATAAAAGCTCTAGATTCTTGTTGTATTTTTTTTGAACCACAATTTCAGGATTATTCACTATCTTTACATTATTTATTTTGATATTAGGATCCATTTTAGTAATAATGTCATTAACATAATCTCTAACTTTATTTTTATTAGAATTGAGTATATTGAATGTTAGGTAGTCATTTGTTGAAATTATAAGGGAATCGCCCTCTATTTTTTTTATTTTTGTTTTTTTAAACAACTTGTTTTTCTTAATTAAAAGTATAGCTCTGAATAACAATGGATAATCTTTTATTATCCTCTTTATTGCATTATTTATACCTTCCATATTATATTTTATAATTATTTTTTATTTGTTCCTTGTTGTTTTCTAATTTTAAGTATTTTTTTGAATTCTTTGGATCCAACATACTCTTTGTAGAATTCGTCATTAAAATTCTTATCAAAAGGGTCTGGGAAAAATTTACTTATTCCACTTTATTTACATTTTATATTATTCTGATAACACTCTAACATATTAGAACAGAATATTTCTCCACTTTCAGAGTAATGGTATCTACCTTTGTAGTCGAGATACTCTACA
>JANXBF010000033.1 GCA_025057615.1 Candidatus Calescibacterium sp. | reverse complement strand
CTTTCAGTTTGATTAAACAAAATGAACATGGATTTTTTCAAATCCAATCCGGCTTCCATCATTATAGCCCACTGATTAGTAACCATAGCCAAATCTTTTATCGATATCTTACCACCACCACGGATATAGCCTTTAGATAGACTATCAATCTCTTCCTGCTGTTTTTTTGATAACTTCCCACTTTTCTTAGACTGCTTAATTAAGTCTAATATCTCTTCTTTTTTATCCAATACCTCTTCTTTTTTTATTTCTTCTTTTGAAAACCTACCTCTAATACTTTTTTTCTCCATAACGTCTACCCTGTTGTTTATTCTATATTACCTACTAATTAAGTTTCTATATTTTTTCAAATTTTCCTGAAACAAATTTCTTAAATTATTTGCTTGATTATAGTATTCTTCTTCATTTTGCCATAAATTGTGAGGTCTGAATAATTCAGAAGGCAACCCGTCTACAACTGGGACCCTAAAACCAAATACAGGATGAATATAAGAATTACTCCTATCTATTTTCTTATTCAAAGCGTCCCTCACTATTGTTCTCGTATAACTCAAATCTATTCTATTAGAAAGAGGATACTTGTTACCTATCCAACCAGTATTAAGCAGGTATACATCAGTATTATACTTTTTAACATTTTCATACAGTTTATTTGCATACCTTACAGGATTGAGAGGTAAAAAGGGTTTAGAAAAAGCTTCAGAAAAAGTCGGTTCAGGATCCTTTACCCCTCTCTCAGTACCAGCTAATCTGGATGTATAACCCAAAAGAAAATACTCTAACACCTGGTTACCTTCAAGAATTGATATGGGAGGTAAAGAACCAGTTGCATCAGCAGACAAGAAAAATATCGTATCAGGAATCTCTCCCATTAAAGTCTGTTCCATTATCTCTATATACTTATTCGGATAAGCAGAACGAGTATTCTCAGTTATACTATTATCAGAAAAGTCTATTTCTCTTGTATTGACATCATAAACAGCATTTTCTATAATTGTTCCAAATTTGTTGGTAGCCAAATATATTTCTCTTTCCTTGTGAAAACTCAATTTTATTATTTTGGCATATGAACCACCTTCGAAATTAAATATGTCATTCTCAGCCCAGCCATGTTCATCATCACCTATTAATCTACGAGACGAATCAGTAGAAAGCGTAGTTTTCCCAGTTCCAGATAACCCAAAAAACAGAGCAGTTTTCATGGAATTTAAATCTCTATTTGCACCACAATGCATAGGAAGTATATCAAATTTTTCCAAGTAAAAATAATTGAGGAAAGTGAAAACCGCTTTCTTAATCTCACCACAATAGAGTGTACCAGCTATGAAAATGAAAGGTTCTGGATATAAATCCAAAATAACAGCTACTTCGCTTCTGACACCATCCTTCTCTCCCTCCAACTTCAAGTTTGGTAAATGTAAAATATTAATATTTCCAACAATTCTATTGGGTTTTAATTCATTCTTTCTTATAAAAAGATTATTGGAAAAAATTACGTGATATGGACTCTCAGTAAAAAGAGAAACACTGAGAGTATAGTTTGGATTAGCTCCAACATATCCATCCCACTTATAAATATCTCTGTTTTCAACATATTTCAAAGCTTTTTGTAATATTAATTCAAACTTATTCCTTTCAATAGGACAGTTAACATCACCCCACCAAACCAGATCTCTACTATAGTCATCATAAACAATAAATTTATCCTTTGGAGATCTACCTGTATAAGGTGAAGTATTAACAATAAGAGCTCCTGAAGAAGAAATAACTCCCAATCCCTTAAGAATAGTATGCTCATATAACTCAGCAACACTTAAGTTATTATATAACTTTTTCGAGACTTTTTTTATAGTTTCAATTATACCCAACATTAAATATTTACCTCCTTAAAAGTTTAATCTTTTACCGTCTTTATCAAACCAAAAAATAGCGTTCTTAGGTATAAATATCTCCAGCTCTTCATTCTTCTGTATTTTTTCTTTAAAAATACATCTAAAAATCAATCCATTGATATGAACGTTTACTAAAAACTGAGAACCCAAATTATCAGAAAACAAAACTTTACCTTTAAGTTTAACAGAATTTAGAATTTCATCCCTAACAACAATCCTTTCTGGTCTGATGGCCATTATATATCCACCATCAGGAATATCAATAAATTTATCAATTTCTAATACATTTTCAATAATAACCTTTTGATCTTTGACGATACAGTTATAGTAATTTATCTGTGGACTACCAACAAATGAAGCAGTAAAAAAGTTTGAAGGATCATTGTATATCTCCTCAGGAGTCCCAAACTGCATTACTCTACCCTTGTCCATAACAATAATATAATCAGAAAGAGTCATTGCTTCTATCTGATCATGAGTTACAAAGACAGCAGTAGCATTTAAACTGAGAAGTATTTTTTTTATTTCTTCTCTTGCTTTTTCTCTGAGCAAAGCATCCAGGTTACTGAGAGGTTCATCAAACAAGAAAATATCAGGTTCTTTTACCAGAGCTCTGGCAATGGCAACCCTCTGCCTCTGACCACCAGATATTTGCGAGGGATATTTATTCAAAATATCTCCTATATTAAGAAAATTGGAAACTCTATTCAATTTTTCTTCGATCAATTTCTTATCCACTTTTTGTATTCTCAAACCTATTGTAATGTTATCCCTAACAGTCATATGAGGGTACAAAGCGTAGGTTTGAAAAACCATGGCAATATTTCTTTTTGAAGGATGAACAAAAGTAACATCCCTGTTATTTATATAAATTTTTCCACTTTGGACCTCTTCTAAACCTGCAATACATCTGAGTAAAGTGGTTTTTCCACATCCAGAAGGACCCAAAATACTCAAAAATACTCCCTTGGAAATCTCAAAATTTATATCATACAAAACCTGACTATTACCGAAATACTTATTTAACTTCTCAATCTTCAACATCTTTGATAATTGTATCTAACAATTTTACTCCATTTGCCTGTAATATTTTCTTGCTTTAAACAAAGTATCCTTTATATCCAAAAAATCACTTTTCTTAAACCAATAGGAAGGTAAACTAAAAACAAAATTATTTTTATCATAAAATTCTATAACATCATATAAAAATCTTTTTTTATATATTATATCACAATTTTTCAAACTTAATCTAGCCACTTCTTTTGAAAATTTTGAAATAATAAACAACTTTCCATTATAGAGTATCCTATATCCCAAATTTTTTGACAATAAAACATAAACACAAATAAAATCAATTATTCCAAGAAATAATGGAATAAAAAAGAATTCTTCCAAATCTTGTTTATATCTGAACGATGAAATTATTAAAAGTAAGCCAATAATAAACAGAATTGCAACCATTATCTTCAAAATCATGCTGATGTTAGATACCCAAAGTTTGGTTTCAAAGATATCATTAACTAAATAATTCATTCTCCTTTCAAAATAAATTTCTAGACATTAAGTATTTCTTTATTTTTCTCTTCTGTATATTTTTCTACCTTATCCAGATAATCCTTGGTTATTTTCTCTATTTCTTTTTGATATCTAGCTGAATCGTCTTCGGAAATAACTTTTTGCTTTTTAGCCAATTCTTTAATTTTTTCCACTGCATCTCTTCTGGCATTCCTTATTGATTGTTTTATTTCTTCAGACTTCTGGGTTACAAACTTGGTTAACTGCTTTCTAGTTTCTTCAGTCAATCTGGGTATTATTATTCTGATTAGCCCACCTTCAACCTGAGGATTAAGTGACAAATTTGATTTTTGTATAGCTTTTTCTATAGCAGAAACAGAACCTTTATCAAAAGGTTGAATTACAATCATTCTTGAGTCAGGAACAGAAATAGAGGCCAGACTTTTTATGGGAACGACACTACCATGATACTCAACTTTGAGGTCTTCCAATAAAGCAGGGGATGCTCTACCAGTTCTCATCGACCTGTATTCCTTTAATAAGTAGCTTATTGCATCATCCATATGTTTTTTCATTGAATTTATTATTTGTTTTGGATCATTATCCATAACTATACCTTTTTTATACCCGAGTTATTTTTATTCCGCCACTCAGGAAGCGGTAATATTATCCTTTTTCATAAATGGAAACAACAAAATTATCCGGATCAACATATTCATAAAAAATATCATACAAATCTGACAACTGAATATTCTCTATTTTGTAAAGATAATTATAGGCTTCCTTATATGTTTTAAAAAGTTCATTGGAACCGATAAGCATTCCCTGATTAGATGAGGTTTCAAAATTCCAAAAAGCTGAACTATAAAAATTTTCTTTCACAATGTTAAAATATTCAACTTCAATAAAAGACTTGAGATTTCTTATAATCTTGGAATACTCATCTATTATTTTTTGAATATTTTTTGATTCTGCTATTGCTGAAAAATAAATAATTCCAGGTAATTCATTCGTAGAATATATATCAAAACTAACAGCATCAACCAGCTTCATCTCATTCTTCAAAATTCTGTTAAACACACTATAAGAAGAACCAGCTAAAATATAACTCATTAAAGAAAAATAATAGGATTTTTCTATATCTCCATTTTTTTCCATCAATGTTGGTGCTCTGTAAGAAATCATCAAATAAGTTTTACTAACATTTCCCTTTAATTTCAACTCACCAGTTTTAATATAATCACCTGTATCGTATGTAGAAACTAATGATTTATTATTAATATCCACGTTTTTAAATAGTTTAGCAAGATTTTTTTCAACTTTTTTTCTATCTTCATCAGTAACCACAACAAAAAATGAATTGTGCGGATTCTTATAATAGGAATAAAATTCGGTTATAGATTTTTTATCAATATTCTGTAGAGTCTCCTTGTATCCTATTATGGGGTTTCTTATAGGGTTTGATATATACATCTTCTTTAATGTTTCTTCAAACAGGACAACCATTGGTTCATCATCTCTCATCTCTATTTCATGATAAATAATATTCTTTTCGGATTCCACATCGCTCTCTCTAAATAAAGGATTGAATACCATATCCCACAAGATATCAATTGCTTCATAAAGTCCAGTTGATGGTAAATTGATATAGTAAGCTGTCTGATCATAAGATGTATAAGCATTTGTATATCCACCCATAGAATTTATAATTTTAGATATATTTTCAGGATATTTTTCAGAACCTCTGAAAATACAGTGTTCTATTAAATGAGCAATACCTTTATATTCATCTTTTTCATAAATAGACCCTACTTTTGTAAAAAGAGCCACAAAACTTATTGGATTGTTAACCTTTTTATAGATAACCTTGAAAGGAAAATCCAGAATAAAAGTATCTCTCTCCTGTAAATCAATAAATTCCTGTATTACTTTTTTTCTATTCATAGTGTTATTCCAATAAATTTTTTACAAATTCTTTGGCATTAAAAGGCTGTATATCCTCCAAACTCTCACCAAATGTTATAAACTTTATGGGAACACCAAGTGTAGAGGTTATAGAAAAGACAAAACCTGCTTTAAAAGAAGTATCCATTTTTGTTACAGCAACAGATGTAATGTTAATAGCTTCAGTAAAAACCTTGGTTTGCTGAATACTATTCTGCCCATATGTTGCATCCAATATTAGTATCTTCTCTTGAGGCATTTCTATATGATGTTTTTTTATAACTTTTTCAACTTTTTGGAGTTCCTGAATGAGATTATTTTTATTATGCATTCTACCAGCAGTGTCTATTATGGCAACATCAATATTTTTTGATATAGCACTACTTATGGTATCATATGCAACAGCGGCACTATCAGAACCCATACTTTGTCTGACTATGGGAATAGACAACTTTTCTGCCCAATGAACCAACTGTTCAATAGCAGCAGCTCTATAAGTATCACCTGCTCCCAATATAACACTGAGTCCTTTGTTTTTATAGTAACTTGCCAACTTAGCTATGAATGAAGTCTTTCCAGTTCCGTTAACTCCAACCACCATAACAACAAGTGGATAACCGGTAATAATGTTCCTTAAAGGAAAATATTTTTCATCATAAAAGAAAGGTATTTCCAAAAGATTGACCAACTCTTTCTCTATTTCTTGCAACATAACAACAGATTCCTTCTTTTTTATAGCATTCTGCAAAAGTGTAATTATGTGTTTGGTTATATTAACTCCCACATCGGCAATTAACAACTTCTCTTCTAGATTATCCCAGAATTCAGCAGAAATATTATCTGCTGTTTTACCTTTAATAAGATCACGTATATCTGTAAATAAAATGTCTCTTGTTTTTTTTAGTCCCTCTTTTATTCGGTTAATTATACCCATGTTTAAACACCTACCTACTGAATATCATTTTGATAGCAATAAAAATAAGAAATATACCAAATATTCTCCTCAAAATAGAAGAATCTAAAGACAAGGCGAGCAGGGAACCAACATATGCACCAATAGGAAAAACCAAAATCAATAATAGAGCATACTCTTTATGAAAAAAACCAGCTCTGTAATAATTAATAAAAGCAGTGAAAACTACTGGTATCATAAGCAGAGCCAAAGAAGTACCCTGAGCAGTCTTTTGATCCAACCCAACTAAATATACAAGTCCTGGTATAACAACAGTGGCACCGCCAATACCCAACATTCCACTCAAAATACCAGCTACCAAACCTATAAAAACAACAACAATACTCAAAATTCCCACTCCCTAATACTTTTCACTAATTCCTTCTTTAACTCCTGTTTAAAATTATCTTCCAAATTATCTTCCAAAAATTTATAAAATATATTTCTTTCTCTTAAACTATGATGAACCCAAAAATTCTTAAAATAAAAATAAGAGTCTAAATTACTAACAATATACTCATAATTTTTTTCAATATTGCATATTAAATTTTCAACATCATTAGATATTTTTTTTAATATTTTATGTTCATATATAAATTGGTTATATTCGCCACCTTTAGGAACACCAAGCTTTGTGGTAAAAGATATGTATACAGGTTCAAGAATTGTATCTTCTATATAGGAATGTTTATCAAGATAAAAACATAATTTTTTCCAACTATTAGAAACTCTGCCAAGATTCAAAGAACACAATGCTTCAAAATGCTCAACAAAAAATTTAAAAATTCGTTCATGGATAATATCGTTGATATCCATAAAACTCAATGATTCATCAATATAATTAACATCCTCTGGAGTTAGTAAACTACAAATAATGATTTTAAGTTTTTCCAAAGAATATAAAACAATTTCTCTATTACTGGATAAATTCAAACTTTTATCTTTATGGTATTTTATTACATTATTGAGATAAAATTGTATTTCCTCAATATCCTTTCCATTTTTTAACAGACTGTTACAAAGAGAAAAAAAATCCCTATTTATTAGAG
Organism: Candidatus Calescibacterium sp.; assembly: GCA_025057615.1. Taxonomy (GTDB): domain Bacteria; phylum DRYD01; class DRYD01; order DRYD01; family DRYD01; genus DRYD01. The sequence continues at coordinate 5,698 of JANXBF010000033.1, read as the reverse complement.
ACTCAAGCTCATTAATTACAAGAGTATACTGCTTTTTATTAAGTAAATCAATAACAAAAGATATTTTCTTGAGAATGGAAATATTATTCATTTGCTTATGCAAAGTTCTACTATTTTCTGTCTTGAAATTTTTAACCTATTGGATACCACAAAAAACATACTCTTATAAATTAAACATTCGATTTCTCTGTTTGATTCAAAGATTTTTTTCAGTTTTTCAGAATTTATCGAAACCACAATAGTTTCTTTAATAGTATCAACAGAGAAATTCCAAGTATATGGAGGTACAAGCCATGACCAACCGATAACTTCTCCAGGGCCAAGCATCTGTAAAACTATGTCCATTGATTTAATTTCAACCAATCCAGCAATTATAATGTAAAATTTATCTGCGTAAAAACCTTCGCTTATAATCCTGTGATTTTTGGGATATGTTTCTAAAGAAGAGATATCCACAATTTTATCAATATATTCCTGTTTCCAATTATGAAAAAATGTATGATTTTTTATATAATCTTCAATCATTTTTGAGTCACCAAATCATGTCTTCCCCAAATATCAATATAATAAATCTGATACTTTTGTGTCCCAAGGTTATCATAAAATACCAAAGAACAAAAAGCCCCCTGCTTATAAGATGCAAAATACGTATCTTTCAGCTTCAAATTCAGAACATCCTCACTTGTGAGAAACCCTCCAATTATTTCTTGTCCAGTATTGGTTTTATATATTTTCCAATATATATCATTAGATCTTTTATAGATTACAAATATTCCATAATTGTTGACGTATCCCCAAAATTCTTGAACTCTTTTATTAACTTTTATTCTATTTATTTCCCAATTTTCATCCAAATTCCACAAGATTAATTCTTGCTCATTATTCGTATTATCCACATATAATCTGTAGTTATTACTTACTCCCTGATATTCATAGTTCAAATTGGCATATTTATTAATATTTCCATAAATACCTTTAAGATATTCCAATTTTTTATATATCAAATAATATTCTTTTTCTATATTTGCGAGAACCACATATAAGCATAAAACTATAAGAAACATTATTAAACGAATTATTTTAAACATAACGCATAAAGATTATAATTAACCTACTCATCATATTTAATTCTGTAATGTTTTTAGATTAATAATAGAGATTAGTTTAATAGATTAATTATACTGAAACATTAGTAACATCATTCATCCATTTGAGATACTCGGTATTACCAGAGTTTATACCCCATGAAATAATTTCGGGAACAGTGTATGGATGATATTTTTTCACTATTTCTTCTAACATTTCAAGATTATCTTCAACCGTTTTTACTATAAGAAGTACTTCTTCTGATTCTTCAACTTTATCTTGCCAGGTATATATGGATTTAACGTTAGGAATGATATTTATACAGGCTGCAACTCTGTTATTAACAAGCACTCTCGCTATATTTTCTGCATCATTCATATTGGGGCATGTTATATAGAGAACTCTGTAATGGTTATTGTTCAGTTTTTCCATATTTTTTTAATGTTGGGTTATTTTTATACCGCTAATTACCCAACGAGCGGTAATATGTTTCTCAGGTTTTTGTAAGCGTATTTAGGAACCTCGGCATAAAGCTTTTGTCTTCTCTTAGTGCTTTTACTTTTCTTTCTTCTTAAGTGTCCACATCCGGTATTGGTTTGTTTATGGAGTATCTTTCCTTTACCTGTAACTTTGAATCTTTTTACCAGAGATCTCTTAGTTTTTAATTTTACTTTTTTTATTTTTGCCATTTTTACCTCCTATCTTTTTATTTCTATATATTTTTAATAATTACCTCTATATTTCTTTAGGATAAGTGGATATCCAGTAAAAATTTTCTGTTATGAGGACTTTTATATCTCCTCCCTTTGAAGATATAGTTAAACTATGTTTATGATAAGAAGATAAAAATTTATTATAAACATATGCACAAGCTATTGTTCCACTACCACAAGAATCTGTCCAACCAACTCCTCTCTCAAAAGTATACATATACATTTTTGTTACATCAAGTACATGAACGTTTACCTTTCTTTTAAAGTTATCAAATAATTTTTTAGCTTTTTCCCTTGCCATCATAGGAGGAATATTAAATACAGGTAAAACAAAGTGAGGATTTGGAATATTCAAAATATAGCCTTTTTCAGAATTGAAAACTAACTCTTGAAAATCTATATTAGACATATCAAAACCCACCCAAACCTCATTACCATTAATTCTTGTATAAAAATACCTAACATTATTAAAAAAAGAGTTAACCATTTTATATTCTTTAAATTGCAAAATATTTGAAACAAAGAGGGTAAGGCAAGCTAGACCATTACCTGAAACTTCTGCCCTACTACCATCTATATTAAATAAATCAAAAAAAACAACATTATTTTCTATCTTATCAATAAAGATTATTCCATCAACATCCGAATTTCTAAAATTCAAATCTTTCTCTTCATTAGAAATAATCAGAAATTTATTATTATTAGATTGAAAAGTTTTCCTCATTTCAATCACCTACCCTAAACAAAAAAGGATTAAAATTGGTATGATGGTCATAATAATCCATATTTTCTATTTTTTTTATTTTTTTTATAACAACCAAAGTTATTGGGCTTAAAATTAATTCTACGGATACTTTGTAAACATATCCTGTAACTATATAGTTGATCATTGCATGAGAGTCGATTACCCCCCAGAAAGCAATGGTACAGAAAAGAGTAGTATCAACAATCTGTCCAAAAACAGTTGAAAGCATAATCCTAAACCATAAATAGTTACCTCTATTAATTATTTTCATTTTTGCCAAAACAAAAGAATTGGTAAATTCACCCCAAAAATATCCAATTATACCTGCCAAAGCTATCCTGGGACTAATTCCCAAAATTTTTTCAAAGTTTTCCTGACCTATCGAATAATTCCAACTATCCTCTGGAGGCAAAATTATAGTTAAATAAAGCAATAAATTGAAAATAAACAAAACAATAAACCCTATCCATATTATTTTCCGGGTTTTCTTATACCCATAAACCTCTGTGAATATATCTGCAAAAATATATGAGAAAGGAAATATAAGAGCTCCACCATCAAATACCAAATTCAAACCGAAAAAATTAACCTCAAAAACTTTGATTGTAACAATATTTGATATTAGCAGTGTAGCAATAAAAAAACCTAAGAGAAAATCATATAATTTCATAGAGCAGCCAAAGGATTTTATTAATTGTCAATATGGTTACTATTTTTTATATACTATTTTCTATATACTATTCTTCCTTTGGTAAGGTCATATATAGAAAGTTGAACAACCACCCTATCACCAATTGAAACTTTAATAAAATTTATTCTCATTTTTCCTGCTAAGTGTGCCAAAATAACATTTCCATTTTCAAGTTTCACTCTGAAAACACCATTGGGTAGTGCTTCAATAACTTCACCTTCAGTTTCTATAAAATCTTTAACTATTTTGACTTCTTTTTTAAGTTCTTTGTTTTCTTTGCCAGGGTTTTTAGGAGGAGACTTTTTATTATTTTTTTTCATTTAGTAAAGGAACGGGGACGACGGGACTTGAACCCGCGACCTTTGGCGTGACAGGCCAACGTTCTGACCGTGCTGAACTACGCCCCCTTGTTTTTAATATAAATATTCTATAAATTTTTTAAATACCCTCTTTTTATTCATAAATTGATACCATTTGTTTGTCATTTGATAGATCATAAGTAGGCTGATTCTGACCTGGAGGTGGGGGTGGCAAATAGGGTATTGTTGATGTATTTTCTTTCCATATCTTTTTGAAATATTCTATTGCTTTTGAAACAGCGTTTTTATCATCAGTTTGTATTCCAACTTCATGATTTATTCTCAAACCACGGTAAGAGAAATTAGCACTTCCTACTATTAGGGTGTTATCAGCTATTAACATCTTACTGTGCAGGAAATTACTCAGGTTAGTGTTATATGTTTGTACTTTGTACCACCTTGGTATAATACCTGCTTCTTTCAACTTTTTTGCAGTCTCGTAATTAGGGTTACTATACGTGGGAGAAGTATTTGGATCCATTATAACTTTAACTTTGACTCCCCTATTTTTGGCATCAATTAGCAATTTTATTAGATAAGGGTCAGAGAGAACAAAAGCACTTATATAAATGGAGTTTTGAGCATTTTTTACTGTATTATACACAGCTGCTGAATAACTGGTTTTTTGGAAATCTTTATCTGATAGTAGCAATGAAGCATTAGAGTTTCCAGCTTCTTCAGCTCGTGGAATATATTCATAATCTTTACCTCCGGATTTTTTAAACAGAAACCAGAAATTTTTTTCCAAATCATCTATCACTTTACCTTCAACGAAGATACCAGCATCAGTGTTTTTGAAACTCCCATCAGACCAATTAACACCAGATATAACAGCTTTTTTACCATCGACCGAGACAAATTTTGCATGCATTAGCTGATATTGGGATTTATTTTCATAGTCATTAGTTGGATTCTGGGGATTCTCTGTTTTTACTTCTGAACCGTTATCCACAGTATGAGATTTAACATTCATAGGTTTAATTGAACCAGCCACTTCCTTTATTGGAACAAAAGGAAAGATCTCGATTTCAACACCATTTGATCTTAAATAGTCTATTACATATTTTCTTTTTTCCCATTCTTTACCTGAACCCGACAGAGATAACGAGTCTGTAACTATTCTAACTTTCACACCTTCTTTGGCTTTTTTTGCTAAAAGATTAGAAATTAGCATACTATTGAAACTATACTTAGCTATATGAATAGTATCTTGAGCACCAAGTATCAATTCAACTTCTTTTGATGTTACCTCTTCAGAATTAAGAAATTCGACTTTATTGCCAGGTTTGTAGTAATTACTGGAAATACCTGTTACGTCCATAGAAGATTTACCTCCTTATTCTTTGATATAAAAACTAAAAAATGGTAGGCCAATTTTTGAAATTATTTTGTAAAAAAAATGTAAAAATTTAAAATTCTCAAAAAGAAGGGAAAAATATAATTTAATATAATTAAATAAGTATAAAGAAATAGAAAAAAGGGGGTAATATAAATGCTTTCATTGACAGAAAAGGCAAAAGAAAAAATAAAGGAGATGATAAAAGCGGAAAATGGGGACTACTATCTGAGAGTATATGCTATGCCTGCAGGATGCTGCGGATTAGAATTCGGAATGGAATTGACAAATGAAACAGATAGTTCAGATAATTTTCTAGACTTCAATGATTTCAAAGTTGTGGTAGACGACTTTTCCTTTCCATTTATAGAAAACCTTCAAATAGATATAGCAGAGAAAGAAGGAAAAACGTTCTTCGTATTAAATTCCCTAAAAGTAGGTGGTTGTGGTTGTTCTTCTGCTGAAGAAGGTTCACACGGTTGCTGCTGTGGAAATGGAAGCTGTGGTTGCCACTGAAAAAATCAAAAACAGGATAAACTATGTTTTTAGGAAGCTTTATAAAGTACAATTTGGGTCCAATAGAAATACACCTAAACACAATAGTAAGTACTTGGATTGTGATGGGTATAATAATTTCATTTGGTATACTCTACCGTATTTCAGTTATGAAAACTTTGAAAGAATTGAAAACCTATCCCTATAAATCGGAACTTTTAATACCAAAACCTTTAAGTATCCAAAATATATTTGAAATGATAATAGAAGCAA
>JANXBF010000032.1 GCA_025057615.1 Candidatus Calescibacterium sp. | reverse complement strand
TTTTTGAAAATTTTTGGAAGGATTTTTTTTAATTTTGTTTGAAAATTAACTCTTGATAAAAAAAATCTGGAAAAAGTTTCAAAGGTTTCAGTTTGAAGGAGGAGAATTGATATATTATGTACGTTGTTGGATTGTGTGATAAAGAGCAGTTTTTTGAGTTCTATAGTTTATTAGTCGGAAAGATAAAAAGGGTTGCATTTTTTTCAGGTTCTCTTTTTTCTGAAGAATTTTTTTCATTTTTGAATAGTGTAAATGTTGATACATATGAACTGTTTTCTTTCAATGAATTAAAGAATATTAAGAAGGATTATCCGAATTTTGTTGATTTTTTTGATTTTGTTAAGCAAAAATTGAAAAATTTGGATGATAGATGTTTGTACATATCATCTTCTGTTAGCCCTATGTCTTCAGATTTGGTTGTTCAGGAAATTGATAAGCCTATTTGTTTTTCTTTTAAAAATTTAGAATCGATAATTAATACAGCAATTGGGTTTAGTAATGAATTTAATTATCAATTACCCGTTTTTAAACAATTGGATTTTATATATTACTATTATCATTTTGAGAACATAGATTATGAAATGAATTTTGTTATTCCTAATATACCCTTAATTTTCTATGAAGATATAAGTAATAGATTAAAGAGAGGTAAATTTGTTAATATAAGCAATATGGCAAATATCTATTCTTATATTTCCGATGAGGTTCTGAATAAAACACTTTTGGATTTATTGTGGAGTGTAATGATAAAGTTGAGATATAACTGTCAATGGGATAAGATTCAGACTTCTGAAAGTATAAGAAATCATTTGATAGAGGAAGCTTATGAAGTTTTGGATTCTGTTGAAAAGGGTGATAGTAAGAAGTTTATGATGGAACTGGGTGATTTGCTACTCCAGGTGATTTTCCACTCTCAGATACAATCAGATTTTAAAAATTTTAATTTTTATGATGTTTTGAAATCCCTTGTAGAAAAATTAATAATTCGTCATCCCCACGTTTTTACTGATGATAAGACGCAGGACCTTGATAAGATATTGGTAGATTGGGAAAAAAATAAAGCTAAAGATGAAAAGAAAATAGATATACCCCAATCTATGCCTTCTCTTCTAAAAATGTATCTATTATATAGAAAAATCAAACGTTTAAAATCAGAGGTTTGGTTCGATGATCTTATCAGAGAAATATTGAAAAATAAATATCAAAATGAAGACTTGGTTTATAAAATATTGTTAGCTTTGCATGAGTTTTACATGAATACTGCAGAAAATTTTGAAAGCGTTCTTAACAACTTTATTAATGATACTGTATTTCATATTAATGAGTTTAAATCAATAGAAATAAGAGATTAACTGTTAACCATATGATGGTATTGATTATTATGAACAGGGAATTTTTTTCATCTAACCCGCTGTATTGCAGTAAATATAATAATAGTAATTGTAGGAAACAGGTTTTTATGTCTATTAAAATAGAAGGTAAAATGATCAGAAAGATCAATAAGGAGTGAAGTTTTTTATATTTTTCTCTATTTTTTTCAATGATTGATATAAATATTCCTTGGATAAGTATGAGATAGATAAATTTAGTATTTATGTTTACAAAAGGTATAATTCTATTGGGTATAAATAAGAAGATGTTGTAGAAATATATAAAAGATATTATAAGGAGAACTAAACCCATATGAGAATATTAATTATAACTTATTTTTTCCCTCCATTGAATTCTATTGCTTCTTTGAGACCTTATTCTTGGGCTAAGTATTTTCCAGAATATGGTTTAGATGTAACTGTTCTGACACCTACTAAATATAAATTTTCAAATGATTTGGATTTGAATTTTGACAATTTTAAGCTTTGTGAGATACCTATTCCCAAAACTTTTAAGCTTGTTTCTTTTGGTAAACTGATTAACTTTTTGAATGAGAGATTTAGCTTAGGAATATATTATAAAGTGAGGTTTCCAGATGATACTTTTAGGTGGGTTAAGCCTGCTTTCAGTTGGGCTAAAAATTATTATTGGGATGTTGTTATATCAACGGGTTTACCTTATACTGTTCACGAAATAGGGTATCTTTTGAAGAAAAATAATAGGTGTAAGGTTTGGGTTGCTGATTGGAGAGACCTTTTTTCAGAAAACCCAATATTTACTGGTTTACCTATTTTAAGATATTATGAAAAGTCCCTAGAAAAGCGTTACAATAATACTGCAGATCTGATTACTACTGTTTCTGAGGGTTTAAAAAAGTATTGGACTAACACGACATCTAAACCTGTTGAAGTAATATACAATGGTTTTTTTGAAGAGGATTTTGATTCTATTGGGGATACCAGAGTAGAAAATAGTAAAATTTCTATTCTGTATGCAGGAACGTTTTACAGATCTTGGTTGGTAAGTTATTTTTTTGAGGCACTTAAAGAGTTGAGACAAGAAGGAGTAATAAACCCTCATAATTTTGAGTTTATTGTATTTGGTGCTTTTAACATTGAAAAATATATCGAAAAATATGGATTGAAAGAAATTTTTAGATTTGGTGGTTTTGTAAAAAGGGAAAAGGTTTTAAATAGTTTTACTCATTCAGATTTTTTGTTTTTTCCACTTTCTGAGGAAAGAGATTTACCAAATTGGAAAGGAATATTAACTGGGAAATTGTTTGAGTATTTGGGTGTTAATTTGTATGTTAATAAGCCAATTATGGTGGTTGGTAAGACTTATGATGTTGAAAAAGTCCAAATACTCAATAATTCGGGATGTTGTTTATTTTTAGATAATAAGGAAAGTATTAAAAATATGTTAAAGAAGTATATAAAGGAAAGGAAATTTGATGTGTTTCCCAATAAAGAGTTTATAGGTTACTTTTCTCGTAGGAATCAAGCGAAAATTTTTCTAAGAAAAATAATGGAGATTTATGAAAAGAAGAGTTGAAAAGGTTGTTATACTCGGTGCTGGTGGACACTCCAAAGTTATCCAAAATATAATTTACAGGGATTATCCGGAAATTGAAATATTGGGATATATTGATAGGGAAAGAAGAAAGATTGAACTGAGTTATTTGGGAACTGATGAAGACATTGCAAATTTAAATCCTAAGCATTTTAAGCTTGTTATGGGTATAGGGCAAGTTGATTATGGAATAGATAAAAAAAAGTTAATTGATAAATTACTTTCTATGGGATTTGAGTTTTTATCAATTATTTCAAAAAAATCAATAATTGCGAAAAGTAGTACAATAGGCTGTGGGACGGTTGTTTTGGATCAGGTTGTAATAAATGTTGATTCTCAAATAGGAGACTTTTGTATTCTTAACACTGGTTGTATAGTTGAGCATGATTGTTTTGTCGGTAATTTTGTCCATTTGGCTCCGAGAGCTACTCTTTCAGGGGGGGTTAGAATTGGTAACCACTGTTTTTTAGGTGCTGGATCTGTTGTTAAACATTATGTTTCCATATGCGATAATGTTATAGTAGGTGCTGGTGGTGTGGTGGTGAAAAATATAGATGTTTCTGGTGTTTATGTAGGTGTTCCTGCAAAGAGGGTTAATGATTAGCAAAGTTAATGGTTTTTAATTAAAAGCTAATTCTATATCTTTTTCTATTTGTTTTACCATTGATTTTAGGCTTTTGAAGTTCTTAATTTTCCTAATAAATTTTACTAGTTCAACTTTTATTGGTTGGTAATATATTTCTTGATTAAAGTTTCTAATCCATACTTCTGTGGATATTTGATAATTGTTTATTACTGGTCTTGGGCCTATGTAAAGTAGGCCTTCATACTTTTTGTTTGTCGGGTCATTCAATATGTATACGTTTGCTTTGTATATTCCGAAGTATGGTATTATTTTATATTGTGGAACAAGAATATTTGCAGTTGGGAATCCTATTTTTCTGCCTATTTTTTGCCCTTCTACTACTATTCCTGTTATGGAGTAATGCCTGTTTAACATTAAACTAACATCCTCTAATTTATGGGGATGATTAATGAGATAGCTCCGTATGAGGGTGCTATGTACAATTTTTTGTTTATAATAAACTGGTTCTTGAACTATTAACTCAAATTTATAAATTTTTGATAGTTTTTTTAGTGTTTTTATATTGCCTTCTGCATTTTTACCAAACTTGAAGTCATATCCTACTGAGACAGCGTTGAAATCTATTAATGATTTAAGGTACTTTATAAATTCTTCCGCTGATAAGTTGTGTATATTTTTAAATATCAGGAACTCTACTTTCAATTCCGGAAATAGAGATTTAATGATTTCCAGTTTTTCATGATTGGACGTCAATAAGCAATTTGTTAAATTCTTAAAGAATATTTTGGGGCTGGTGTCAAAAGTTACTAAGAAGCTTTCATTGGAGTATATGTTTTGAATAACTTTTTGGTGGCCTATATGAATACCGTCAAAAAATCCTAGAGCTATTCCGACCATTGGAGTATTTCTAATATGGTTTTAGGACTTTTTTTACCTTGAAATTAATCATATTATCTGATTGAGCTAGTGCCAGGAATTCCTTTTTTCTATCCTTTACTACGAAAATGTTTCTATCGTTATATTTACCTTTTTTTTCTATGTGTATGGTGTTTTGGTTTGAAAAGCTATGTCCGTTTCTTACTCTAAACACAGTTTTATCATTTACTATTACAAAAGGAAAATCATTGAGTATATCTTGCAATTTTATTATTTTATCCACTATATTTTCAGAATTTTTTAGTTCTTCTATTGTTATGGAGTTTGATAGTGTGAAGTTATTAGAGTTTTTCCTAACTAGAAATGATAGTGTGAGCGGAAAATTTATTTTATCACTTATATCCTTTATTATTGATCTTACATATGTTCCTTGTGAGCATTCTATTTCCATTTGAATTCTTTGATAGTTGAGAAATTCATAATGATTTAGTATTTTGATTGAATGAATATATACTATATTGGATTTTTCTTGAAATATTGTAGATTGTAAAGTTGGCGCCAATTCATATAATCTTTTCCCTTGAACTTTTTTTGAACTGTATACTGGTGGAGACTGATTAAATTTACCTATATAGGTTGGTAATAGTTCTTCTATATCTTTTGCGATTTTTTGTGCTTTTTCTGTGTTAATTGCTATTTCTTTTATTGTTTTTCCTGTGTTATCGATTGTATCTGTTTCTTTACCTAATATTATTTCACAAATATAAGATTTGTTTTTGTTTATAAATGGTATAATCTTAGTTGATTTATTTAGGAATATAACTAATACTCCTGAAGCGTTTGGGTCAAGTGTTCCTGTATGTCCTGCTTTTTCTATAAATTCTCCAGTTATTCCCTGTTCTTTGTAAATTTTCCTTAGCTTCTGGTTTACTATTGTTTTAACTTTCTCAAGGTACTGTGTTGATGTAAACCCAGGTGATTTATTTATAACTATTGCTCCATCTACTAACACATTAATATAATTCAATATATTAATAAAAGGAACCTTTTTATTAACTTTTATTTTACTACTACTGTAATTGTTGTTATGTCAACACTTTTGTTGTTTAGGAGTATCCTTATTGCATTTTTTATTTCATCTTCAACTTCTATTTTGTTTTCCATTATGTGGTTATATTCAACATGTTTAAAAAATTCTGTCATTACGTGAAAAATGGCTTTTTCAATGTTTTCTTTATAGTCTCCTAAGAATATTGAAAAATCTTCACCGTTATATTTTATAGACATTCCAATTTCTATTTCCACTTCTTTTTGATCTTTTGTTTTGTATTTTTGTTGTGTAATATCTATATTTACAATTTTTCCTACGGCTATATATTGTAATTCATTTGGAACATTTATGTAAGTGTTAGAGAGCATATTTGGAATCCATTTTTTGAAAGGTCTTTTTGTGCTGATATTGATACTTGTTCAATGAATAGAGCATAATTTTCTACTATTTCTCTGAATTTTGTTTTACTTATTGTTGTAATTAAATGTGATTCTATTATTTCTCTCAAGTATTTACTGATTTCTTTGTCTGTTTTATCTATAAATCTTTCTGCGGCTCTGAGTATAGATTCTGTGTTTGAATCATCGACTTTTACTGTTGCAACAGCATTTATTGATAATGGAACTTTATCTTTGCTCATTATTTGTGCTGTATTTATATCAATTATTCTTGACTCCAGTAAGAATTCTTGAGCTTTGTGGAGGAATGGTATAACTACTGTACCTCCTCCTGCTACAACTTTTTTACTAATTCCTGATGACTATCAAGGCTTTGTTGGGTGGAACTTTTTTATATAATGTCAGGAGAAATGAAAATAACCCAAATACCACTACGAGTAGAAATAAAAAACTGATAAACTCTATCATATTTAATAATTCGAAAGTTTTTTGTGATTTTAAATTATTTATTTTTTGTTTGTTAATGCGAATACCATTCGGTAGCCTTTGGTTATTTTGTCAAGTATAACATTAATTGACTTTCCAAATGATACGTTTTTAATGTAATTAACATGGAGGAATATGTATTGGTCTATAGGGAAATTTTCTCTTAGGAATTGCAGAAACTTTTGCCCTGCTGGTGAGAGAATGGCTACATCTTTTGAAAAAGGAGATTTTTCTGCACTTTTAATATGTGCCAATATTAAGGGATCTATTTCTTCTATTTCTTCAGCTTGTTCTAATTGCCTATTTATTAAGGTTTCTTTGGAAAGCTGTTGAGTATATAGATTGAATATACTTTCTCTACCTATATTTTGATTATCCATTTTCTACTCCCTCCGTGATTTGTAATTAAGAATTTTAAACAAGAGTTTAAAAATATGTTAAAAGAATGTTAAATTTTATTAACTTTATAAAAGTTTTGGGAAAATTCATTTGCAAGATTTGTAATATTACCAGCTCCAATGAAAACAACAATACTATCTCTATTTTGAACAATCTTTTTCAACTGTTTTATTGTTTCCTCAAAAGTTTCAATGTATTCTATTTTCTTTATTTGTGTTTGCTCTTTTTTGATTAATTCTGTTAGGTTTTCAGAGTTAATTTTATCGATCGGTTTTTCACCAGCTTCATATATTGGCAATATTATTAGATAATCTAAATTAGAAAAAGAAGTTCTGAGATTTTCCCAGAAAATCATTGTTCTAGTATATCTATGTGGTTGAAAAACTGCTATCCTCTGGTAATTTTTATAGACAATGTTTAGGTTTTCTATGAGTGACTTTATTTTTTTAGGGTTATGTGCATAATCATCAACTACTATCAACCTTTTACTATTTATGACATCATTCAATAATATCTCAAACCTTCTTTTGGTAAAATTCAATTCTGAGGATATAGAACATAGCTTTTTAAGGTTTTCAATACTTTCTGTTAAAGTGAATATTGCTGCTGATGCTGCTGTAAAGTTTAAAGCATTATATATTCCTATTGTTTTTAGTTTTGCTTTTCCTATTAGTTCAGATTTATCATTTACTACTATGTTCAGGTTAAAGTGAATTATTGGAAATCCTTCATTTTCTGTTTGTTTAACATCGCTGAAGAATATATATGGGAGTTCTGTTCTGAAAAAACCTTTTCCAAATATTACATCTGCTACGATATTGTTTTCTTTTGCAAATTTATATAGTTCATTATCATTGGATATTATTAGTTTTCCCTTCCTATTTTTTATGTTTTCTATAAATTCTTTATATACTTCTTTTAGTTTGGTTTTTAGCATTTCTATTGGGGTGTCCTTAAATTTTTTACTGTTTATGTTGATATCTACTGCTAGGTCTGTTATTAATCCTATGTTAGTTGGGTAGTTTAATAAGCTTCCATCTGATTCGTCTGCTTCTAATACTACTAATTTAGAATTGTTCCATAGAACATTTGAATCCAACTCTTTTATCCATCCTCCTGTTATGATGTTTGATTGTATTTCAAGCTTATTTAGTCCTATTCCTAGCAATGTGGATGTTGTTGTTTTACCAGAACTACCGGTTATTGCAATGATTTGCTTATCTTTCAAGATATTGTTTAGGTATTCTGATCTGTGGACAATATTGATACCTATTTTTTGTGCTTTTTTATACTCTGGATTATTTTTATCTATTGCAGAAGAATACACAAAGAGATCTATATCTGGTGTTATATTTTGTTCTTCTTGTTTGAAAAATATTTTTATCCCGCTGTTCTGTAGTTTTTGTGTTATATAAGTTTCTTTAATATCGCTACCTAATACAGTGTTTCCATTCAGGGCGGCTATTTGTGCTATTGCACTCATTCCTATTCCACCAATACCACTGAAATATATTTTCATATTTTTTTATTTTAGTAATCTATTCTTGTTTTGTTCAGGTAGTTATTTATACCTTTTGCTATGGCGTTGGCAAGTTTTTGTAGGTTTTCGTAAGACATAAGTTTTACGGCATCGTTGTAATTCGTTATAAATCCAAGTTCCAATAACACAGCTGGAAGGGGATTATACTTAAGTACATAGAAATTGGCTTGTCTTATACCTTTGTCGTCAAATATATTCGTTTTAACAAGTTCTGAGTGTATGTATTGTGCCAGTGCATAGTCTATATCTTTTGTATAAAAAGTCATAACTCCATTTGCAAAAGAGTATGTAGACGCATTTATGTGAACTGAGACGAATAACGAGGCTTTATTATTTTTACCTACATTAACTCTTGCCTGGAGTTCTTCAGAATCAACGGGGCTGTTTGTTAACTCATAATCTCCTTTTCTTGTTAAGATTACTTTATATCCAGCTTTTTCTAACTTTTCCTGAATTAACATTGAGATTTTTAGAGTTATATCTTTCTCTTGGATTCCTAAACTTCTATTTACTGCTCCTGGATCTTTGCCTCCATGACCTGGATCTATTACAACCACTTTACCTTTGGTATTGGCTAATATTTGTTCATCAAAATTAATTTGTTGTTGTTCTCTTTTGTAGGAGATAAGAAAATTTAGTAATCTACCTGTGTTAGAAATAGAATCTAATGAGATGTTTAGTTTAAAGTTTTCTCTAGGGGTTATTACTATTCTTGTTATTGGAAATGGAGATGTTTGATGTTGAGAGTATCTTATATTTTTAACAAAATCGGATACAGTATCTATTTCGTTTGCTGAAACGTTTAAAACGGTATTATATAGGTCTATATACCATCTACCATCGTCTAACTTATTTATTGTATAATTTACTGATTTATCAATGTTGATAGAAATGGATAGATTGTTTCCTGATTGAAAGGGTGTTATTTGGTATATTCTTATCTGTTCTTCGTTACTTTTTACGTTGTAATCGTATCCTTTTACTTTAGCATATAATTCTGGAGTTCTATCAGAAAATATTAATTGAACTTGGTTTGGAAGTATCCTTGCTATGTTCTTTACTTTTTGGCCTTGCTTTAGTTCTATTACTATTCTAACTATGGCTGGCATTTCATTGAACTGAGAAACCCTTATCTGGTAAATGTAGTCATTTGATGATAGTATTTTTTGCCTAAATAGATCTGGGGATAGAACACAATCTTGTAAGTCTATAACGAAACGTAGTGGATCATTCAAATAAAAATTCTTTTGTATCTTTATTTCTTTAGCTCCGTTTATTACAACGCTATCTTCTGATACTGATATATCTTTTATTTGTGGATAAAGATATATTTTACCTTTGTCATAATCAAAAATGGGAGATACTCCAATTTGATTGTTGACACTACTAAAAGGTATATGTATCTTTTCTTCGTGGATCAATGGAATAAATTTGCTTTTGAATTTTGGCATATCATTCGAAACCAATATACAATCTATTACCTTGTTGTTTGTGTCTTTGTTTATTGTTACATTCCAATCCACAAATCCTAAAAATTTCATTAATATTACAAAGTCTTCTTGGGAGAAATATATTTCCTTTTCTGTTATTATAGGATTATCTCTGAAGGGGATTATTTTACCTTTATACACGAAATCTATTTCGGTGAGTTTGGAATTATCATTAGTATAACTGAGGTTAAGAACCATCAAAATCAAAAAAAGTATTGATAATAAGGATTTATACATTAATATTCCCCCCCCATTTCTGGAAATAACTCTTATTTTTAAATTCTATTTTTTAGTTAAATATACCTTTCTTTGAATTTTAGTTTGTTTTTTGTAGAAAATTAAGCCAGAGTTTTATTAGAAAATTGCTTATTCACCTAGATAAATTTTATTTTACAAAATTTTTACAAAATTTTAAAAATTTTTTAAGAAAGAATTAAACTTCTATAAATATGAGAAATGTAGATAATAGACTGAATATAATTAATCAGAAGTTAGATGAAATAAACCAAAGAATAGAACAGAGAATTAACCTGGATGACAGGTTTTCCAATATTTTTTCACAAAAAACTCAATCACAGACCACTATCCAAAATAATACTCAAAGTCTGGAAGAACTATTGAAACAAATGAATATCAATAATAATTTCCAGAATAATATTTTGAACTCAATAAATAGGGATACTATCATAGATTTCAGGGGATTCAAAATGAAGGCAGAAGTGGCCTCAAAGTTCCTGGAACTTGAAAGAATGATAAAACAATATTTTCCTGGAAGAGAAATAATTATAACATCTGCTATGGATGGAAAACATATGCCCAATAGTGCTCACTACAGAGGAGAAGCCATTGATTTTGTTGTTGAACCATTAACAATAGAAGAGTCAAAAATAGTTGAAAAGTTGGCTGAAAAAGCAGGATTTAAGGTATACAATGAGTATATATACGATAGTCCTTATAAAACCGGACCACATATGCATATCCAACTATGAAAATGGAATTATCTCTGCATAGTATAGGGAAGAATCAAGTAATAACAAATATAAAAGAAAGGATTAATGATCTAAAGAAAGAATTTGAGAATACTCCTGTTAATGATCAGTATTCTGTTTCTGCTCTAAGAGGATCAATAAATGCTGGTTTATGGGGATCAATGGTTGGTGGTTCGATCCTTGGTATTTCCTCTGCTACAGGATCCATAGTGGGTAATATTGTAGGTAAAAAAACAGGGAACCCATTGATTTCTATTGCTGCTTCTGCTATTTCTTCTGCTGGTTTATTCACTCTTCTAAGTATTTATTTTGGTATGGGTAGTTTAGTTGGTATTGCAGTTGGTGCTTTATCTGCTGCCATAACATCAAATATCGGAAACCTTACCTCTACATCGTCAAAGGAGATGAATGACAGTAATTATTTTGCTTTGAAAAATTTACCTGTTGTTTTATTAGCTAATTTACCCAGCACTTTACTTGCAGTTTCTACATTGGCTTCGCAATTGCCACATATATTTGATACAAATGAAAATAAAAAGCTTTATATAGCATTATTATCTGCTTTGGGATTGGGATTTGGATTAGGTATGATAGGTGGCCCATTAAATGCAGCTATATTTGCCTCTCTTAGTGCTATATTTGCTACTATAAACTTCAAATTATCTCCAAAAGTTGAAGGATTTTTCCAAAAAATTTCAAATTTCGTTTCTAATAAGGTAGCTGAGTTTTTAACACCAAAGTTATCCTTTTTGTCAAAACTTCCGGATAAAATTAAAGCTGCTATTGCAGGATTGTTGGTAGGTGGATTATCTACTATTGGAGCAACAACTCTAGCAACTCTTGTATATCCCATTTTGGGACCCATAGCTTTTGCTATACCTTTTTCAGTCTTCTTATTGACATCTTTTTCTACTGGTAAAAAAATACTTGATATGAAAATAATACAAGATAATACTCAAAAATATATTAGTATTATCCAAAAGTACCTACAAGAAAACAATATTGATAAAGCTATAGATTACTATAGGGAAATGCTAAATAAAAATATTGAACTTTCCAACCTAAATCAAGAAGATTACAATAATGCCAAGTATGAGTTGGAAAAGCTGTCAAATGAACAATTAAAGCAAATCATGTTTAATCATCTATCAAATCTTTACTTGTCCAATAGCGTGAAAAGCTTTTTAAGTAACTATCCAGAAGAAGCAGTAAACGAATTTAAAAAGATAATTGTCTTAGAAAAAGTATTTTCTGGTGAAAGTTATCAAGAATCTGAAAAATATGCCAAATCAATACCCTCTCAAAAAATATTAGAATATATTAAATCTACTGTTGAACAACTAGAAACAGCTCATAAAAACAATTAATGCTGAAGTTTTAAATAATTTTTATTGATTTTAATATAAATATTATTTAGGTAGATATTATTTAATCTGTCTAATTTTGGAGTATTTGACAGATAATGAAAACGAATTTGAGATATTTGTCAAGAGGTTTGATGGTCTGATATAGACCTTTGAGGGTTTCTCTGATTTGTGAAGCAAGTTGAGTGTTTTCAATATAAAATTCAGCCCAGTAGTTTTGAAGAGATTGGATGAATTCTTCCAAATCTGAGGGATTTTTGAATGTGGTGTCAAAAGAAAATCGTATTGTGGGATATTGTGTATCCCAATTCCAGTTGTTTTCCAGGTATAATCCTTTGAAGAGATCTTTCTTTCCTTCAAAAGCACACTTGATGGTGTCAAGGAAGAGAGATTTGCCAAATCTACGGGGTCTGGAAAGGAAGAAGTAGCTACCTTGGTCGAGTAGTTTTTTAACAAAATGAGTTTTGTCAACATAGAAATAATTATCAGTTCTGATTTTTTCAAATGAGCTGATACCAATGGGAAGTTTTTTATCCACAATGATAGATTATGTAAATAAAGAATAAAAACCTTTTGATATATGAGGGGATTATGTTTTATTTATTTTTGTAATTTATTTTATTTAGTAGTTTTGAAATTTTGATAGTAGGGCTTCATAAAGCAATCATTTTCATTCCTCATAGGTAAGCTGAAAACTGAACAATTACCTAATGAAATTGGCTTAGTAATTATGTTTTCATTCCTCATAGGTAAGCTGAAAACAAGTATTTCAAATCTCTCTTTCAGAATAATTTGAATTGTTTTCATTCCTCATAGGTAAGCTGAAAACGTAAAGACGTTCCAATATCATCACTGCCAAAGATAAGTTTTCATTCCTCATAGGTAAGCTGAAAACGTTCTACTAACGTGGCTTTTATTTGAAAGTTCACGGCGTTTTCATTCCTCATAGGTAAGCTG
>JANXBF010000031.1 GCA_025057615.1 Candidatus Calescibacterium sp. | reverse complement strand
ATGTGTGATTTGGATACTTCTTCAGAAGATTTAACAATGAAAATTGTTGAAGAAATCAGTGTTAGGATTATTAGAGACAGGATAGCCAATGTTATCAGAACTTCTATCAGTGTTAGGCCTTTTTTTCTCATACTACCTATATTAATGTTGATTTTTAAAGTTTTTTTGATAAAACTGTTATGATTTTTTACACTTTTTTTACACTTCAAATTAACAAAATTTTACAATTTTTTCAGAGTTTTAAAAATCAAGTAAAAAAAGAGATATTGGAGGAAAGACCATTTGCGTTAAGAATTATTATTATAATCAAAATGTAATCAATCTTGTTTGAGGTGTTATATGGCTATATTAGTGGAAAAAACAACAAGAGTTTTAGTACAAGGTATAACCGGTAAGGAGGGAGGATTTCATACCCAGAGGATGTTGGAATACGGCACGAATATAGTTGCCGGGGTTACACCTTATAAAGGTGGCCAAATTTTCCATGGGGTGCCAGTTTTTAACACTGTTCAAGAGGCTATAAATAAGGTTGGTCATGTTGATGCTTCAGTTATATTTGTTCCCTCTAAGATGGCTGCTTCCAGTATATGTGAAGCTTGTATGGCGGGTATAAAACTAATTGTTGTAATAACCGAAGGGATACCACAACATGATATGCTGAAAGTTCATTATTATTTAAGAAAATATAACTGTATGATGGTGGGTCCTAATTGTCCTGGGTTAGCCACTGCTGGGCAAACTAAAATAGGGATTATTCCTAATAATGTCTTGGAGCCAGGTATTGTTGGGCTTGTGTCAAGAAGTGGAACCATATCTTATGAAATCCTGAAATTACTTAAAGATAGTGGCTTGGGGCAGACGACTGTTGTTGGTCTAGGTGGAGACCCATTGATAGGTCTGAGGTTTAAAGATTTATTGTCAATGTTTTTGCAAGATAATCAAACACAAGCTGTTGTTATGGTTGGGGAAATCGGTGGTAATGATGAAGAAGAGGCTTCCGTAGTTGTCAAAAAACTTGTTGAGAATAATAAACCAGTGATTGCTTTTATTGCTGGTAAGAATGCTCCTGAAGGTAAGAGAATGGGGCATGCAGGTGCTATAATTATGGGAAAATCAGGAAAACCAGAGTATAAAATACAAAAACTAAAAGAAGCCGGTGCTATTGTTGTTGACACAATCAATACAATTCCCAAGGTTATTTTACAAGAATTATCCAAGGTTAACACCAAAATTGGTGGAGGTGAATAACTATGGCACAGAAAAAATCGGGTAGTGCAAGTAAAAATGGTAGAGATAGTAATAGTAAAAGGCTCGGGGTCAAAGCTTATGACGGTCAATTTGTTAAAGCAGGAAATATAATAGTAAGACAAAGAGGAACCAGAGTTTATCCGGGAACCAATACTTCTATAGGTTCTGATTACACAATATTCGCTTTGGCTGACGGATTCGTTAAATTTAGAAAGACTAAACATAAAACTTTTGTTGATGTTTTGAGCAATCAGTAGCTCCTAAGTTTTTATATTCTTAGGGGTTAATTTTTGTTTTGATGCAAAAAAAAGTTATACTTATACAGTCTTTTGTTAAACCATCTATTGCTGTCATTTTGGAAAATCAGGAAATATTAAATGTTTCTCTAGATATAGATAGTTCCGATGTTGGTAGTATATATAAAGGTAGAATTGTGAGCATTCAGAAAGGGATAAATGCCTGTTTTGTTAGTTTAGGTAATTCTAAATCGGGATTTTTAAATCTCAATGATATTCCCCATTTTATTGAACCTCAAATTAATTCATTTATAATGGTAAAAATAAAAAAGACATCTGTTAAATACAAGGCTTCGCAGTTATCTGCTTACGTGACTATTGCGGGTAAATATGCAGTCTTGTTACCATTTGAAAACTCTATAAAAGTGTCACATAAAATTGAGGAAAAAGATGTCGAAGAAGTAATAAGAATGAAGTTGGAAAATATAAGAGATAGGTTGGCTGTTTCCTACCCTGGTATAAAAGACGTGGGTTTTATTGCCAGAACAAACTCTCAGTATTCTGATGCTATAGAGGTTATGAAGGATGTTGAAATGCTTTATAAGACATGGCAAAGGATTCTCGAAGACTATAACAAAAAGAATTATGAAGGGTTATTGTATAGGGATGAATATTTTCCTATAAAGATTGTCAGAGATTATTTTGAAGCTAAAACCGAAGTTATAGTCGATAACAAACAAGATTATGAAGAGATAAGAAGGTATTTATCTTACTTTTTGCCCCAATATGTTAATTCTGTTTTTTATTTTGACCCTATAAAATCAAGAAAGAATATTCTTGAGTATTATAATGTTAGGATAGATTTTCAGGATTTTATTAAACATAGGGTTAATCTGCCTACTGGTGGATACCTAATAATACAGCATCCAGAACTTGGAACAACTATTGATATTAACTCAGGTAGCTATATCGGTGATAATACTTTTGAAACCTATAAAAATGTTAATCTAAATGCTTTAAAAGAAATAGTTAAGCAAATTAGAATAAGGGATGTATCTGGGATTATTTTAATAGATTTTCTTAAGATACAAGATGAACAGAAAAAGCAAGAGGTCAATAAAAAAATAGTAGAAGAAATGGAGAAGCTGTTCAAAGATGAAAGAAAAAGAATAAAAATATGGGGGTTTACTAATCTTGGAATACTTGAGATTACCAGACAAAGAGTCGAGGAGGGTAATTACAATAAGATAACCACTACTTGCAAACACTGTCAGGGTTCAGGATACGTTCTATCTCCTAAGTATCAAATTGTACAGATTGTAAATTCTATTAACTCTACTATTATAAAGCTCATCGGATCTAAAGAAAGATTTATCCATTTGGAAATGTCGTCTGAACTTATACCCTACTTTATAGAGGAGTATATTACAAATGAATTTTACAAATTTTTGGATGATTATAATTTTAAACTTTTTGTCAGAGCTTATAAAGCTTATTATTATATACATAAGTACTCTAAGTATAAGATTAGAGCTTTGCAAAGTATTGACAAATTGGTTCTTGATGATTTTCCATCGGTGGGTTGTATTGTTGATGCTGAGGCTTGGATGATACAAGAATTGAGCTCAAAAAAAATGTACTCTCTCTATAAAGGTTTCCCATTGGTTATCAATTTTGATTTTGAAACTTATTTTGAAGGTATAAAAGAAGTGAAAGTGGAAATAAAGAAGGTAATTCCTTATTACTATATTGAGGGAGATAAGATTAAGTGAGGTGATAAATGTGAAAAACATATTTGTAATGTTATTGCTTATTTTCTGTTTTCTAATTTTCACATTTCATGCTTCTTTGGCCAGTAGTGGTTTGCAAAAAGTTGTGGAATATAATAAACCTTCTGTAGTTCTGATGTATATGGACATTTCGGGAAAGGTTTCTTTTAGTGAACCACTGATAAATCAGAGAGCTTTTAAAGAATTAGAGGCTGAGATTACCAATTTGGCATACTCGGGTGCTTTTGGAACTACAGAGGAGGAAGTAACAAGAAATACTATCAGATATGTTCTTACCAAAATGGCCCAGAATCCAAATAAGTATCTAATTCCTTCCAAAAGGGTAAGGAATGTTGATGTTAGCACTGGAGCTGTTGGAACAGGAGTTATCATTAATCCAAATGGTTATATATTAACTGCTACTCATGTTGTTGCTATGGAGGAAGATGAACTAAGGCAAATTGTTATCAATAAATTTTTGCTTACCATTATTAGTGATGAACTTTTTTCTGCTTTCGAAAATGAAGTTGGAGTGCCTTTATCAAAGGAAGATGAAGATTTGTTGACAAAGATGGTTGTGGGTTATATATCCTCTAATATTGTGGATTTTAAATATGAGAAGATGATTTATGCGGGTCTTGGTGTAGCGGAAAAGGGAAAATCTAACGTTACAGCCTTCTTTAAACCTGCCAACATTATAAAACTCGGTTCCAGTGAAAAAATAAAGGATATTGTGGATATGGGTAGAGATATTGCTATTGTTAAAATAGACCAAACCAATTTGCCTACTTCCATCATTGCTGACCATGAGCCTGTTGAGGGGTCTGAAATAACTGTGATTGGTTATCCAGCAAAAGTTCATGTATTTGCGGGGGCCCTGTTCGATAATTTCAGTATCCTTAAACCGACTATTACTAAAGGAATAGTTTCAGCAATTAGAACATCTTCTAAAGGTGTCAGAATTATTCAGACGGATGCAACAATAAGTGGTGGTAACAGTGGTGGCCCTGCTTATAATAATGAAGGAAAAATAATAGGAACTGCCAGTTGGGTATTGGTTGACCCTAATTTGGGGATTCAGACTCAAAATTATGGAATACTTGTATCTTGTTCAGAGATACAAAATTTTATTAAAGAAGCAAATATACAAAATGTGCAATCTGAAGTTGACAAAAATTATCAAAAAGGTATAGATGAGTATTTTGCACAAAGATATAGAAATGCTATTAAGTACTTCAAGAAGGTGCAGGATTTATATCCTGAACATCCATATGTTAAGGAATACATAATAAATAGCCAAACATTTATAGATCAAGGAAAAGACAAAAGTGGTTTAAACTTAGATCTTGGTGGCAATACTGCTCTCATTCTTATAATTTTGGGTGTCCTTTTTTGTGGTGGGCTCCTATTCATAATTGCTGCTGTAGGAGCTTACTTTTTATTTTTCAGGAAAAAGCCTTTTGCTGCCAATAAATAGCAAATGATAAAAATTTTTTTTATTCTGCATACTATTACTATTCTGGGAATGATTCTTGTTTTTAATCTAGCATTTAGTGTTGATTTGAAAAAGATATCTGAATACGTTAAACCATCTATAGTTATTGTTTTTGTTGAAATTTACGGAAGTATTTCTTTTTATGAACCTTCTATAAACCACAAAAATCTCAAGCAACTCGATAATGAAGTGAGAAAGATTTTCAATTATGGGTACTTACAATACAATACAGAAGAGCTAGAAAAAAACGTTGAGAGATTCAAATTGTTTAGAATTTTTCAGGAACCTCATAAGTACTTTGTTTCATCAGGAAAACAAAAAATAGTTAATTTTAAATTAAGTTCTACCAGTAACGGCGTTATTATTAATAAAAATGGATACATTATTACCAATGACAGTGCTATTTTTTACTCTGACAAGGAACTTAAAAAACATGTTATTGATAAATGTATAATTGAGAATTTAACTAAAGGTTTGTTTTATGAAATTGAGAAGATAGCTGGTTTAAAGCTTTCTCTTCAAGATGAAGATTTTTTATTGGGTATTATTTTTAATCAAATTGATTCTAATGTTATTAATTTTGAGTACTATGTAGATACTTTTGTTGGAATGGGTATTTTTGAGAAAGGTAAGATAGATGTAAATTCATTCTTTAGGAAAGCTACTGTGATAGATGTTAGAGACGAGCATCATCCCAATAGAGATTTAGCTTTGCTGAAAATTGAGGGGAACAATCTTCCTGTTTCTATAATTTCGGAGCATGAACCTGAGGAGGGTTCTCATACTATTTTGATGGGTTATAGAGTGGATTCTGAATTATTATCAGGAAATGTACTTGAAAAATTTGATGTTATTAAAACTGTAATTTACGAGTCTTATGTGTTATCAACTGTTTCATCTAGAGGGACACAGCTTATTAAGGTCGATAAAAATATAGAAGATTCCAGCGGATATCCTGTTTATAATCATGCTGGCCAAGTTATTGGAGTCGCAAGTAATAAATTGTTACAAGATCTAATGGGAATAAAAATAAAAAATTATGGTATGCTTGTTTCTTGTCAAGATATACGAGAGGTTTTAGGGATAATGAATATCCAAAATAGCCAATCAGAGGTTGATGTGAATTATATTAAAGCAATAGATTTATATTTTAATCAGGAATATCGGGAGGCTTTAAGATATTTCAAAAAGGTTCATGATATATTTCCCGAACATCCTTATGTTAGAAGTTATATTACTGAGAGTCAGAGATTTATTGGACAAGATAGTGGACTAAAAATTGGTTCTCATTATTTTTATTTTGTTTTGTTTTTATTCCTTTCTGCAGGTGGGTTGTTTTTTTTATTTTTAATTGCTTTTATTTTAATGTTTTTTAGGAAGCACAAAACTGTATCTGTTAAACAAAATTACGTTGTTATTGAAGATAGTTTTAATTATTCTATTGATTTTCAGAAAAAACATGAGGATTCTGGTAGTTCGTTTTATCAACAGGAATATCAACAAAATAAGGAGCATAAGGAATTATCGGAAAGGGGATCGGATAAACCGAATTTACCCCCTTTTATAAGACCAGAAAAACCAGAGCCCTCAATAAGACCTGATAGACCACAGGATGATGATAAAAAATAAGGATTTTGTCCACCTTCATTTACATACTTCTTATAGTATTCTTGACGGTATGATAAGAGTTGAACAATTGGTTTCCAAGGTTAATAAGCTTGGTATGGAGGCTGTTGCTATAACTGATCATGGCAGTTTAGCAGGAGCTGTGCATTTCTATGATGAGGCTATGAGAAATGGTGTTAAACCCATTATAGGCGCGGAACTTTACATTACGAATGATAGAAAGCTAAAGAGTAAGGTTCAGGAACAAGAGGATGTTAAGGTTTCCGGTTACCATTTGGTATTAATTGCTAAGGACTTTAATGGTTATAAAAATTTGGTTAAGCTTGTAACTATAGGTAATCTTGAAGGGTTTTATTATAAGCCTAGAATAGATAAGGAAGTACTTTCCAAATATTCACAGGGATTAATTATGTTAACTTCTTGTTTGGCGGGTGAAATACCCCAAGCTATAATAAATGATGAAACTCAGAAGCTCAAAAAGCATCTTGATGAATATTTATCTATATTTGGTAAGGAAAATTTTTTCGTAGAGTTTCAATATCATGGAATTAATGAACAGGTTAAAGTAAATACAGAGTTGATAAAAATAGCTAAAACGTTAGGACTTAGGAGAGTGATTACTAATGATTCTCATTATTTGGATAGTGGGAATTATAATTCCCATGATATTCTTTTGTGTATCCAGACTAAGAAGAGGTTTGATGATCCTAAAAGGCTCAGGTTTGCTCAAAATCAGTTTTATTTGAAAACTGTTGAGGAACTTTATAAAATATGGGGTGATGATTTTAAAGATGCTTTTCTTAATACACGCTTTATATCTGATATGGTTGATATTCGTTTTCCAGAAGGAACTTTTTATCTTCCTAATACTGAAGACAGTTTCAAAAAATTAAGAGAATTGTGTTATAAAAATTTACCTATTAGATACCCAAATTATGGTCAAAATGTGATTGATAGATTAGAATATGAATTGTCTGTTATAAATAATATGGGTTTTTCTGACTATTTTTTAATAGTTTGGGACTTCATAAATTGGGCTAAAAGTCGGGATATTCCTGTGGGTCCTGGTAGGGGTTCTGTTGGAGGCAGTATTGTTGCCTATATTATAGGTATAACTCAGATTGATCCTTTGAAATATGGCCTGATTTTTGAGAGGTTTTTGAATCCTGGTAGGAAGTCCCTTCCAGATATAGATACCGATTTTTGCCAACTGAAAAGAGATCTTGTTATAGATTATTGTATAGAGAAGTATGGAAGAACAAAGGTTTGTAATATTGGGACTTTTGGAACTATGAAAGCTAGAGCTGCGGTGAGGGACGTTGCCAGAGTACTCGGTTTTTCACCTTCTTGGGCAGATAATATAGCAAAGATGATACCTATGAACTTTACTATTGATGAGGCGATGGAACATAACTTGGAGTTAAAAAAAGAGTACAGTAATAATCAGGATGTAAAGAAAGTGATAGATATTGCTAGGGATTTGGAAGGTTTAATAAGGAATCAATCTGTTCATGCAGCTGGAGTAATTATTTCTTCAATTGATATTGATGAAATGATACCACTGGTTAGAATTAACGATGTTATTGCTACATCTTACGATATGACTTCTGTTGAAAGACTAGGTTTTGTTAAAATGGACTTTTTGGGATTGAGAACTCTAACATTGATAGATGATGTTGTTAAAATGATAAAGAAAACTGAAAATATAGAACTAGATATATATAATATTCCTTTGGATGATAGTAAAACATTTGAAATTTTGTGTAATGGTGATACTGTTGGTGTATTCCAGGTTGAAAGTTTGGGGTTCAGGAGGTTGTTAAGGGAATTAAAGCCAAGCAGTATAAATGATATAATAAGCGCTTTGGCTTTGTATAGGCCTGGGCCAATTGAAAGTGGATTGGTCAAAAAATTCATTGAATCCAAGCATGACTCTTCCAAAATAGAATACTTGCATCCTGACTTGGAGGAAATACTTAAAGAGACTTATGGAGTTATTGTTTATCAAGAACAAATAATGATGATAGCTAATAAATTTGCAAATTTTTCTCTTTCTCAAGCCGATGATCTAAGAAAAGCAATGGGTAAAAAGAAACCTGAAATAATGGAAAAATACAGAGAAATATTTATCAAGGGTTGTGTTGAAAATGGGTATTCTGAAGAATTGGCTAAACAACTTTTTGATATAATAGAAAAGTTTGCAGGGTATGGTTTTAATAAATCCCATTCAGCAGCTTATGGTATTATAACTTATATAACTGCATATTTGAAAGCTAACTATCCTTATGAATACTTGGCTTGTCTTCTTAAGAGTGTTGAGGGTAACCCGAAGAAACTGAAAGTCTTTCTCAAAGAGTGTTTTGAAAAAGATATTAAGGTTTTACCACCTGATATAAATAAGAGTAATGAAAATTTCGATATTGAAACAATAAATGGCAATAAGTATATCAGATATGGGCTTTTGGGTATAAAAGGATTGGGTGAAGCTGTTGTTAATGAGATAATAAAGAAAAGGAAAACACCTTTCCTTGATATATATGACTTTTACAATAGAGTTGGACATCAAATTGTTAACAAGAAAGTACTTGAGGTTCTCATTCTTTCCGGCTGTTTTGATAGTATTCATTCCAATAGGATGGAGTTATTTTCAAAAATTGATGAAATAATTAACCAATCAAAAAGAAAGATTTCTTCTTTATTTGTTGATAAGAAGGTAGAAAATGTTTCTCAAAGATTGGACGAAATTGAAATATTGAAGTTGGAAAAAGAGTTCTTGGGAGTATATTTATCTGATCATCCCCTGAATAAATTGCAAGTGAGTATAAAAAAAAGCATATCCGATATCAAAGAAGAGAAACAGAAAGATGTTGAAATTATCGGAGTTATAACTAATTTACAAGAAAAAATAACAAAAAGAGGAAAGATGGTTATATTCGATTTAGATGATCCATCAGATAGTATTGAAGTTGTAATCTATCCAGATTCCTATCAGGAAAATAAGGAAAAAATAAAGGAAGGTAACGTTGTTATTATAAAAGGTGAACTTTATTTCGAGAAAGTGGAGGATGTGGAAGAAGAGTTGTTTAGAGTTATATGTCATAAAGTTTTCGATATATCTGAAAAGAGTGTTCAACAAAGTCAAAAAGTTCATAATAACGGTGTAAAGTATAGACTTAATTTTTTTGTTGAGATAACTCCGAATTTCCCTGAGGAAGATTACTATAGATTTATTAATGTCATGTTGAATTTTACTAAAGACGATGGGGAGATGATCCTAAATTTTGAAATATATCAAAACGATAAATGTGAAAGTATAACTAAATACAAATATCTTGATTGGGATTCTTATTATACAATTTCGAATATATTAAAAAATCAGTACAGTGATTTGGAGAAATATATTAAGGTTATACCTGAAATTATTTTAGACTGAAGGTTACTTTAGAATGAAAGTTATTCTAAATTCAAGGTTATTTTAGACTGAAAAAATTAAGTAATTTTTAAAAAGAAATTAACATTTTTTTCATTATTTATGTTATTTTCATGTAGGGAGGGTATTTATGCTAAGAGTAGTTAATCAAAATTTTGATGGACTGGATGGATTAAAAAGATTAAGCGAAATTGGTTCTAAAGCATCTTCCGAAAAAGTAGGATATCAATTGGATACAACTGATGTTTTTAAGGGTAATTATGTTTTACCAGAAAATGCCGGCGAGATAAAGAAAATGGCGATGAGTTATGATGGAAGAATAACAGAAAAAATGAAGGAGGAATACTTTGAAGCTCTGAAAACTTTCTTAAAAGAAATACCTGGAAAAATTTATGTGATTGTTGGTAAGGAGGATTATCAGGAGTTATATAATCAAATCAGTTCTAGAATAGATAATGAAATGTTGAATAGAGTTGTTATAATTAAGAGTGATATTTATCCTTCTATTTGGGCACGTGACTCAATACAAGTTTTTGTAAATTATAATCAAAAAGATGAAGAGGTAACTGTTGCTAAGCCAGATAGAACTTATTATCCTTCTCGTCATGACAGTATGGTTTACAAGATTTTTGCTGAAAATACGGGTTCTAAATTTACAGAGCTTCAAAATTTGGCCATTGATGGTGGTAATACTATTGCTACGAAAAACTACATTTTTATTGGGATTGATTCTATTAGAAAATCAATGCTAAAAGGGCTTGGTAAATTAGAAAATGGACAAACTTCTTTTGATAAAGCTAAAGAGGAATTTATTAGATTTTTCAAAGAGAATTTTCCTAATCAAAAATTGTTTATTGTTGGAGATGATAAACAGCCCATTTTTCATATTGATATGTTTCTTACTATTCTAAAGGATGATGATGAAAAGGTGGATTTATTAGGTAATCCTGATTTGGCCTTAGAGATGCTCAATGATTCTGAGTATGATACCTCAAAATATTATTTGATATAGAAAAGTTTAAGGAAGATGCTATATATTTTGGTAATCAACATAGGGAAGATTTGAAAAAGATATAAAGAAAAACTCGAACAAGAAGGTTTTAAGGTTATAGATGTTCCCATTGTTATACCTTCTATGAAAGGAGTTTTTATAACCTATAACAATATGCTGCTCAGTGGAAGTAAAGCTTTTGTAACAAAATATGGAATAGAAAAAATGGATAGTTTTGTTCAGAATGTTCTAAAAGAAAACGGTTTTGAACCAATTCCTATTGATGTTACCAATATAACAACTTGGATGGGAGCCATTGTATAACTAATGTTATAGACAGATATGATACTGAAACACTTGTTTGAAAAGTAGATATATTTTTGCAGGAATAAAGAGTATAGGGTTTAAATTTATATACTGTGGATATTTATGTAGATATAGGTAATACCCACACTGTTTTTGGTATCCTGACTGGTACAGCAGATGGAGATATAAAGGAAAGTGTTGAGAATTACTTGCATGAGTTGAGGTTTTCTACTAGAAACATAGAGACTGCCGAAGATATATACAGTAGGCTATATCCTTTTTTAATAGGTTTTAATAATTTGGCAGGTGGTGGTAAGTTTAGACTGAATAGTTTTGTGGTTTCTTCTGTTGTACCTCAAATTAATTTTGTGATTGATAGGTTTGTCGAGAAATATATTGATTGTGATAATGTTTGTTGGGTTGAAGCAAGGAATGATTTGGGTATAGATTGGCAGACTGATGATTACAAACAAATGGGTGCTGATAGAGTTGCTGACATTCTTGGAGCTATTTATCTGTTCCGAGATAATTTTGTCATAGTGGATTTTGGAACTGCTATAACTGTTGATGTTATCGTTAATAGAAAATATGTTGGTGGATCAATATCACCGGGATTTATGCTTCTTATAAAATCGTTGTTTCAGGAAACTGCTAAACTACCTATGGTTGAAATAAAACCGACTTTTAGGTTAGTTGATAATACAACTATAGGTCAAATTCAGCTGGGTACAGTTGATATAATGTGTAGGGGAATAAACTCTATAATAAGAGAACTTAAACAAAAATATGGATTATTGAGAATAGTACTTACTGGAGGATTTTCTTCCATAGTTAAGGAAATAATAGATGGAGATGAAGTTATTCCTAAACTGCAATTTATTGGTATGAATTATTACTTCAAAATAATTAAGTCAAAAATCAAAGGAGGTTAAGTGTTATGCTAAGGATTATAGCGCTTATATTAATAGTTATTTCTATATCCGTGGTTCCGTTATTAGCTAATAAAGATAACAAGGAGGATAAAACATCAAAAAGTAAGTGCTGTTCCACCTGTGTGAGTTCTTCTAAGAAAGTTGTTGAAATGAAAAAAACATTTTTATCCAATGTTGTTTTTGAGGAACTGTTATCAGGGAAAACTATAAATGTGGATCTCTCTTCTTCTAAAAGTGTGATGGTTTTTGTTGATAAACAAAGTTTAAGAGATTATAACCAGGTTAATAATTTTACTAAATGGTTGGAGCAAAAAAAGTTAGATATTAAGGTTTATACTTTGTTAAATGGTCAGGATAAAAACGAATTGAAAGTTTTAGCAAAAAGTAATAATATTGTATCAGCTTTATGGGGGCCTTCTTTGGTAACCCAAATGAAAGTTGAAAAATACCCAGTGGCTTATTATATTGTTAATGGTGTTGTGGTTGATAAAACTGATAAACTGAGTGTTGGGAACCTGAAACACATGGTTTGGTGCGAAAAATGTGAAAATGTAAGAAAAGAAAGATGTTGTGAAGATGATAAAAATTCAGTAAAAAACTCGAAGTCTGTGGAAAGCTCAAAAAAGGTAAAAGATGAAAAAAATGAAATAAAAAAGAGTGAATCTAAAGATAGATGTACTAAAGAAGGTTGTTGTGGTGGGAACTGCAAATGTGGTGCAAACTGCAAATGCTGATATTTTGATATTATATGAATTTGCGACGGTGGTTCGCCGTCTGGAGATTATAAACCTAACCCTATAATACTGTTCCAAATGGATATACCTTCGGTATATCCATTTGCCTGTACTACCGGTGGTTTCCCTAACCACCGGTAGTAGTAAAACCATATGCTAAAAAAAGTAATCCAAATAATAAAGAGAATAATAAAAAATATAAAAAAAACAAATACTATACAAAAAGATGATGTAGTTTTGGAAGTCAATAAACAAATTGAGTTCAATAAAGAGCAAGATAGATTGGTAGAAAAAAAATCAGTTACCCCTGAGAAAGCCAAAAAATTTTTGATAATATGTAGGCGTTATTTTTCTCTTTCAGAAGATGGTAAACTAAAGTTGGAGTCCCTTTCAAACAACAAGAAAATAAAAAAGCCTTTAAAATTGATAAA
>JANXBF010000030.1 GCA_025057615.1 Candidatus Calescibacterium sp. | reverse complement strand
GAATGGTTGTTGAGGCTATTTCTACTGGTAGCCTATGTTTAGATTTGGCTTTGGGTGTTGGTGGATTCCCTAGAGGTAGGATATCTGAGATATTTGGACAGGAATCTTCGGGGAAGACTACTTTGGCGCTCAGTGCTATTGCAAATGCTCAGAAAAATGGAGGTATCGCAGCTTTTATAGATGCTGAACATGCTCTTGATCCAGAATATGCCAAAAAATTGGGTGTTGATATTGATAATCTTTATATTTCTCAGCCAGATAGTGGTGAACAGGCGCTTTCAATAGTTGAAATGCTTGCTAAAAGTAATGCTGTTGATATAATAGTTATAGATTCTGTTGCCGCTCTAGTTCCGCAGGCTGAGATAGAAGGGCAAATTGGGGATCAGTTCATAGGATTACAAGCTAGACTGATGTCTCAGGCTCTCAGAAGATTAACTTCAATAGTTGGTAAGTCTAAGACCGCAGTGATATTCATTAATCAGATTAGAGAGAAGGTTGGTGTAATGTTTGGGAACCCAGAAACGACCCCAGGTGGAAGAGCTCTCAAATTCTACGCAAGTGTAAGAATAGAGCTCAGAAAGATAGATAACATAAAGAAAGGCGAAGTTAGTATAGGTGCAAGGGTTAAAGCCAAGGTTGTAAAGAATAAGGTTGCACCTCCATTCAAAGAAACTCATTTCAATATAATTTTTGGAAAGGGAATAGATAGGATAGGAGAGGTTGCTGATATTGCTACAGATATGAACATTATATCTAAAAGCGGAAGCTGGTATTCTTTCGGTGATGAGAAAATAGGACAGGGAAGAGATAAACTTATTGAATATTTAGAGAGTAATCCCAATTTATATCAAGAAATAGAAAAAAAGGTATTGGAGTCTTTAAATATTTAGATATTTTAAAAGTAAGTTATGAGAGCTTTTATAGCACTTGATTTGCCTTATGAGATAAAGAACTTTGTAACTGTTCAGTTATTCTCACTAAAAAAGATGTTTAATTATGATGATATAAAATGGGTTGATACACAGAATTATCATTTGACTTTCAGGTTTTTTGAATCTGTAGATGCAAAGGAAATTTGCCAAAAATTTGGAAAATTAAAAGAAAAATTGAAAACAATAGAGGTTAAGAAAGTTATTATATTAAGGGAATTGGGTTTTTTTTTGAATCGTGGAAAAATAAGGATAATATTCTTAAATGTTGAACCGCAGGATTTTTTTATACAGATATATGATCTTGTTAGGGAATTATTTGGGCCTGATAAGTTTAGTCCTCATATAACTGTTGGTAGAGTCAAGAAAAATTTGACGGAACAGAAAGAGGAGATTCTTAAAAATTTTAGGATGGAAGAAATAATTTTTGAGCCGCGGGAGGTGGTTCTATTTAAAAGTGAGCTTACTCCCATGGGGCCAATATATAATAAAATTGATAGTTTTTATTTGAAATGAATAAAAAAAGATTATTAAATTTTATCAAATTTTTGATAGCTTCCTATAAAGCTGGAGTGACTAATGTAAATATAGTTAAAAGCTTATCAGAATCTGTTACTTATAGATGGATGGGAAAAGTTCTGGAACACGATATTTTGGAAAAAGGGTTACCTTTATCTGTTGCTTTGAGAAAGAATGGTTTGGCACCAACACATTTTACCTATCTTCTTGAGTCTGCAGAGCAAAGTGGAAAAGTATTGGAAATATTGAAATCTTATTCCGAAATACTTGAAAACCAAATAAGAATTGATAATGAATTAAAAATATACAAGTTTTATTTTGCTTTTGTGAACATTTTGATTGTTTTTGGTGTTTTGTTATTTTATTTTATATTTAATAATGTAGTTTTAAAGGTGGTTGAGGATAAATCAAGTAAAGTGTTCATATTTTTACAGAAGATAGGTGATATTTTAACTCCTGCTAATGTTTTTATTTTTGTTTTTGTAGGAATTTTATTTGTTATTCTTTTCAGTTTTAGAAATATTTTAGTTGACTTTTTTGAGTACTATGTTTTGGGTAAACCTTATAGAGAGGTTATTTTTTCTCAGGTTATGAATATCTGGGGAAATTTAATAAGTGCTGGAATCCCTATTCAACTGTCTTTGTTTATATCAGTCTATACGATTGAAAATGGTTATTTAAAGAGTTTATTGAATTCATATTTTTCTAAGGTGACCAATAATTATAGGGAGATAAATAGGGATATAGTTTCAAAGATATTTGATGTTTTTCCTTCTGATTATAGGTTGGTTTTGAAGAACTCTTTTGCTACTGGTGTTTTAGATCAGGAGTTATTGGAGGTTTCCGCTGATTTGTATGACAGTTCATCAAAATCTCTTAAGGCAAAGGTGACATTAATAATGATGCTTGTTATAAGTGCTTGTCTAATTGTTTTAGCAGTTTTAGTTGTTTTGAGTTTTATGAGTATATATTTACCTTTGTTAGAGGGTATTAATTAGGATGGAATTTTTTTCTGATAAGAGGTTCTTGGTTGTATTTTTTATTACCTTTTTTATTTATTTTATTGGTACTGTTTCGGGAGCTTTGAGATTTGCTGGAATAAAAACTAAGTTGATTACCACCTCTTTTTCCTTATTAAATGTTGTTAGCCTTATAAGTAGATTGTCCAATTTGATTCAGACTCCATTTTTGGGTTCTATGGTAGACATTGCTTATAAAGAGGGTCAACTTGATATTTTGAGATTGAAAATACATTTTATAATAATAGCCAGTACTTTAGGTTGTTTGGTTGGGATTTTTTTGTTTACCACTTTTGAGAAAGTTTTTGTTAAGTGGATAGAGGTTTTTGATAGAAAGAAAGGTATAGTTTCAACTTTTGTTTACTTTTTTTATCCCAGATCTTTCTTTTTTTTTATTCGTAGTATAAGTAAACCTTTATTTTATTTGAGGGTTGATTATTTGAGGAGGGTTCCTCTTGTTGTTTTTTGGTCTTCTACTTTGATTGGTGCTTTCTGGACGACAGGTGTTTTATCGGCGATTTATGCTAGTGTTATCGTTCCTGAGTTTGCGAGGACTGCCACAATACTGTCGGGAATAGTCAATGGTGTTGCTACTATTCTTTTTACTATATTTCTTGATCCTGTTGTTGCTAATATTACTGATAAGGTTTATAATGGTGATGAAAGTCTAGAGTATTTATACAATGTTATGTGGGTTAACCTCATTGGTGCTTTACTGGGAACTATTTTGGCTCACTTAGTTTTTTATCCTGGTGCAATTGCTATAGCAAATATAACTATTATCTTTTCTAAGATATAGTATTTTGCAATAGAAAGGGGTGATGTTAATTGCTAAGAAGAATGAGAAAAAATAAAAATATTATTAATCTTGTTTCGAATATTTATTTGTCTCCCAGTAATTTTATTTATCCTCTGTTTATTGTTGAGGGTAAAAATAGAAAAGAGGAGATTAATTCAATGCCTGGTGTTTACAGGTTTTCAATAGATTGTTTATTGGGAGAGATTGATGCTTGTTTGGATGTTGGGATAAATAGCTTTATGCTTTTTGGTGTTGAGGATAGAAAGGATGAATTGGGCTCTTGGGCTTACCGTGATGATGGTATTGTTCCAAGTGCTATAAAGAAATTAAGGGATGTTTATAAAGACGATGTTACCTTATTTGCAGATGTATGCCTTTGTCAGTATACTGTTTCTGGGCATTGTGGATTGATTAGTAATGGTGTTATTGATAACAATAAGACATTGGAGATA
This sequence comes from Candidatus Calescibacterium sp., assembly GCA_025057615.1. GTDB lineage: Bacteria > DRYD01 > DRYD01 > DRYD01 > DRYD01 > DRYD01. The sequence continues at coordinate 9,575 of JANXBF010000030.1, read as the reverse complement.
CTTAATAAGATTTCGATTGTTTATGCTTCTGCGGGAGTGGATTTTGTATGTCCTAGTTCTATGATGGACTACCAAGTTAAGTCAATAAGGAAAGCTTTGGATGACAATGGGTTCCATATGGTTGGTATAATGAGTTATTCTACTAAATTCAATAGTTCTTTTTATGGTCCTTTCAGGGATGCGGCCTTATCAAGACCACAGTTCGGTGATAGGAGTTCTTACCAACTTGATTATAGGAATCCTAGCTTGGCTATTTTGGAAAGTTTAAAAGATGTTGAAGAGGGTGCGGATATTATTATGGTAAAACCTGCACTGGCTTATTTGGATATAATATCCAAGATAAAGGAGAGGATTTTTGTTCCTCTTGCGGCTTATAATGTAAGTGGAGAGTATTCAATGATAATTAACTCTGGATTGGATCTGGAAAAAGTAACTATGGAAGTATTGTATTCCATAAAGAGAGCTGGAGCGGATATTATAATTTCCTATTTTGCTAAAGATTTGTTCTTAAAAATGAAGGGTTTTTGATCTATTTGTGGAATTCAGATAGTATATGGATTGGTCTTATTTTTGGTATAAGCTTTACATTCCTTATGTAGAGAATCCTCTATTGGGATACTCTTTATTCTTTCTTTTATTTATTTCTGTTGTTTTTTGGTATTATTTATATTTGGTGAAGACTGGAAGATTGAGTAAGATATACATAAGGAGGATACCTGCTCTTAATTCCATAGAGGAGGCTGTTGGTAGGTCAACAGAAATGGGTAGGCCTATACTGTATGTTCCTGGAATTCAGGATATAGATAATATTCAAACCTTGGCTTCATTGGCTATTTTGAGTCATGTTGCTCAGAGGTGTGCGGAGTATGAAACTGATTTTATCATGCCTGTCAGTAGATCTGTTGTTATGACGGTTGCTCAGGAGGTTGTCAAAGAGTCTTATTTAAGAGCTGGTAGAAGCGATTTGTATAGAAGTGATATGGTGTTTTATTTGACTGATGATCAGTTTGGTTATGCTGCAGGTGTTGATGGTATTATATCTCGTGAGAAGCCTGGCGCAGTATTTTTGATAGGTGCTTTTTATGCGGAATCATTGATACTTGCTGAGACGGGTTTCTCTGCTGGAGCCATACAGATTGCTGGAACAGCTATGATAACACAATTGCCATTCTTTATAGCTGCTTGTGATTATGTTTTAATTGGGGAAGAATTGTTCGCAGCATCAGCTTACCTTTCAAAAGATATACTTGATAAGATAACGTTGAGGACCCAAGATGTTTCAAAAGCTTTGGTGATGATCAGTATTGCCACTGGAGCTGCGATAAACACCATACATATGCTCTATCCTAATATGGTTAATATTCCCATTTTAAATGTAATTTACAAGATATTTAGTGGAATGGTGATAAAATGAAAAGAGAAATACCATTAATTATAACTGCTTTAACAGGAATAATAATAATAATCAATTATTTTTTACCTGAGGTTACTGGGAAGGTGACTCAGGTTGTCAGAAACTGGGTTATTGTCATTTCTTCATTTGCAATAATCCTGGGTATTTTGAATCTTGTAATAATTAGTTTAAGAAAAACTCTTGAGCCAATAACTCATCTTGATGATAGGATTGCAAATTTAATTCTGATTGTTTCATTGGTATTTACGATAGTAATAGGAATGATTTATGGTGTTGGACCAAAGAATAATTATGTTTTCAAACTCTCTTCTGATTATTCCACTGTTTTGCCATTGATTGACTTTCAGGTTGCTACTGTTGATACTAATATTTTTAATAGTGTTATATTTTATAGTATATACAATCCACTCAGTGCTGCAATGTTTTCGTTGTTAGCATTTTTTATAGCTTCTGCTTCGTATAGAGCTTTTAGAGCAAGAAATTTGGAAGCTACTCTGCTTCTTTTGGCAGCGGCGGTGGTTATATTGGGCAGAGTTCCTGTGGGTGACTACGTTTTTGGATTTATTGGTCTGAAAATATCCGTTGTTTCTGAGTACATAACAGCTGTTATAAATGCTGCTGCTCAAAGGGCTATTCTGATAGCCGTTGGAATAGGAACTATTATAATTTCACTGAAATTATTATTTGGTATAGAAAAATCACATATTGGTAAAAGTGAATGATAGTAATAGAGATTTTTAAGAGAATAACAAGAAGAACAATATTCTTGGTTGTTGCCATATTTTTAATTCTTGGAACTATCTTTTCAGATGTATATTGGGTGAAGAAAATTAATTTGGAAGTTTTGAGAAAAACTATAACTCCTGCATCTAAGCAAGCTTACGATTTTATAGAATCTATTCCAAGTAATAGCGTGGTTTTGGTATCTGGTGATTATGGGCCTTCTACAAGAGTTGAAGCGGATCCCATATTGGAGAATTTTCTCAAGCAATGTTTCAGAAGGGATATAAAAGTTATTGCGATATCACTTTGGCCTGATGGGGCACAAATAGTGGCCACCAAGACCAGACAGATAGCTAACCAGTATAACAAAATTGAAAATCAGGATTATGTTATAGGTGGATATGTGGTTGGAGGTGCTGTGGCAATAGAAAAAATGGGTGTTGATCTTAAAGATGCTATTCCTCTTATAGCTAATAACCCAGCTCCATTCCTAAGGGATATAAAGACTGCCCATGACTTGAGTTTGGTTTTTTCAATAGCTGCTGGAGATACTTTGGTTTATTATATAAGAATATTAAAGAGTAGGTATGGTGTCAATGTTTCTGGAGGGTGTACTGCTGTTATGGCTGCTGAGATGTATCCTTATATTTTAAGCGGGCAGTTGATAGGTCTTTTTGGAGGATTAAAAGGTGCTGCAGATTACGAGATTTTAGAATCAAATCCCGAACCTGATAAAGTCAGCGAAGCCGTTAAATATATGCTTACTCAGTCACTTATACATGCCTTACTTATAATATTTATTATTATTGCAAATATTGTATATATCTATGATAGATTAAAATTTAGAAGAAAGTGATGATTGTTCATGAAGAAGTACTGAATAAGTTGATAAATAATCTTGAGAAGAAGAACAATGGTACATTCATTCTATTTGGTGACTCCAAAAAACTAAAAATTGGTTTATTGGAAAAATTAAAAAAGAAATTTGCTAATATTGATTACATATCTCTAATTGATGATGATAATATACCTATTGATAAGATCAGGTATATGCTCAGTTTTGTAAGATTAAAGTCTGAGAGTCGAAGATTTGTTGTTGTAGATCTTGACGTTTTAAACTTATATTCTGTTAATTCAATGTTGAAGACTTTAGAAGAACCCCCAGGAAATTGTTTTTTCTTTTTATTAAAATCAGATAGCAATGTTTTACCCACCATTTTGTCCAGATCTGTTAAATTTTATGTTAATGTTAATAATTCTCGTTTATTGGAATATTTGATAAAAACGTATTTTTATCCTTTGAATTGGGCTGAGTTTGTCATTTCACTTACCAACTCAAATTTTGATTTTATTGATTATTTCTCTAATAATTTTTGGGATCCAAAAGATAGAAAACCCAAGGAAAATTTTATAAAAATAGTTGATTTTTTGTTTGAATTGGATGAGGATTTGATATTTTATGATGAGTTTTGGACAAAAAATTTTAATAGTTTTCTTTCTTTCAGGGTTTTATTGAAAATTATTAAATCTTTCTTAAGGGATATATGCTTGTATAGTGTTTATGATAATATTTTTGATAGTAATACTCTGAGTGTATTGGAAAAGAACTTTATATATTTAAAAATATTGGGTCGTGAAAAGTTTTTTAACAGTATTTTAAAATATAAGCATAGATTTAGAAATTTGGATGAGTTATTTAAAGAAGTGAAGGATATAAATAGTAATATCATATTTAAGAGAATGAATAAGAAGATATTGTATATTGGATTAATATATAAGTTATACAACTTTTTGAGGAATGATTTAAAATGAGATTGTTGATTTTTTTTGTTATTTTTATATTGCTGAGGCTTTACGCTTATGAACCTGTTTTGATGTTTTTTTCAAATTCTCCAGAGTATGTTAAAAATGATGGTTATTTGATAAGTGGTACTGTTTCTCAGTTTACTCCAACCATCATTTATTTTTACCATTTAAATGATACTGATGTTGATAAAAAGATATATTTGAAATTTGTGGGAAATTGTGAGGCTTTTATAAATTTTGCTTTTTCCTCATCAAAAGATAACTATTTCAAAGTTGGTAATGATATTGGTAAAGAAATATTTAAAAACTTTAATCCTAAGAAGTACTATATTAATGGTGAGTATATATTTGAAATGGATTTTATATCTCAGTTTTTGGTTTCTGGGTATTTTTGGGTTTTTTCTAACGGCAGGATTGATTTTGAGGCTTGGGTTGGTAGCCCCAATTACAGATACATTTTACCAACTGACAAGAAGCATGTTAAGGGTATTTTTGGAACTGGTAGGATAGTAACTCATGTTCCTTCAGATTTAAACTATCTTGTTGTTGGTGATATTCCTTTGGACGGTATTCAAACGAATATGTTATTGAAAGGTACCTATAAGATATTCTATCACTTTATTGTTGAAAGAGAGGTAAGTGGTATTAAGTTTTCTGCCAGGGGTGGGCCTTCTATTCCTCTATATCTCATTAAGTCTAAATATGGTGAGTTTGTGTATACCTCAGGTGGTGTTTATAAGCCATATGAAGAAATTGGTATTTTAAACCAGCAAATATATATTAAGGAATTTTTTACTCAACCATTAGGTGCTTGTTATTATCCAGTTTATTATAAACTTGATGATTGATTTAATTTTAATAACTATAATAATTTTATCTGTAATAGGTGAATTTATTATAATCTACTACAAGCAAAAGATAGATAGTATTCCTGTTTTTTCTATTTTCATACCGGTATTTTTAGTTTCAAAGGGTGTTACTGATTTATTTTTGATTTCGTTGTTATGTCTTTTGGGTATCATTATTTTTATTATCAAGGAATTTTCTATGAATTTTGATGCTGATATAGAAGTAAAGGGGTATAATATATTTTTCAAATCAATTTTCACGATTTTTATTTTTTTTATGGTATGGATTTTCGGTGTTTTTTTTAATAAGTCTTTGATTAGTTTTTTGGCTTTTTTCATGATATATTCTTATTTGTATCTTGTATTTTTCGTTAGTTTTATAAGCCAAAAATTCGAGGGAAAACTAAAAAAAGATTTATCTGCTTATTTGGATAAAGCTGTTACGGAGAGATCTTTTATTAATGATGAAGCAAAAAACGAAATTTTGGAGAAAGTGTTTTTAAATATTATCCATAGTAAAACACTTTTTCCATACAGGTTTATATTTTTTGAATATTATTTAATTTTGGGTTGCATTATAAGTTTTTATCTCTATTCGTTATTTGTTAATACGTATCTAGATTTGCCTATGAATTATTTGTTTAATTCATTAGTATTAGTTTTTATTCTCTATTCATTTTCTATTTTTATTTTGAGATTTGTTTACAATGTTTATATTTTCAATTTTCTTCTGGACTATTTTAAAAATCTTGTTGATACTATGATTCTGGGTTACGAGAAAAAATTAATTGATAAAGAATTTATATTATTGAGAGAAAACAATAGCAAGTTACTTAATTGGTTAAAATACTTGGGTGAGTTTTATTCGAGGTTGGATGATAATCCAAATTATGAGGATTTATATAACAGTTTTTATTCTATTCTTTCTAAATCTCTGAATTTCTCAAGGTTCATTATTTTTATGCCTGAAAGGGAAGATAATATTGCTAATTCTATGAAGGCTGTTTTTTATCGGGGGATTGGTAAAACAGAATTGTATACTAAAAATACTGCAGTTGAGGTGGTTGTAAACAGTTTAAAGTCTGTTTACTATTTTGGTGGGACTGTTTTCAGTGCTTTGTCTTTGTTTAAGGATGATAGAAGCTTTATATGTTCTCCAATAAAGGTTGGCAACAAACTTATTGGAGTGGTTTACATTTCAAGTGTTAATACTCGCAGTTTCGGAGAAGAGGATATTAGTTTTGTTGATTTGCTATGTGATAAATTTGCTATAATGTATATTCTTTATAAGGAATATTCAAAGACTTTAAATATGGCTATCAGAGATGGTTTAACGGGATTGTATACTCACAGACACTTTCAAGAATTGTTATCTAAGGAGATAGAAAATGCCAAGCTTTATGGCTATCCTGTGTGCTTATTGATGATAGATACTGATAAATTTAAGCAGTATAATGATGCTTTTGGTCATCCTATGGGTGATGAACTTCTAAAGGGAATTTCTAAAATACTTTGTAACAGTGTTAAAGACCGTGGTTATGTTTGTAGGTATGGTGGTGACGAATTTGCTATTATTTTACCAAATTTTTATAAGGAAGACGCTTATTTTTTAGCTGAGGAAATAAGGAAAAGTTATAAATCGTTGAAAAAGGGAGATATAGAGGTTGGTGCTTCCATAGGTGTTGCTTGTTTTCCTATTGATGCATCTTCTAAGGATGAACTTATAAAGAAAGCTGATGAACTGTTATACAGGGCTAAGAAAGAGGGAAGAAATAGAGTTATAATGGCCTAGTTTATGTCAGAATCTCGTGGTAAATTGATAGGGGGTTGCTGGATTATTTCGTAAGTTGACAATATAATTATTGATTTGGTGGTGTGAGTTTTCCCTTGAAATTTCTATATAACTGATATTCCAACTTCTAGTACATTTTGTATGTTTGGGACACTTTTAATTGGTAGTAATTCAATATTAAAATCTTTCTTTCCTCCTATTTTATAATTGTATAGGTATAGCTTACCCATCAGTTTTTCATTTGCTTGAGTAGTGTATGAAAATGTATTATTTGAACTGTTGTATTCTATATAAAGGCTTGGATTGTTTTGAATCTCGTTTGATAAGAATACTATGATATTATTTACATCTATGTAGTATTGGTTTATTTCGTTAAATTTTGAGTTTCCATAGATTATTGCATATAGGGACATTACTAATATTAGTGCTACTGAAAATGAGATTAAAACTTCAATTACTGTTAAACCTTTTTTCATCCTATTTTTTATTTATTTATTTATTTTTAAATTTCCTTTTGGATTGGATCTTTTTACGAAGGTTTGTTTATGTGTTTGGAGAATAGTATAAAAGTATGGCTGGTCATTCTAAGTGGCATAATATAAGACATAGAAAAGAAAGAATGGACAAGATCAGAGGAAAATTGTTTGGTAAAATTAGCAGAGAGATTATGGTTGCTGCTAGAGAAGGGGGGCCAGACCCTCAAACCAATTCCAAGCTGAGAATTGCCATAAAGAAGGCAAAATCCGCTGGTTTCCCAGCAGAAAATATTGAAAAACTCCTTTTAAAAGCTCAGGGTAAACTTGAAGGAGAAGAATTACACGAAATAATATATGAAGGTTATGGACCTTATGGTGTTGCTATTTTGCTTGAAATTATAACTGATAACCGTAATAGAACAGCCTCTGAGATAAGAAGAATATTTCAAAAACATAATGGTAATCTTGCTGAAAGTGGAAGTGTTTCATGGATATTTAAAAGAAAGGGTGTATTCAATTTCACTGATATTGAAGATCCTAAACAAATGGAAAATTATCTTCTCGAAAATTTGATTGATTATATAGAAGATTTAAAGGTTACAGATAAGGATATAGAATTGATAGTTGAGCCTGAAAATTTTGAAGAAGTCAAAGATAAACTTGATGATCTAAAGTTGAATCCACAAAGTGCTGATATATCTTATGTTCCTGAGAATGTTGTGTTAATAGAGGACCCTGATAAGGCTGCTTCAATCTTGAAATTAGCTGAGGCTTTGGAAGATCACGATGATGTTCAAAAGGTTCATATGAATCTTTTTATTCCTCAGGAGATACTTAATAAGACTCTAGAGTTAATAAAATGAAGGAGGAAGGTATATGGGTGTATCCATGGATTTGATAAAGCAATTGAGGGAGGAAACGGGAGCAGGAATGACCGATTGTAAGAATGCTCTGATTGAATCCAATGGGGATATTGAAAAGGCTAGGAGAATTCTTCTTGCCAAAGGTGCTGCCAAAGCGGCCAAAAAATTGGATAGAGTCACAAAAGAGGGAGTAGTATATATAAAGAATAACAATGATAGAGCTGTTATTATCGAGCTTGGTTGTGAAACTGATTTTGTTGCAAGAAATGAAAAATTTGTTGAACTTGCCAAAAATATATCGGAGTTTCTGATTAATCACGAATTTTCTTCTGTTGAAGATGCACTAAAAATTAATTATCAAGATTCGAGAGATCTTCAGACATTTATAAATGAGAATATATCTATATTTGGTGAGAACATAAAGCTATCAAGAGTTGAAACCTTGAAGACAGAAAATCAGTTCCAAGTTATATTTGATTACCTGCATTTTAACAATAGAGTTGGAGTTTTAGCTTTGGTTGAGTTTGAAAAGCCATTTTCTGATAACTCTGAATTGAAAAAGGAGTTTGGTATCAAGACAGTTTTCCAAATAGCATCTATGAAACCAGTGTATGTTGATGTTTCTTCCATACCAAATGAAGAGTTGGAAGAACAAAAGAGAATTACTTTTGAACAGGCCAAATCTGAGGGTAAACCAGAACATATAGCTCAAAAAATAGCTGAAGGAAAAGTATTGAAAATATTTGAAGATAATGTTTTATTGGAACAATCATTTTATGACGATTCTTTAAAATTGCCTAAATTTAAAGACTATTTGAACTATATATCAAGTAAAATAGGTGAGAAAATATCTGTTAAAAAATTTGTAAGATTTGAAATAGGAAAATAATATGAAATACAAGAGAGTTTTACTTAAACTCAGTGGTGAGATGTTTGGAGGGGAAAAGAGAAAAGGATTAGATTTTGATATACTTAATAAGTACGCCAATGAAATAAAAGGAGTCTTTTTACAGGGTGTACAGTTTACTATTGTTGTTGGCGGTGGAAATTTCATAAGGGGAAGAGAATTAAGTGGTATAAACAGAGCTACTGCTGATTACATGGGTATGCTTGCGACTGTCATAAATGCTCTGGCTTTCCAAGAGGTACTTGAAAGTATTGGTGTTCAAACGAGAGTAATGACTGCTTTGGAGATAAGGTCTGTAGCAGAGCCATTTATAAGGAGAAGGGCGCTCAGACATCTGGAGAAACAAAGAGTTGTTATAATAGCAGGTGGAACTGGGAACCCATTTTTTTCCACTGATACTGCCGCTGTTCTTAAAGCAATAGAATTAGAATGTCAAATCATTTTAAAGGCCACCAAAGTCGATGGAGTTTATAGTAGTGATCCTTTGGTCAATCCATATGCTCTGAAGTATACACATCTTGATTACAGGGAAGTAATAGATAAAAATCTTGGTTTTATGGATAGCACTGCCATATCTCTTTCAATGGAACATAATATTCCAATTATTGTTTTTAGTATAAAAGATTATGGGAATATAACGAAAATAGTTGCTGGAGAAAGTGTTGGTACAATGATATCAAAGGGAGGTTAGGTAGGATGCCAACTATAAATCAATTAATAAGGAAAGGTAGACAGGTTGTCAAAAA
>JANXBF010000002.1 GCA_025057615.1 Candidatus Calescibacterium sp. | reverse complement strand
CCAGTGAAATATTTTTTATCATAGGACCAACATTCTCAACAAATCCCAAAAAAATAATAGATACAATAATAGGAATAGTAGAAATGTTTGAAATACCTATATTTAACAAAGAAATGTTCATAAGCAAACAAATAAACCTATTATCATCATTGAATAAATCTAACATAAATCACTTACAACAATCCGAAACTTATGTTATTGAAAACCTGGGTAAAATAATAATAGATTATGAATCTATATCTAAAATAATGAAAGAATATAAAATTTTTGTTAAAAACAAGCCACAAAAATATTCAATCGTAGTTAATTCATTTAATGCGGAGCTTATGAAAAATACATTGGATACAAAGAGTATAAAAAAAGAAGTAGAAAAACTCTACCCTAAACTAAATATAATAGAAATGTGAAAAAATATTTTTTGTTTCTGTGATCATTATTTCGGATGTAATATCATGCTAAGGGGATACTATTATGCTTTACTGATCTTACAAAAAAATCTATATATTACATGTTTTCCTCGATAAATTTCGTCAACTCTTTTTTGGAAACAAAACCCACTATAGTATTAACCGGCCTACCATCTTTAAAAAACATTAAAGTTGGTATTCCAGTAATGTAATATCTTTGAGCAACATCAACATTTTCATCAGTATTAACTTTTACGAATTTAATTCTTCCTTGGTATTCCTTGGAAACTTCCTCAAATATGGGTTCAAGCATCTTGCAAGGCATACACCATGGAGCCCAAAAATCAACCAAAACAGGAATAGAACTATTCAAAACTTCTTTATCAAATGTATGTTGATCAGCATATATAATTGTCATAATCATTTACCTCCTCGCAACATTCTGATTTATGTATTCTATAGCATCAAGAGTTTCTTTTTCAAGAAATTCTAAAGTAGCACCTCCTCCCGTAGAAACAAAATCAACATTCCTTGAGTAATCAGCACCTAAAACAGCATTAATAAATCTAACAGTATCTCCTCCTCCAACAGCTCTGAATCCGTTTGTTTGAGCCAGAGCTTGTAAAATACTTAATGAACCATCTTTAAAACCTTTTTCGAAAATACCAACAGGACCATTCCAAAAAACCATCTTGGATCCCTTTATGATAGATAAAATCTTGTCACTTATAACAGTATCAACAACAACCATATCACCTATGTCATCTATGGTTCTTACTGATTGTTTTTCAAATTTTTCATCAACGACAACAAAGGTATCCGGCAAAATAACCCGTGGATTATCAATCAAACCACTTACATCAACATCTTCGAAAAGAGATCTTCCTATATTCTTTCCCATTTTTTTGTATATAGTCAAGGCCATGGCACCGCAAATTATCACATTATCAGCTTTTATTTTTTTTATTAATCCCAATTTATCAGATATTTTTGCACCACCGAGAATAACTGTGAAAGGACTTACAGGATTGAAAAACTTACTTAAATTCTCTATTTCGCTCTTAACAAGGAAACCGAAATAAGTAGGCAGAAAATTACTTATACCAGCCACAGAAGAATGAACCCTATGTAAAGAACTAAACGCATCATTAACAAAAACATCACCATATTTTGAAAAATTTTTTGCTAAATCGAGAGAATTTTTAGTCTCACCATCAAAAAATCTAACATTCTCAAATAAATATATTTTTCCACCTTTGTAATATATTTCTTTTTCAAAATTATCAATAAAATCAACATTAATATTAAACAATTTCTTACCGTTCAAGTGGTTCAATATACTTCTGGTAGTGTATTTCTTCCTATCTTCATCAGTTTTTGGTCTTCCAAGGTGAGTCAACAAAATTATATCACAGTTAAGACCAAGCAAAAAATCTATAGTTCGTTTACTTTGTAATATCCTTGTGTCATCCTTAACTTCACCATTTTCAATAGGAACATTATAATCCACCCTTAAGATTACCCTTTTATTTCTTATATCTTCGAGATTTTGGTCAACATAACTCAGCTTAAGCATTAAATACCTCCATAATTTTCTACTGTATCACTTAATTTAATGATTCTATTGTATTATAATAACCTCCTCTCGAAAAATACAATTATATAAACTTGTCCACACACTTTTCATTAAGTTAGACTATAAATGTAAAAATGTAAAAAATGTAAAAATTAGTAGCAAAATTTTGTTTTTTAATTTTTAATAAACAATTCTCGAACCCAAAGACTTAAACATAGAAAACCTTACTAAATACAATCTTACTTAATTATCGATTATCTCTATCTTACCATCATTTACATCCAATTTAACAACCATGTTATCTTTTATTTTATCCTGGAGAATAAAGTTTGATACAGCACTCTCAACTACTTTTGTAAATACTCTTTTAATATTTCTTGCTCCATAGACAGGAGAATAACCGTTGTCTAACAAATATTGCTTTAAATTTTCAGTCAACTCAATTCTAATATTCCTAGAAGACAGTTTTTCATTGAGTTTTGTGAGCATTATATCCAGTATTTTATCTACATGTTCCTTTTGCAAAGGTCTAAATACGATAATTTCATCTATTCTGTTCAAAAATTCTGGTTTTAATCTTTTCTCAAGAATCCTTAATACTTCTTCTTTTATATTTTGGTAACTGACATTCCTTTCACTCAATTCTCGTATGACATCACTTGCAATATTGGAGGTCATTATTATTATTGTATTTTTAAAATCGGCAGTTTTACCGTGACTATCAGTTAATCTACCATCATCAAAAACCTGCAAAAATATATCAAAAACTTGTGGGTGTGCCTTTTCTATTTCATCAAAAAGCAATACAGAAAATGGTTTCCTTCTGACACTTTCCGTCAATTGCCCAGCTTCTTCATATCCCACATATCCTGGTGGAGCACCTATAAGTTTTGAAACTTCGTGCTTTTCCATATATTCTGTCATATCAAATCTTATCAACATATTTTCAGATCCAAAGAGTGCCTCTGCCAACGTTTTAGCAGTCTCTGTTTTCCCCACACCAGTTGGACCCAAAAACAAAAAAACAGCAATAGGCCTGTTGGGATCTTTTAGACCAACTCTTGCTCTTCTTATAGCTTCAGAAACACTGTATACAGCTTCTTCCTGATCAATTAACCTATTATGAATTATTTCTTCCAAATTAATTAATTTTTGTTTTTCATCTTGAGTAAGAGAGGAGACTGGTACACCCGTTAACTCAGAGACAACCAAGGCAACAATCTCCTTATCAACAACACTTTTGAGAGGATACTGCTTTTTAAATTTTTCATATTCTTCATCATATTGTTTTTGTAGCTTTTTTAGTTCAACCTGAGCTTCTGCAGCTTCCTGGTACATAGAATTATAAACATAGTAATTTATTTTTTCATTCAATTCTTTCATCTTTTTTTCAAAATCCTTCAAAATATTGGGAACGTGTTGATATAAAGTCCTTATCTTTGCACAGGACTGATCTATTAAATCTATTGCCTTATCAGGTAAAAACCTATTGGTTATGTATTTTTGGGAAAGTGAAGCTGCAGCAGTAATAGCATCATCAGTTATCTTCACTTTATGGTAATCCTCATATTTAGGTCTTAAACCTTTCAATATTTCAATAGTCTTTTCCAATGAAGGTTCCTCTACCAATATTGGTTGGAATCTTCTTTCCAAAGCAGCGTCTTTTTCTATATATTTTCTATATTCATCTATAGTGGTTGCACCTATCATTTGGATTTCTCCTCTTGCCAAATCAGGTTTCAAGATATTAGAAGCATCGATGGCACCTTCAGCAGCTCCAGCTCCGACAACAGTATGAATCTCATCTATAAATATTATGACATCCTTTGAAGACTTAACTTCATCCAAAACAGCTTTTAATCTTTCTTCAAATTCTCCTCTATATTTAGCACCCGCTAACATTCTTGTTAAATCTATCTTTATTATCCTCTTGTTTCTCAGATTTTCAGGAACATCATTATTTACAATTTTTTGAGCTAGGCCTTCTACAATTGCAGTTTTACCAACACCGGGATCACCTATCAAAACAGGATTGTTTTTAGTTCTCCTGGACAAAACTTCTACACATTTCTGTATCTCTTTTTCTCTACCAACTACTGGATCAAGTTTACCTTTTTTGGCAAGGTCATTCAAATCTATTCCATATTTATTCAAACTCTGATACTTTTCTTCTGCTGTTACACTGTCCACCCTATGTCCTCCTCTCACTTCTTTTAAAACATTTAGAAAAGATTCTTTATCAACATTATAACTTCTTAGAATTTTTGCTGTAAAGCTATTACCCTCCTCCAATATTGCCAATACTATATGTTCAGTAGCAATATATTCATCTTTAAGAAATTCCCTATTTTTATCTGCTAAAATTAAAATATCATTCAATCTAGGAGTTATATATATTTGATTTGAAATATATGAAACCTTTGGTTTAGATTCTATATTATTTACCAGTTGGCTTTTAAAATTGGGAATATTTATTCCCAATTTAGGAAATATTTTCTGTAAAATATTATACTCATCTTCCAGAAAAGCGAGAAACAAATGTTCTACATCAAGTTGATTGTTTTTGAATTTTTCAAGATACTTTTGTGCTCTATATATGGCTTCTTGGACGCTTTTGGTAACTTTACTCAAATCCATTGTAATTTTTTACAATATTCAATCGAAAATTTTTCTGTAGTTTTAATTTATCGATTTTAAAATTCTTTTTCAGCAATTTCTATATCTATAGGATTATTATCTAGTATTATTAATTTGCCTTCTTTTATTTCAGTTCCTGCAGGTTTAGTATCTTGATATATCTCAGTTTCAATATAAGAAGTTTCTGTTGGAAACTTAAGTTGGTTCATTTCATTCTTGTTTGTCGCTAATTGGTTCTCCACTTCCTGCCTGGCTGCCAATTCTATTTCTTCTGCAGAGACTCCAACTTTACTGGCTAATTCGTTAAAGATTCTTTTTTCTTTATCGGCAGTTGAAGAAAGAGTTTGGATTCCTATTTCCTCATTTTCTTCAAGACTAACATCTTGTTTAGTTGTCAACAATCCTTGTTCTTTAGCTCCTTCTTCTATTAAAAACTCTTCATCAAACATTACAGATTCTTCTTCCAGTTCTTTATTTGTCAGGCTTTGTGAAATTAATCCAGAATGTTTAGCATTTTGCTCTAGTTCCTTGGTTTGACTGTGTTTATCTAATATTTGATACTGTTTATTAATATCATAAGATTGTTTCTCTAACTTTTGTTTGTCATCTGTTTTCTTAGACATAGCTCCAAAAGTGGAAGCCGTCTGCTTTGCTCCCTGTTGAGTAAGCCTATTAACCATATCATTTGGATTTATACCTGACATACAATTTCCTCCCTCAAATCTAATTTTTTTCAATTTATCCTCTCTATAGAATAATTAGATAAGGAAATGATATTACCCTTAAAATTTTGTAAAAAAAATGTAAAAATTTTTAATGAAATATTTTATTTTTGAAATGTAACTTTTCAAATGAAAAGACACTCGAAAACTGTTAATTTTTAACAAGGATAAGTCATTAAAAAATATAATTTTTTATTTAATCAAGAATAGAAGTGGAGGGAATTTTATGGAGATAATGGGAACAATAATCCCTCTCCTGCCATTAATAGCCTTCTTTGTCGTAGCTTTACTGGTTTTTTTGTTTGAAAAGCCAGGTAAATCATTAAAATTGAATAAACACGTATATTCCTCAGTAACCATATTATCAATATTTGTTTCAATGATTCTCAGCTTCATTATTTTTTTCAAACAAATAGGAAAAGAACCAATGATAATAAATCTGTACAGCTGGACAAATTTTATACCTATAAACATTGGATTTCTTTACGATAATTTAAGTATGTTTGTTTTATTAATGGTTACGGTAGTAGTATTGATGATCCAAGTATACTCTACAGGTTACATGGAACATGACAAAGACTATCCACGTTTCTTTGCTTACCTAAGCCTTTTTACATCAGGAATGTTAATAACAGTTCTATCATCATCATTAATTACTTTCATAATAGGGTGGGAGCTAATGGGGCTATGTTCCTATCTTTTAATTGGCTATTGGTATCACAAAGACAGTGCCTCAATAGCTGCAAAGAAAGCATTTTTTATAACAAGACTGGGAGATCTTGGATTACTACTTGCTTTATTCATTTTAATATCTAACGGTATAAGCTTAGATATAATCGAATTGAACAAATATTTTTCTAATGTAGAATTAATAAAGGGCTTATTAATATTAGTACCAATTGGTATAATGATATCAGCTTTTGGAAAGTCGGCTCAGTTTCCACTGCACATATGGTTACCAGATGCCATGGAGGGTCCAACACCAGTTTCAGCTCTCATACATGCAGCAACAATGGTAGCAGCAGGAGTATATTTTATAGCCAGATTGTATCCAATGTTTTATAACACAGAAATATTTGGAATAAAACTTACAGTATTAATAGGATTAGTAGGAGCCGTATCCGCTTTCTTAGCAGCAACAATGGGATTAGTTAATAGGGACATCAAGAGGATCCTAGCATATTCAACAATGAGTCAATTGGGATACATGTTCATGGCTTTATCAAGTGCAGGAGCAGGTATAGTAGCAGCAATATTTCATTTAATAACGCATGGTTTCTTTAAAGCTCTCTTATTCATGAGCGCAGGAAATGTAATTACAGCAATAGAAAGAGCTCATCATAATCATCAACATCATCATATAGACCCCAACGATATATGGCTTATGAATAATCTCAAAAAGAATATGAAGCAAACATTTTGGCTTTTTCTAATTGGCACATTGGCATTGATAGGACTATTCCCAATGAGTGGATTTTTTAGCAAAGATGAGATACTTCTCTCAGTGTATAAGGAATTTCCCCTATTCTTTGTAATAGGTTTCATAACCGTTCTTTTGACATCCTTTTACATGGGAAGAATAATTTGGGTGGCCTTCATAAAGGAAAAATCACAAGAAGAAATTAAATCAGTGGGAATAGATCCTCAAATATCCAATGAAATAAACTTACACGTTAAGGAAGTCCCGCTGAATATGACAGTACCTCTGTGGATCTTAGCTTTTCTATCAACAATAGGAGGAATAATAAATCTTCCTTTTGATTTCATAATTCCAAAACACTATATGGGTCACTATATAGAAGAAGTCTACAAAACCATACCATTTGTATCCATAAAAATAGATCCACTTTTGGCAAGTGGATCAACATTAATGCTAATAATAGGACTAATACTAGGATATTTCATATATGTTATCAATTCTAAAAGAACAATTCCATCGATAGTACAGGGTATATACAAATTACTAGAAAAAAGATACTATATAGATAATGCTTACGAATTGTTTTATATTCATATAATGAAACCATTCTCTACTTTCCTTTCATTTATTGATAATAAAATAATAGTAAGGTTGATAATTGGCTTAGCTATTTTAATGACATATTTATCATTATTAACAAGGAAAGTTTTCAATGGATTATTTTATAACTATTATTCGTGGATTCTTATTGGTATAATAATAGGAATTATAAATTTAACATGGAAGAAATAATATCTCTAAGTTGTATTATTTATTGAAGCAGGAAATAAATATAAACATAAGGGAAAAGATGTGCATTGTTGAATATTAATAAATGGGATAAAACATGTTCAATAGTAGAGAAGAAATACTAAATAAATTAAACGAATACAAAGAATTATTATCAAATGAAAATATAGATTATAATGTTATAAACGAAATACTTAACTTTCTTTGTAAATATGGATATTTAGCAGATCTAAGAGACGGAATAATGTTATATATTGACAAATTTATAAGTAATAAGCCAAATATAGCATTGATAGAGTATCAAAAAGCACTTTCAATCTTTCCGGAAGATGATGAAATTTTTGAAAAATTCATCAACTTTCTAAGTAATATAAACATAGATCAAGTAGAAAAAAATATATATATAAAAACATATATAAAAGTATTATCCAGTATAGGGAAATTCGGAAAAGCAATAAACATAATGACGGAGATAATAAATGCAAACCCCAACGATATAGATAATATAATATTGGCTGCAAATGTATATGAAACAGAAGGACACATAGATAAAGCAGTCAACTTCTATTTACAGGCAATAGAAAAAATTTCCAATTTAGAAGAGAAAATAAAATTACGAGAACAAATAAGCGTAATAGATCCAGCAAACAGAGATAATATAATGGAATTAGTAGAATTATATGCTAAAAAAAGAGAGTTTGAATCTGCTTCCAAAATTCTCAGAAGCTTATTAAGATATAACCAGAATGATCCAGAAGTTTTATACAAAATAGCAGAAATAGATAACCTAAAAGGTAATTATCGTGGAGCAAATATAGCAATAAAAAGAGCAATTGAGCTTGATCCGCTTAATCCCAAATATCGATATTTGCTAGGAATAATACATTTCCACTCGGGTAATAAAGTAGAAGCTGAAAAAGTACTGGATCAAGTTATACCCGAACTATACCAAAGTAATCAAAATAAAGAATTAAAAGAAGCAATGGATATATTAGTAACTATAAAAGAATCATATTTGGAAAAGTATAGAAACATAATAGAACATATTGCAACAGAAGAACAAAAAGTAGAAATGACCAAAGAAGAAACTAAAGTAGAAAATATGGAAAACCTAATAGAAGAACAAATAACTCAACAAGAGTCAAAAATAGAAGATATAATATCATCAAAACAAGGAATTCAACAAGAATCAAAAATTGAAGATAAAATATCAACAAACCAAGAAAATCAATCGAAATATATCTATTATAAAAATACAGAAAAAAATACAGAAATCAGAGAGACATTACCAAAGACAACTAAAAAAAGCACCGGTATATTTATAAGAAAAGACTCTCAAGAAGATTTATCAAAAAAAACTCTATTAACAAAAAAAGAAAATGTTCTGATAAAAGAAAGCACATTAGGTATAAAACAATCAGCATTTCTTAAAAAAGAATTTTCTCAAATGAAAACAGTTGATAAACCAACTCTCACTAAACAAGATAAACCTTTCACAGAAAAGCAAACATTAGAAAAGCCAACATTAGAAAAACCATTATTAACCAAATCGACAATAGAAAAAAATTTTGACAAAACAGAATTAATACCAAATAAATCTGAATTAGATAAATCTGAATTAACTTCAAATCAGTTAGAATTAGCAACAAAAGAAGATGTTCAAGAAGAAATTAAATCTACAGTAATAATGACAAAAGAAGAATTAATCAAAGAAATAGAAAAAGAAAAAGTATACCAAGAAGAAGAAAAACAAATAGAAGTACAAACAGATACAAAAATAGATATCGAACAAATTAGAAATATAGAAATAGAAATGTATGAAAACACTCTTCTTAACATCCTTTCAAATTTTAACTCAGTAGAAACAGTAATATCAAATTCTATACAACTCATAAATAACATTTCCCAAATAACAACAAATAAGTTCCGTTTATTTATTTGGATTTACAGAATATTAATAATAGCAAATACTTACAATCTAAATATGGTTAAACAAAAACTCATAGAAGCCATAAAACAAATTGGATATGAAAAATCTTTGGAATATATTTCAATACCAAATATTCAAAATACAGATCCAATAATTTCAATATTAGAACAGGTTTCAATATCAAAAAATTATGAAGAATTTAAATATTCTATAAAAGAAATAATAAGATATACAATAAACAATAACTATGTAAGCAACTTTATAAAATTATATACTTTACTGACAGAAAAATATCCCGATAAAGAAGAAGAGATAAAAAAAACGTACATAGATGTACTTAATGAAGAAAAAAACATAGATTTTATATATATTTTTTTGAAAATTTCCTCTTTCAAAAACATAGAATTATTAAGTATGGAAAATATAGAATTGCTTTTAAACAACGTTGATTATAGCTCAGTTTTTGAAAATATTTCGCTCAAAACTAAAGGATGGATAATTATAAACGCAATAAAAAACCAAAAAATCAGCACCGTAGAAAAATTAATAAAAAAGACATCAGATATAACAAACTTGCTAACAGAAATATACAGCAAAATAACAGAAAAAATTATGATAGATCTATCTTTAATAGAAGATATAAATATACGGACAATAATATTACCCTTTACAACATTTGAAAATCCATATGATTCTTATCTCAAATTACTGGAAAATAATAAACTAAATAAAAATATTTGGATAATATCCTATTTAACGGCTTCAAATTATCCCTGTTTAATATTCATTAAGTTTGAAGAAATTAAAAACTATCTATCAAATTTGATAAATATAATTAAAGAAAGTCAAATTGTAAAAAACAATCTAAAAAATAGTCTCATACAAATAATTGAACTCATAATTAATAATAATGATCAAACATTAATAAATAATTATATAAACAAAGTAATAGAGGATTTAGATGATCCAAATGCACAGTTTATGATAAGTTTAATTCAATGTTGGTACAACAAAAATATTGACCCTGAATTCTCTCAAAAAATATTAGAAAAACTTCAGCTAATTATTGATGAAATAAGAGAAACAGAATTAATAGAATTTTATAAAACATTAACAATAAAATAATGGATGAGTTTTGGAAAAACAAATTAGATATATTAAAAACCAAAATTGAGGATAAAGACATAGGTTACATTTACGAACAAGGAGTAAAAGATTTAGCATTCTATTATAGAACCTATTTTGATGATAATCTTGTTAAAAATATAGTTGATGATATAATCAACTTACTGGCAAACACAAACAATAGTCTTCTACAGCTATCTCTAATATATCTAATTAGTGAAATAAATTTCATACAAATTACCGAATATGAAGAGTATTATAAAGAGAAAATTAAGATTGATACTTACAGAATTAATATCCAAAATAAACAAGATAAAAACAAATGTTGATAAGGATTATCCTCAAGAATACAGGCTATACTCCACTATTCCAAGGGCAGTAAGCTTATATATGGCAGGTAATATTAAAACAATGGAATCAACTTTAACAGAGCTACAGAAATCTTTCCCCGATAATCCCAAAATTAATCTATTATTAGCACTGTCTAAAATGAAAACATCATCAACAATATACAAAGTTAACCTAATAGAAGTTATAAAAACATCAACAAATACAATAGAAAAAGCCATATCACAAGAATTGGTTGGAGATATAAGTGAGCTATTACAAAGCATAAGCTGGTATGATGACAGTGAAAACATATATTTGGAATCCGGTCTATACAGAGATCTACTGAGGCTATATTATAAAAAAGTAGAAAAATTAAAATCAGATCCAACTAAAAAAATACAATTATCTACAGAGTACATAAAGCTAACAAATACTCTCTTGAAATTAGGTGAAAAAGAAACAGCTAAAAAATACCTTTTCGAAGCGTTTAACATACTATTACAGCTAAACAGCTACATCGAAATATTAGACATAATCAATAAAAACAATTTTATAGAAATATTTCCAGAAAATATAAACAATTTTCAAGAAATAATAATAAAAACATTTGAGAAAAGGATAACTATAGATCCATATAACATAAATCTCTATGTAGAATATTCAAATTGGCTTGGTAGATTCAACCAAAAAGAAAAGCAACAAACAATCTTGAAAAATGCTTACAAAATATGTACAGAAAAAAAACTAAATGATAAAATGTTAACAATAGCTAAAACTCTTCTAAATTTGGAACCATATAATATAGAATATATATCAATGTATGTAGAATCAATGCTAAATAACAATCAATCAAGTGAAAAAATAGGGGAAATTCTATTCCAAAAACTTGAAGAATTCCAAAAATTATCTAAAAATAATGAATATAACTATATTATCCAAAAGTTCTCTCACCTAATACCGTGGGAAAAAATTAAAAACATGGAAAAACAGAAAATAATAGAAGAAATCAATAACAAAACAAATTTAGAAGAAAAACTAACAACAATAAAAGAATATCTTTCAAAGTATCCAGATGATTATGAAATAACACATGTATACATTATAAATAAATCAAAAACAAAATATGAAATAAAGGAATTGTATGAATTAATTATAAAATCAATAGATTGGTATAAAAATAATTTAAAGAATCTAAATCCATCAGAAATAGAGACAATATACAACATATTATTAGAAAATCAAGATTTTGAAAGTATAAAAAGACTATTGTAATTTTTTTATAGATGAGGAAGAAAATAAATTATATATCCAGAACTTTCAATTTAATTATACTCT
Organism: Candidatus Calescibacterium sp.; assembly: GCA_025057615.1. Taxonomy (GTDB): domain Bacteria; phylum DRYD01; class DRYD01; order DRYD01; family DRYD01; genus DRYD01. Next base: position 69,665 of record JANXBF010000002.1, on the reverse strand, counting down.
TTATTATTCTCTTACTATCCTTGTATTTAAACAACAATTATCAGAATGCTCAACAAGAATTCAAAAAAGATGCAAACTTCCTGAAAGATAAAGAAATTGTAATACCAATCAAAGTAATAGACGGAGATACAATAAAAGTTAAATCTTATAACAATAACCAAGAATTCAAAGTCAGGTTAATAGGGGTTGATACTCCAGAAAGTAATGAAAACCCCAAACTCAAAAGGGATTCAAAAAAAACTGGGAAAAACTCGGAAGAAATAATAAAAATGGGTATAAAAAGCAAAGAATTCACAGAAAATCTAGTTAGTCGATCAAAATATCTGTACCTTGAATACGATATACAAATGTATGACAAATACAATAGAAAGTTAGCCTATGTATACTTAGAAAATAGTCAAATGTTAAATTATATACTTTTAAAAGAGGGATATGCAAAAGTATATACAGTGCCTCCCAATGTAAAATATCAAGATAAATTCTTGGAAGCTCAAAGATCTGCACAAAGAGAAAAAAAAGGATTATGGAAAGGAAGTGAATAATATGAAATACTCATTCTCCATTGGGAATAAGAATATTGAATTTGAGATAAATACTATAGCTAAACAAGCTTCAAGCAGTGTTGTTGTCAAGAGTGGAACCTGTTGGGTTCTGGTAGCAGTCACTTTTTCAGAAAATCCTCGTCAAGATATAGATTTCACTCCATTAACAGTTGATTATTTGGAAAGAATGTATGCAGTAGGAAAAATTCCTGGTGGTTTCATAAAGAAAGAGGGTAAGCCCACAGACCAGGAAATTATTAAAGCTAGACTGATTGATAGAACACTTAGGCCACTAATACCTGATTTTTATCATGACATAAATGTTTTTGTTCAGGTATTTTCAGCAGACATAAATGAAAATCCAGAAATACTTGGACTCATAGGAGCTTCGATAGCACTAAATATAAGCCAGATACCAATATTATCACCGGTAAGCGCTAACGTCTATAAAACAGATAATTTTGAGCTAGTACTGTGTTCTACCAAAGATAAAATAACAATGATAGAGTTCAAAGGGAAACAGACATCAGAGCAAGAAATATTTTCAGCAATGAAAAAATCTTTTGAAATAAATAAAAAACTAATAGAATTTCAAGAGAAAATTATTGAAGATTTAAAACCAACGAAAATTCCCCCATCAATAATAAGTATTCCCGAAACACTGGAAAAATTATATCTTGAACATTTCTCCAATATCACTAAAAATATTTTAAATGAAGCAGATAAAAGAAAAAGAAATATTCTATTGAATGAACTAACTCTAGAAAATTTAAAATCAAAAATTTCAGAAAATAAAGAATTACTCGAAGAAGTAAGCAAATATACAGAGTTCCAATTCTCAGTTACAAAGAAAAAGTTTTTAAAAAAGTTCTTAAAAGACCAAATTTTTAAAGATAAAAGAAGGATAGACAACAGAAATTTCAATGAAATAAGACCGATAAGCATTGAAACGGGAATACTGGCATATCCACATGGAAGTGCAATATTCACAAGAGGACAGACACAGGTTTTATCAGTGGTTACTCTAGGTACTAAAGCAGATCAGCAAATGATAGAAGGTTTAACTTTTGAAGAAGAATTCAAGAGATTTATGCATCATTATTACTTCCCTCCGTTCTCAGTTGGAGAAGCCAAAAGAATAGGTCCACCATCACGAAGAGAAATAGGACATGGTTATTTAGCAGAAAAAGCTCTAGAACCATTGATACCATCGGAAAATATTTTCCCTTATACCATAAGAGTTGTTTCCGAAGTTTTGGAATCAAATGGTTCAACATCAATGGCTTCAGTGTGTGGCAGTAGCTTAGCTCTGATGGATGCCGGAGTTCCAATAGAACAACATATAGCTGGTATATCAATAGGGCTGCTTACTCAAAATAATGAATATGTTTTACTTACAGACATACAAGGGTTTGAAGATTTCTTTGGAGAAATGGATTTTAAAATAGCAGGAACAAAAAATGGAATAACAGCAATACAAATGGATACCAAACTAGAAGGAATCACATTTGATATAATATATGATACTCTGTTCAGAGCTAAAGAAGCCAGAGAACAAATATTGGAATTGATGTATTCAAAATTGCCAAAACCCAATTCACTCTCTCCAAGAGCACCAAGAGTGACATTACTACAAATTGAACAATCAAAAATACCAGAAGTCATCGGTCCACAAGGAAAAATTATTAAAAAAATTATAGAGCAGACCAATGTAAAAATAGATATAGAGGATGATGGAAGGGTTATTATTTATTCAACAAATGAGGAAAATGCAATAAAAGCAAAAGAACTCATAGAAAACATAACCAATTTCCAAGAAGGAAAAGTATACATCGGCAAAATAGTAAGAGTCGAGCCATATGGAGTATTTGTCAAAATAGCAGAGGGTAAAATAGGACTCCTACATATCTCAGAAGCAGATATGGGATACATACAAGATGCAAGAAAAGTATTTAAAATAGATGATGAAATAATAGTAAAAATACTCAGAATAGACGAAAGTGGCAAATTTACACTAACAAGAAAAGGATTAATATCAGAATAAAAATTTGTAATTTAATATTTTTTATAAATAAACTTTCAGGAGTGAAATCAGTTTATCTTTAAGTTGATAATCATTATCACATAAATAATCCAGGTTATAGTCTTTGCAGAATCCCTCTATTTTAGGATCCGTAGATATTCCTATAGTTTTTATATCGTTCATAAAAGCCATAATCAGACCATGTAACCTGTTAGATACTACCACTCTTGAAGATTGAATAATTTCCAGAGTTTCGTAAATCTTACCTGGACCTGGATAATCGACATTTTGAATAATATCCTTTAAAACAAACAAATCTCCTTCTTGAAAAACTATTACTCTCAGGCTATATTCGTTCTTAATCTGATTAATTAAATCTGCTATTTGTTCAATCCCTTGAGATTTTCTCAAAATAAAAAGGATGTCATAATTTTTTTCCTTACTAACAGATCTCTTAAAAATATTGGAAGATATATCAGACATTACAAAATCTTGTTTAATTCTATATTTCAGTGAAAATTCAGGATAGTTTTGAACAAGAAAATTATATGAAATAGTGTCCCTAACAGATACGGTGCTTGCCCAATTCAAAACTTTTGAAAATAAAAATCTGCTAACTTTAGTATTTAGAGGACCTATACTATTTCTCTCTATGATTATCTTTTTTTTCTTTAAGTGCGCTAAAAAAGCCAAAAAAAAGTAATACATGAAACTTTTCAGAGATGTTTTATCCTGAAACAAACCACCCCCACAAAATATCAGAGCATCAGAATAATGTATAGATTCAGCTATTTGCCCTATATTCCATCTATCATATAAAACAATATTATCATTCAAGTGAAACTCTTTTAACATCCTTTCAACATAATCATTTTTGTTAACAAGTATTCTAACATACATATCATAGGCTTTAGTATATTCCTCCAAGGCTGCAATCAATATGGCATCATCCCCTATGTTACCAAAACCATAATAACCTATTATACATACTTCCTTTATATCGCTATCAAACATTTTCCAAAGGTATGGTTAAAATTACTTTTGTATACTTATACTTTTCGCTCTCAATTTTTATGTTCCATTTCATGGCTTTTATTATTTTATAAACCGTATACATTCCCAATCCTATACCAGATTTATCAGAGAAAGTCTTAAAAATTTGACCAAGCTGTAATATTTCATCTTTATCCATACCTATCCCATTATCCTCAACAATCATCAATATATGATTAACAGATGATTCGAAAAAAGCTGTGAATTTTATGAAGCATTTCTCTTTTTTTTCATCTCTAAATCTAACTGCATTATCAAGTAAGTTATAAAGACAGAGCTCCAATTTAGATGGATCAGTATACAAATCAGGTATATTAGGTTGAATATAATAATCGAAAATCAACTCAGGATAATCGCTAATCAATTTTTCAGAATACTTATTTACTAAATCATTGAGAAACTTGTATAGATTAATATTTTGAAAGCTAATATCTCCTATGTGATCTGAAAGGTTAAAACTCAACAAAATTTTTATACCTTGTGAAACCTGATTATCAATAACCTCTATGAATTTATATATCAAATCACTATCCTTGTATTTACCCAAGATAAGGGTCTCCGTAAATCCCTTAACCACAGAAAATACCCTGTTAGCTATCTGAAACAAAACTGTGTACTTTTTATTTATTTCTTCAATCTCCTTCAACTCTTTCTTGCTAACAATACTACTAAAAAATTCAACAATGTTTAGGTCAAACATAACAATGAACAATTCATTATCCTTCGGTAAGCTAGAAGTAAATAATCTAAATATGAAAACACTGGATAAAATTGGTTTACCATAATCTATACTAATATTCAAAGAAGTGAAGTGTGTAACCTTATACCCGATATCGTCCAACAAGAAGAGCAAATTTATAATTTTATGATTACTAGTTAATGTTTTAAGGAATCTAATTTTATCCTTATTGGAAATCATATCAACGAATTTATCGGGTTTTTCGATAAAATCGGTTATTCGCTCACTCAATTCCTTATTTTTTGAAACATCTGTGTTTTGTAAAAGATTAATAAAATATTGGTTATTAGCAATTATTTTTTGTTTTTTATTAGTAACGAATGCAGGTATGTCTATTATTTCTACGATATATTTTATTGTGTTTTTCACAATTATTCTTCTATGACGAATTTATAACCAACACCATGAACAGTTCTAATGTATAGGGGATTATCAGGATTGTCTTCAACTTTTTGTCTAAGCCTTCTTATGTGAACATCAACAGTTCGTGTATCACCTAAATAATCATAGCCCCAAATCTGTTCAAGTAAATACTGTCTAGAAAAAACCCTACCAGGATTTGTTAAAAACAATTTTAGAAGATCAAATTCTTTCGGTTTCAATTCCAAAAGATTTTCTTCTTTGTATATTTCTCTCGTTGTCGCATTTATTTTAAATGGCCCTATAGAAATTTCATTGGCCTCATTAGGATTCATTCTGGATCTTTTGAGTATCGCTTTTATTCTGGCAAGCAACTCCCTGGGACTGAAAGGCTTAGTAATATAATCGTCTGCTCCCAATTCAAATCCTAAGATCTTATCAACTTCTTCTCCTTTGGCAGTCAACATTATTATAGGAACCTTACTTTCCTTTCTAATTGATTTACAAACTTCAAAACCTCCCATATCAGGAAGCATCAAGTCCAATATTATAAGATCTGGTTTCTCTTTCCTATATACCTCTATAGCATCTCTACCTTTATAAGCTTCCAATATTCTATAACTTTCTTTTTTAAGGTGGAATTTTATCAATTCTACAATGTTTTTTTCATCATCAACGATAAGTATTTTGGCTTCGGACATTAAAACACCCCCTTAATAACTATCTATTTTTTTTCTATAAAAATCAACTATCTCTTTAACAGAGTATTTGTCTCTTATTCTGTTATCCAAAGTATTATAATATGTATTCAACTGATAGAAGTATTCTTTTGCTTTCATACGATCTTTTAAGCTGAGTTGTATATCTATTGACTTTGCAAAATATTTTGCAATTCCCAATATTATACTATCTTCCACATTCAGGCTCTTCTTAAATTCTTCATATTTTTCCGTTGCAATTTTATAATCAACTCCATACATTTTTTGCAAAGTAGATGCAATATTTAGATAGTTAGAGGATTTTATATTGAGTATATTATTTTTCTTGTCATTATCTTTTGTTTGTTCAAAAGCTTTCTTATTTATTTCATCACTTTCTATTGATAACTTAAGAACAATATCCGAAAGCCTAAAAAAATTATTCTTATCCTTGAGCTCATCAATATAAACGTGATAAGCCAAAGTGTAATAAGTTATTGATTCAACATAACTAACTAACGATTTGATATAATCCCTCTGTAAAGCATACTCTTTGGCATACCTATAAGAAGACTCTGCCCTACTTTCATATTTCTTCACCGTACTGACATTAGAAAAAACAACAGTAAAAACAAAAATAAAAAGAACAAAAATTACTTTAACTCTTGACTTCATCTTCTTTTATCCTTTCTATTGCATTAATAACCTCCTGTGGGTCAAAAGGCTTAACTATATAATCATCTACTCCCAAAACCATACTCTGTTTTATTATATCATAAGTATCTATTGCAGTTAACATTATAATTTTTATATCATTGTATAAAGGATTTTTTCTAATATTTCTCACAAGTTCCAAACCGTCCATTTCAGGCATCATATAGTCACAAATTATTAAACCAATATCTTTCCAATACTCATCAAGAATAACGAGAGCATCTTTAGAACCGTTCGCTCCTATACTTTGGTAACCCTCCAAATCTAGTATTTTTCTTACCAATTCAACTATATTTGGATCATCATCTACTACCATAATCTTTTTCATAATTGAACACCCCTTAGTAAACCAATATTAACCTTTTGATTAACTTCTTCAATTTTTTGTTTTGCAACCTTTTTAGCCTTCTTAGAACCATCTATCAATATTTCAAGAAGCTTATTCTTATTCTTTTGTAAATCTCTTCTTTTTTCCCTTATTGGTTTTAGAGAAGAGTTTATTAACTTAGATAGTTTTTTCTTACATTCTACACATCCGAGCTTTCCAGATTTACAACTTTGTTCTATTTCTTCAATTTCAGAATTCTTAAAAGCTTTATGTAAGGTAAAAACATTGCAAACTTCAGGTCTTCCAGGAGAGTGCTTGTATATCTTCTGGGGATCAGTTATATATTTTTTTACTTTCTCTTCAGTTTCTTCTTCTGATTCATCTATAAATATCGCATTGTTGTAGCTTTTACTCATTTTTCTGCCATCAAATCCTGGAATATAAGGTGTTTCAGTTAATAGAGGTTCTGGTTCAACAAAAGTGTCCCCATACAAAAAATTGAATCTCCTTGCTATTTCCCTTGCCAACTCAAGATGTGGTATCTGATCCTGACCAACCGGAACATATTTGCCGTTAAAAATAAGTATATCAGAAGTCATCAAAACGGGATAACCCAAAAAACCATAAGTGGCTATACTTTTTCCAAGCTGCTGTATCTGATCTTTAAAAGAAGGCACCCTCTCTAACCAACTTATAGGGGTTATCATAGATAAAATAAGATGTAAAACAGCAACTTCCTCAACCATAGACTGAAGGTAGATAGTACTCTTTAATGGATCCAAGCCAAAGGCAAGATAGTCAATCAGAACCTCTATAACATTTGAAGATATATCCTTAGTATTCTCATAATTTGTCGTTAAAGCATGCCAATCAACAACTATAAAATAACACTTATATTTGTCCTGATAATTAACCCAGTTGCTGAGTGTTCCAAATATATGGCCTATATGTAATTTACCGGTTGGTCTCATTCCACTAACTAACACATGATCCATAAAAATCATACTCCTCGAAACCCGTTATTTGGATATCATAGAACTGCCCAACTAAAATCTTTTTCTTTTTATTTTTCGATATTTTTATACTCGAATCAACTTCTGGAGCATCAAAATAAGCCCTACCAACATAGTAATCTTCATTCTCTTCAGTAATAAGAGTCTTAAATACTTTACCAATTTGTTTTAGAGACCACTCCTTAAGGATCCTATCCTGAAGAGAAGTTACCATACTATACCTTTTTCTTTTTGTTTTATAATCAACCTGTGGCAAGGAATAAGAGGGAGTATTTTTTTCTCGGTAATATTTAAAAAATCCAGCCCTTTCTATTTTTACTTCCTTGAGAAATTCCATCAACTCCAAGAAATCCTCTTCTTCCTCCATAGGATGCCCAACTATAAAAGTTGATCTTATAACAACATCAGGTATAATATTCCTTATTTGATAAATCATATCTTTATAGAAATCCTTATTTCCTGGTCTTCTCATAGCCTTAAGAACATTGGAACTAACATGTTGCAGAGGAATATCAATATACTTGACTATTTTTGGAGACTGACCGATAACATTCAAAGCAGATTTATTCAAAGTTGTTGGATATAAATAAAGTAGTCTGATCCAAAAGTCACCATCCAACTCACTAAGAGAATATAACAACCTATCTAGAGAAAGTTTCTTATATATATCGTACCCATAAAATGAAGTATCCTGAGAAACTAGAATCACTTCCTTTATACCTATGTTAACCAACTTTTTTACTTCACTGACTATGTCTTCTATAGTTCTTGACTTGTACTTACCCCTTATCAAAGGAATGGCACAAAAAGAACATGTATGATTACATCCCTCTGCTATCTTTACGTACGAATAATAGCCGGTTGATACAAATTTGGACAATTTTGAAGAATAATCTGGGGTATATTGTGAAACACTGAATATTTTTTTACCGCTCCTTATTTTCTCAACATCAAAAGGAATTTGAAAAAAAGAATTGGTATCATAAAAAGCATCAACATCTTTAAGATCATCAACTATTTTATTTTTATACCTACTTACCAAACAACCGGACACAATCACCTTTGAATTGACTTTATTGTCCTTTATTGTTTTCACAACATTTTTGATTGTTTCTAAAGACTGGTTTATTGCAGGTTTTATAAAACCACAAGTGTTTATAATAATAAAACTACTATCCAATATGTTATCGGAATACCTGTATCCTTTATCAATTAGAGAAGCAATTAAAAGCTCACTATCAACGGTATTTTTTGAACACCCGAGAGTTATGACGCTAAAATTTTTTGTTCTAATCATCTATATTTTATTCTACTTATATATTTTTATACCTTTCATTTCGTATCAACTTTAAGATGATATCCACATCCTTGGCATATGAAAGTATTTTCGTCATCAAGAAGCATCTCTTCACCACATATATCACATATTCTTATAATGTTCTTAAATTCCTTTAACATTAAGCGTTCCAGACTCTCGGTCTCCATATCTTTTGATTCATACTCATTTATTTCATATTCACTCAATATTTATCCCCCCTCTCTATATTTCAAATTCTGATTTACCATTATCTGTTTAACTTTTTGCTCTAAATCTCTCTGTTGTATTTCTACTGATAGCTTATTTACAAAAACTGATAACATGTAATCGTTAAGAAAATATCTAACATTTTCCCAAGCCCATACAGGCTGTTGAACATAAATCCTATCTTTACTGTATTCAAGAACTCTCTTGTAATCTGGGTTTGTATCCAAAAATTCATTGTAAACTTTGCTATAACTTAAAGTAGGAACAATATAGCCAGTACTGATGCAGAACTTTTCCAAATTAACTGGATCCACAAGGTATTTAATAAATTCAAGGGAAGCAAGCTCTTCTTCTTCGTTTGACTTAAATATCACCAGATTTGTTCCAGCAGCATATATTTTACCCTTATCAGCGGGTAATGGAGAAATATAGTAATCACGACTTCTCATTTTCAAATCGGTGTATTTACTAGTAGTTGCCAGTATTATAGGTGCTCGGTTTTTTATAAAATCCTCATATGAATTATCAGTCCATTTTATTAAACCTTTACTCTCAAGTTCATTTACAAGTCTTGTAACTTTTTGTAAGTTCTCACCTAAAAATAAAGGTTGTATTTTAGAACCCATTCGGAAAAAGTCTTCAGAAACAGAAAGCAGGTAGAGAATTATAAAAACATCTTCATTTGGTTCAAGATATAAAGGAGCTTTACCGGTTTTATTTCTTATTTCTTCCAATTTCACGATAAACTTATTAAAATCTGTAGGAATAGCATCAACATATTTAGAGTTATAATACAATACAAACAAACTTTTATTAAAACTCAATGAATAAACTTTTCCATCAATTTCAGAAGAACGTCTAAACTCTGGATAGAGGTTATTAATGTAATCCTTAATTTCAGTGCTATTAAAAGAGTTGAAATCCCTAATGACATCCACTTCGTAAAACTGTGAAACCCAATTTTCGTAAGCTATTGAGACATGAGGTAACTTTTTCTCATAACTCGCCTTCAAAAGCTCAGAAAATAGAAAATTATAAGGATTATTAAAACTACCATGACCTCCCTTATAGATACTATCCACAAATATTTTTTTGCCGTTAATTTTGAAACCTTTTTGATTAAATTCATCTATCAACGATTGCAAAGCTTTACCCGTCATAGATTTGGGAGAGAAAGAATGCCAGAAATTAATTCTTACATCCTCTGCAAAAGTAACTATCGTTAAAAACACCAGAACATATACTATTGTTATAAGTACCTTCATTTTTTTCCTCCTTTCTATTAATCCCTCATTTTATATTTAAAAATTTTTATAAAAATTCCTAATCAAAAAATGAAAAATTTAAAAGTTCTTCATACAACTCTGTAAAAATCCATTCATACATTTACAATACTTTTAAAAGAGTAAAAGGTATAATTAATTTCCTTAGAGAATATGTTTCACAAGGGGGTGAGAAGAATGAAAATACAATATATTGGGCACTCTTGTTTTCTTGTACTAGCTTCAAAAAATATCATAATAGATCCCTGGATAAATAACAACCCCTCCAACCAATTACTTTCCATAGACAACCTCCCAAAGATAGATTATGTACTTGTTACCCATGGACACTTTGACCATATAGCAGATGTGGAAAACATATACAAAAAATTCAGAAGCCAAATATGGTGTAATTTTGAATTATCAAATTACTTTATCAACAAAGGTATAGAAGCCAACGGAGCCTATATGGGAGGAAAAATAAAGTTTGAATGGGGATACATAAAATTTCTCCCTGCTTTCCATGGAAGCTCAACTCCTGAGGGTAACTATGCAGGACTAGCCACCTCCATTGTTATAAACATAGATAAAACCACAATCTACCATGCGGGTGATACCTGCCTAAATGCAGAAATGCAATTACTCCCCCGCTATAACATTGAAATAGCCATGCTACCAATAGGAGGACTTTTCACAATGGACATAGAAGAAGCTGTAGAAGCAGTGAAAATTATTCAACCACAATATACAATACCAATGCACTATAACACATTTGATCTAATAAAAGCAAACCCTTATGAATTCAAAGAATTGGTTGAAAAACAAACAGAAACCAAATGTATAGTTCTCAAACCCGGAGAAATTTTTGACAAACAAGTCGTCTAAAAATAATTCAAAAAATAATAAAAAATATAAATTGAGACGAAATTAGAATATTACGATATAAATAAGCTAAAAAACAATTAGCTTCAATTTTCTCAAAATATCTGGATAGCAAAGATTACGCTATGTTATTTTTCGGTTCAAGAGTAGAAAACCCAGGAACGGATAGATCCAACATCTACATAGGAATATTATGTCCATCAATTAAATCATAAACATGGGAAAAAACAACTAATGAAGTAGATAATCTATCAATACTTTATAAGATATATTTAGTGTATTTTAACCATAGACTAGCTTTTTCGAATAACGTCGTTGGATATGATGAATACTGGCTAAAAAATATGTGGCTACAAAAACCTCGCTGCACACACCTAATTCTTTTTGATAAGATACAAATTTAAATTCACGGCCTCTGAATAGTTGTGTTATACATACTAGTGAGTACTTGGTATATTTAAACTCAAACTCACTGCACCAAGATTCTGACCTGAGATTATTTTTTTGTAATCGTAACTGCTTAATAATATTTCAACATCGTAGTTTTTACTATAATTCTTATGTTTCCATCTGACTCTTATTCCAACCCTGTATAGATTTTCAAACGTTCCACCCCCCGGCTTTTGCTCTTTTTCAAAACTTATAACATTTATACTCTCAACAAATCTTATTTTGTAGCCTTTATTTCTTATTCTGTCCTGAATTATAACGTCTATATTAGATCTGGGATAAATATTTCCTGTATTCTGATCGTAATCAAAGTACAAAGTCATGTTCTTTAACATATCAGATTGTATAAAAGTAAGTACATTATTCACTTCCATTATTTTTTCATTTACAGTATTAAAATTTGATCCCCAATATACTATCACATATAATGATATTATCAACACTAGAGCTATAGAAAATGAAATTACAACTTCTACTATTGTCAATCCCCTAATCATTTATAAACTTCTATAAAATAGGGAACTAATGTATTCAAATAGACTTGATTATCGATGTTTGAAGGCTCAATCATTGAATTTCCATCTTTACAAGCTTGTCTATTATCTACCACATATTCTTGTGATACGTTTCTATTTAATATATTCAAGTTAAAAGCTTGAATAGAACCAAAAAAGTATATGCTAGGAATCTCACCGTGAGTAGATATAATGTCTATTCTACTATCATTATCAAAAAATGATATAAAGCTTCCCATTAGGAAAAATTTTGGACTAACTAAATTTACCCCAGTTCCAAGATATCTATATATGTCAGGATAATTATAGTCTAAAAGTATCTCTTCTGCTACTATCTTTAACTCAGGATAGGGATTAGAATAATTATTACTGATTTTTTAGTCAATATCAATATTTTCCAAAGAACAATAGAACCTTGAGCAGTTCTCCTTCGATAGTCATAATAACCAACTATATCAATAGGCATTTCCGAAATGATAGATAGAACCGGCATAGTACTTTTATCGTACTTTATTATAGTTTCCACAGTTCAGGATCATTAGATATAAGTATGGTTCCGTAATTGACAGTCTTCGAGACATTACTGTAAAAATTGAACTCCCCCAAATCAACCAAACTATCATTATTACTAACTCCGATTATCCTTATATTCTGTGAAATAGAATTGTAAGAACTATTGCCATACAACTGCAAGGCAATATTCTTATAAGAGTTATTTCTACCAATATAAAGTATTCCCGAGGGCGTTAGCCTTATAAAATTATGTGGATGATTTGCTGGTAAACCACTTACATTATAAAACCTCTCCATACCTCTATAATCCCTTGTTTGATTGTACAACTCATCATATAACTGATTATAATAGCTCATCAATACATGTCTGTTATCTCCGTATGAGACAAAATCAGCATATTTTTCCAACTCCTTCACATTTTCCATGTTATTAGAGCCTTTTCCATTAACTATAGTGTCCTCTCTTATCATTACCAAACTCAATGGTTTCTTATTTACATCTATATCCCCCTCTATACTTATTCTCTGTCCCAACAACCATCCAGATGAATAATAATTACCAGCTATTAAATTTATTTGGTTCTTCCCTGTTATAAAAGCAAATTTATCAAATCTCTCTCTTATACGAATCATTCCACGTGCTACTAAATGTCTTCCTTTTTTCAAGTCCACAATTATATCAGTACCACTCAAATTTGTTATTTCATATTCTAAATTATATCTTATACCGCCCAAATTTATTTGATATCTTCCTCTTTTTCTTTCAGTCTCTTTATATATCTCTGCCACTGCCATGATTATTGATCTATAAAATACTTTCTTGTCTCCATGTATATTTTCCTAACTACCTTTATATCACTTCCGACGTATTCAAATAATATCAAACTAAATATACTAACAAATACTGTGAACAATGCTAACCACAAATACAGTATATACCCTTTAGTAAACATCCTCCAAAAAAATCTCCCTTTAAAGATTCCTAATAACAATTTATCCTAACATGATAAAAAATCCTAAAATATCCTAAAATATCCTAATAAGCTCAACTATAAGTTTAATTAAATTCTAAAAAAACTCATTTATAATTTTTTTTATTTTTTCAAAGTGATAGGTATATTCCTCTATATATGAAGAATAGTTTCTAAGAATAAAAGCTGGGTGATAAGTGCAGAAAATATATCTTCCATCTTTAACAAAAGTTCTACCTTTAATATGAGATATTTTGATGTTAATGTTCAATATTGTACTAATGGAATATTTACCAACCAAAATTATAAGTTTCGGGTTTACGAGTTCTATTTGTCTGAACAAGTATGGTTTACATGTTTGTATTTCATCATCCAATGGATCCCTATTTTCAGGGGGTCTACATTTCACCACATTGGTAATAAAAATATCATTTCTAGAGATTCCTATATTGTTCAACATTTGTTCAAGAAGTTTTCCGGCCTGGCCAACAAAAGGTAAACCTTCTATATCTTCGTTTCTACCTGGAGCCTCCCCTACAAGCATGATCTTTGTGTTATATACCCCGTTTCCAGGAACAGCATTTTTTCTGAACTGATGTAACCTACACTTACTACACTCTTTTATCTGCTTTTCTATTTTTTTTAATTCCAAAAAATTTTCTTTCTTAATATTCATTTCTTAAGATATCCATTTATAAAAGATAAAGGAGAGATAGGTTTTTTACCTTCTACATGAATTTCAAGTATTTCAACCATTTTTGAATCCTTATGTAAAAATAGTCTATCTTTGGAAAAAAGAAATAAGCCTTTCTTAGAAACTTCAAAATCAATACTTTCCAATACTTTAGTCTTGAGTATTTTTATTCTTTTCAGTTGATTATTTAATTCTGTTACAATATAAGCATTGGGGTAGAAAGCTCTTACTTGGTTATGCAAATACTCTGCACTTTTGGAAAAATCAAGAATTGTATCCTCAATCTTTTTGGTATATGTTGCTTTATTTTCATCCTGTTTAAAATACTGTAGTTCTCCTTTTTCATACATTTTTATAAACCTTTTGAAACTACTAACAGCCAAACTGGATAATCGCTCTTTTAAAGTATGAAAATTATCATTTTCTTCAACTCTTAAAACAGATTGGAGAATTATGTCACCTTTATCTACTTCCTTAGATAATAAGCAAATAGTAATTCCTGTTAACTCGTCACCGTTAAGTAGTGTGTATTGTATAGGAGAAGGCCCTCTGTATAATGGTAGCAATGAGGGATGAATATTTATAAAAATTTTTGGTAAATTTATCAGTTCCTCAGGTATAATTAAACCTATATCACAAGAAATAGCTAAGTCCGTATTTCTGAGATCATCTTTTAGATTTTCAAATCTTTCTTTTTCTTCGGTATTTTCCATTTTTTTTAGAGTATCAAATTCATATACCTTCACTTTTTCTGAAACTTCAGTGACTCTTTGTTTAACAATATTAGATCTTATTTTCATTCCCCTACCTTGGTGTTTATCACTTTTTGTTATCAAAATAAAGTTAGAAAAATTCTCAAAAATGTATTGAATAATCCCTAAGGATAAAGATCCTGATGAAAAAACAGCAATATTCAACGTTTACTCCCCCTTCCAATTTAAAAATACAGAAGATAAGAAAGATTACTAATCTTCTGTTATTTCTTTGATATTACTCAATTTGTCAATATCACTTGTTTGCATTGTATTTCTTATGGCAAATATTATGGCCAGTCCAACCGTTATTTCAACTGCGGCAATCAATATGTTAAAAAGCGCGAAAGTTTGACCATCAATAAGTTGATTCATGTTTGATTTCAATCGCGAAAACATTATGAAGTCAAGATTTATAGCATTAAGTATAACTTCTATAGATATTAAGATAGCAACCAAATTTCTCCTGTATATAATACCAACCAATCCAGCGGTTATCATTATCAAACTAACAATGAATGTTGTTATTACAAGTATATTATCCATAATTACTCCTTTTTTGCAACAGTTATAGCAGCCACAATAGAAGCAAGTATCAATATTCCTGCAAGTTCAAAAACTAGAACAAACCTACCTCCATAATTATCAAAATCTTTTATATTGAAAAGAGCATTGGCAAAGTCAACCAAAGTAACTTTATAATTATTAACATTTATGTTTAATTCATTTAATATAACTATTGCTACAAACATAAGTATTGAAAAAATAATAATTCCGATTATAAAAGCATTGATGTAATGTGGTTTGTAGTCAAAAATTTTAGCATCACCCAAATTCTCTATCTTTGCAGGAGTATGCATTATAGCAAAAAGTATTAGGATAGCAATAGCACCAGCGTATATTATAAGCTGGATAACAGCAAGAAACTCTGCACCCAGAAGTAAATACATACCACTTAGAAATATAAAGGCAAAAACCAAAGAAACGGCTGCCTTAAAAATTTCTCTGCTAAAAATAGCAACTAAACTGAGTATCAATACCCCTAACAACAAAACCAAGTATACAACCTCGGATAACATGTTTTTAAAGTTCTACAAAAACATTAAATAACCTCCATAAAATCCTTAACAAAACACCTATTGGTCAGCAAGAGGTAAAAAATTAATATCGTCAAAATAGATTATTGTGGATATTCAATTATTGCTATTTTTTATAAATGTTAGTATAATAACAGGTATAATAGGAACAATAGTTGTATTAAAAAAAATGTCGTCAATAGCAGGTAGTATATCACATTCTTTGCTTGCAAGCGTAGCATTATCAAATATATTAAAAGTAAATCCCGTTATAACTTCAATACCATTTGTATTTTTAACATCAATAATAATTCATTACATAAAACAAAATAAGAAAATTAATGAAGAAATAGCATTATCAATAATATGGGTTATAGGGGTATCAATAGGTATAATATTAATAAACTTGTCAAACACTTACTCATCTACTATTTCTTTCTACCTTTTTGGAAATATATTGTTTACAGATAATTCAGACATAATAATATCCACAATTTTTTCTTTAATCTGTATAATAATCTATACGGTGTTCAATAGAGAAATAAAGAACTTAATAATAGATGAAGAGTATAGTAAAATAATAGGGGTAAAAACAGATTTGTTTAATATATTGATTTTATCATTAGTAGGATTAGCAATAGTATTCACAATAAAAGCAATGGGAATAATATTATTAATTGCGATACTTACAATACCTGCAACAATAGCAATAAAAAACTCAAACAGTATTGAAAAATGCATATTTTTAACTTCAATATTAAGCTTTTTTTCATTCTTATCAGGATACTTTATCTCGTTCACATTTAATATCCCTGTAAGTTCAACAATAACAATAACATTGGTATTCATATTCCTTCTGTCAGAAATAATAAAAAGAAAGCGGGGAATAGTATGGAAAACAAAATCCAAAGAAATATACAATATATAGAAGAAATTATACAAAAATATGATTTTTTAAATACTTTCCAAAAATCATTAGAAAAAATCAAAGAAACCCAAGATATATATAAAATTAACGATCTACTGAGATTAATATGCTCAATTTTTGAAGAAAAAATCTCTGAATTAAGTAATTACATAGAAAAAGAAAATGAAAAAGTCAAAGCCTTAAAAGAGGAATTCTCAACAGAAGAGTATGAAAAAATAAAGCAAGAGAAAGAAAATTTAGAAAAGGAGCTTAAAACACAAGTCCAAGAATATGAATATAAATACCAGGAATTAGTTGACAGATATCAAAAGCTAAGCATAGCATACAGAGACATAAAAACAGAATATGAAAATTACATACATAGAACAGAAAAAAATTTTGAAAAACTTAAAAGAGAATCAAAAGAAAGAATAATATATAATTTAATACCAGTTATAGACAGTTTTGAAATATCTCTAAAATCAATAAGAAATACACAAAACATAGAAGAAATAATAAAAGGGGTAGAATTAATATATACTCAATTAATCGATGTTTTAAAAAATGAGGGATTAGAAATAATCAAATCAAATGTGGGAGATCAATTTGATCCATCAATACATGAGGCAATAGAAACAGAAGAAACAGAACAAGAAGAAAAAGATAGGATAATATCTCAGGAATATAGACCTGCATACAAATTAATGGACAAAGTTATAAGACCAGCATCAGTCAAGGTTTTTAAACTAAGAAACCAAAGTGAGGTGTGATTATGCCCAAAATTTTAGGTATAGATCTTGGCACAACAAATAGTGTAATGGCAATAATAGAAGGAGGTAAACCAACTGTTATACCAAATTCTGAAGGAGAATACCTAACACCATCAATAGTTAGTTTCACAAAAACAGGTGAGAGGATAGTTGGATCTCTTGCCAAAAGGCAATTAATTATAAATCCAGATAGGACAATCAAAAGTATAAAACGAAAAATGGGAACCAATTACAAAGTTAAAATAGATAACAAAGAGTATACTCCACAAGAAATATCCGGAATGATATTACAAAAAATGAAACTGGACTGTGAAAGTTATTTGGAAACAAAAATAGATAAGGCTGTTATAACAGTGCCCGCACACTTTGATGATGCTCAACGTCAAGCAACAAAAGATGCTGGGACAATTGCAGGATTGGAAGTAGTCAGAATCCTCAATGAACCAACTGCTGCAGCCATGGCATATGGTTTCGATAAACAACAAAAAATACAAACAATAGTAGTTTTCGATCTGGGTGGAGGAACATTTGATGTATCTATCCTAGAGATAGGAGAAGGTATTTACCAAGTTCTCGGAACAGCAGGAGATAACTTCCTAGGTGGAGACGATTGGGATGAAAGAATAATGAACTGGATAATAAACAAGTTCTATGAAGACTACGGAATAGATTTAAAAATACAAAAAGAAGCTCTACAAAAAATATTAGAAGCTTCAGAAAAAGCTAAAATAGAACTTTCAAGTAAGGAAGAAACAACAATAAAAATTCCATTCATAACCTCAGATGCCACAGGAGCAAAGCATATAAACTACTCCTTAACAAGAAAAGAATTTGAAGAGATGACAAAAGATTTAGTAGAAAGACTAAGAATACCTGTAGAAGAAGCGTTCAAAGCAGCCAATCTGCGATATAACCAAATAGATGATGTAATCTTGGTTGGTGGAGCAACAAGGATGCCAATGGTTCAAGAAATGGCAAAAAAAATATTCAACAGAGAGCCCAGAAAAGATATAGATCCAGATAAAGTAGTGGCAATTGGTGCTGCAATACAAGCAGGAATCATAGAAGGAAATGTTAAGGAAATGGTCTTGCTTGATGTTACATCACTATCGCTAGGAGTTGAAACAGCAGGTGGAGGATTTACTAAAATAATCCCAAGAAACACTCAAATACCCGTCAAAAAAACAAAAATATTTACCACAGTTCAGGATGGGCAACAAGTAGTGGAAGTACATATCTTACAAGGAGAAAGAGAGTTAGCAAAGTATAACAAATCATTGGCAAGATTTGATTTGGTAGGTATTCCACCAGCACCAAAAGGAGTACCTAAAATAGAAGTAACTTTTGAGATAGACGCAGATGGAATATTGCACGTTAGTGCTATAGATTTAGCGACAGGAAACAAACAAAGAGTGGTAATACATTCTGTTCTACATTTAGATAGGACAGAAGTAGAGAGAATGTTAGAAGAAGCTTCAAAATATGCTCAAGTAGACAGAAAAATAAGAGAAGAACAGCAAATATTGTCACAAGCAAGCGTGGAACTTGATTCTGCAGAAAACATAATAAGAAATCATTCCGAGTTACTGGATCTAAAAATGCTCGAAAAAGCCAAAAAAGTAATGGAAGCATTAAAATTGGCAATAGATTCCAAAAAATTTGAGGAAATAAAAAAATTAACAGAAGAGTTGAGGAGCTTAAATTTTGCGCTAGGTACAGAACTGTACAACATAATGGAAAAACAAATAAGTGAACAAAAAGAAAAAATCTTAATTGAAGCAGGACCTTCTCAACAGAAAACCAAAGATTCATCAATATTAGAACAAATTAAAAAAGTAACAGATGAAGATATATTATCATGGTTCAAAAAGAAGAAAGAAAGCTAAATAGGGTATGAAAGATTATTACGAAATCCTTGGGGTCAGTAGAAACGCTTCAGAAGAAGAAATAAAAACAGCATATAGGAAATTGGCTAAAACATATCATCCAGATGTAGCAGAAAACAAAGAAGAGGCAGAAAAAAAATTCAAAGAAATAAATGAGGCTTTTCAAGTATTAAGCGATCCAGAAAAAAGAAGGATATATGATCGCTACGGAAAAATAGAAAATACTTATCAAGGAAATGTTCAAACATCAGATATTTTCGATATCTTTTCAGAATTATTCGATGACTTTATTTTCAAATCCACTACTTACAACAGAGTTAATCCTATAGATGAACTATATAGACCGCAAAAAGGAAAAGACATAACATTAAACTTAGAAATAACATTAGAAGATGCATATTTTGGGAAAACACAGAAAATAAAAATACCCTACAAAAAAGTATGTCACCAATGTCAAGGATTGGGATTCCCGAAAGAGGAATTGATAAAATGTGAAAAATGTAAAGGAACTGGACAAGTCAGTTATAGAGCGAAATCTTTATGGGGAACTGTCGTAAGTACGTACACCTGTGATCAATGTCATGGTTGGGGCTATACACCAAAAAGAATATGTCCCACATGCCAAGGCAACAAATTTATACAACAAGAAAAAGAAATAGAAATAAATATACCCAAAGGAGTAGAAAATGGAGAAGTTCTACTAATCCAGGGACAAGGAAATGAAGGAATAAATGGTGGCAGAAATGGAGATTTATACATAAAAATAAAAATATTGGATCATCCATTTTTAATCAGAAAAAATAGCAATTTAATAATAGAATACCCCATAAATTTCATAGATGCAATACTGGGAACAAAAATAAAAGTTCCACATATTAGTGGTTACATAGAAGCAGAAGTACCTCCATCAACTCAACCAGGCTCAGAAATAGTAATAAAAAATCAAGGTATGCCAACCAAGGATTCAAACAAAAAAGGAGACTTTATCATAAAATTAAAAATAGTATTTCCTAAAAAGTTATCATCAGAGCAAATTAAAGCATTGGAATCAATTAGACATCTGTTTTCAGAATCAAAAGAAGATAACAAAAAAAGTTTTTTTGACAAAATATTCAAGAAAAAACAATGAAAATATATACAAAAATAGGAGATAAAGGATCAACAAGACTTTACAGCGGAGAAACAGTCCCTAAAAATGATCCTCTAGTAATGGCGTATGGTAAAATTGATACATTAGTATCGTTCATAGGATTCTCCAAATCATTAATAAGTTCAATAAAGAGAAAAAATAGTAGAGCAAAAATAAAAGAGATAGCAAACGAGTTAGAAAAACTACAAATAATTTGTTTCAAAATTATGACAGACTTAGCTGGAACAAATATTCAAAATATAGAAAGAATAGAAGAAAAAGATATTGAGTATATAGAATCACAAATAGACAAAATATGGGAAGAATTACCACAACTCAAAAACTTTATAATCCCTGGGAATGACCCCTACAGCGCCTCTTTGCACTTAGCTAGATCAATATGTAGAGAAGTAGAACCAATATTATTACAAGCAAATTCCAAATACAATATAAATCCTTTAATCCTGAAAATAGTAAATAGAATCTCTGATTTACTTTTTTCTATATCCATCAAAATTGATTTACTTATTAACAAAAACTTATCAATAATAAAAAATAACAAAAAATTAGAGCAATGAAAGTAAAAAAAATATTAGAAAAGAATAATATAAAACCTTCGATAATAAGAGTAAAAATATTGGAATATCTGATGAAAAACAAGACTCACCCTACCGCAGATGAAATATATTCACATCTCAAAAAAGAATTGCCAACACTATCCAAAACCTCGGTATACCTTAACCTGAATCTATTTTTACAAAAAAAAATAATTCACGATATAAAAATAAAAGAAGAACAGAGATTTGATTTTATGGAAGAAGAACATTTAAACTTCTACTGTAAACTATGTAAAAAAATCTTTGATATACCTCTAAAAGAGTTGAAAATAGAAATCTTTCCCAACGATTTCTATGTAGAAAAAGTAAACATATATTTAGAAGGAACGTGTGAAAATTGTGGAAAACACAAAAACTAATCTCGAGATAACTATAACTTTCCCTTCACAAGAAAATATAATAATAATACCCAGACTTGTAATCTCAGGGTTACTATCAACCCAAAAAATAACTCTAGAAGAAATAGAGAATATAAAATTAATTGTTTCTGAAGCAATCAACCTACTAATAGATATGAATAAACAAAACCATATAACGACCAAATTTAATCTTGAAGATGAGGATCAAAAAATACTCTTAAAAATAAATATTTCCACTAAAATAAGTGAATATATTCTTCAAAATTTTTCAAAGAATGGTCTAACAATTCATATACTAACTTACTTGTGTTCAAAATTTCTGGTTAAAGAAACCGAAAATTCTATAGAATTGATAATAGAAAAAGAAATAAAAAAGATAGAATAATTAAAATAAAAGGTTCTAACAAGAAAAAGTATGTTTAATTTCGATTATCTTTTTAATACACTTAACAAAGGCGTTAACAATTTCAGGATCAAAATGTTGATTTGCTTCCTTTTTTATTTGCATCATTGCATTTTCCACTGTCCATGGCTCTTTATATGGTCTTCTTGTTGTCAAAGCATCAAAAACGTCTGCAACAGCAACTATCCTACCCTCAATTGGTATTTCCTCCTTCTTTAATCCCAAAGGATACCCTGTACCATTATATTTTTCATGGTGTGTCAAGGCTATTATCTCGGCCTTTTTTATAACATCGTGCTTAGAATTTGAAAGTATCTGAGCCCCTATTAAAGTATGCTTTTTAACCACTTCGAATTCCTCAGTTGTCAGTTTACCGGGCTTAAGAAGTATGTTATCTGGGATACCTATCTTACCAACATCGTGTAATGGACTAGCTAAATAAATTTTATTAACTAAATCAGAAGGAAGACCAATATATTCAGCTATTACTTTACAATAGTTAGCAACTCTCTTTACGTGATCCCCTGTGAAATAATCCCGTGCTTCAACAGCTAATGATAATCTCAATATCATCTCCTCAAGAGTTTCTTGCAAACCTTTGCTAATAACAATAACTTGATTATCTAATTCTTCTATTTTCCTTTTTAGAGCAGATATTTCATCAGGATACCCACATTGAAAAATTCTCTTACAAAAAATTAGGACATTTCTAACATTTGTAGATGTTTTTAAAGGATCATTAAAATCAACAATCAATACTGGTAAATCACTCTGGTTTAAATCCTCAAAATCGTAATTATTAATCTTTTCTATAACTTTTATGACAAATATTGATTTATTTACAGTAGGTTCAGATGGAGATAGAATAAAATTATCGCTATTTATTATGGTATATTTTGTTTCTTTGTCAGTAAATATCAATTGGCAATTTCCTATTCCCTCTGCTAAATCAAATTCTCCATAATTGCGAATAATATCCCTTAGAAATTTTTCTACTTTACTATTTTCTATATCAAAAAAAACTTTTATTTGAGGCATTTTACTCTCCCCTGAATTAATATCGTAAAAAATTGTTTTGTCAAGTTTTTCGAAAAAAAATTAACAAAAAATTAACAACCTAAAAACCTATCCACCTACCTTTTTAGGTCTAAGAACAGCAGTAAAATGAGGAACTAAAGGATCTGATGAAACCACTTCAAAACCAGTTAAATTTTTCTTATTATTTTTTATTTCTTTAAAAATTTCGCAAACATACTCCAGATGGCTATATGTATAAACTCTACGAGGTATAGCCAACCTAACGAGATTTTTAATAGCATCTTTTCCATACATAAGATTACCAACTTCGACAGCCCTTATTCCCCCAAGTCTATAAAGTTCCACAACCAAACTCTGACCTACCAAATCATCAGGAGTTATATGTTCAATAAATTTCTGGGCATCCACAAATATAGCATGTCCACCAAATGGCTTTATTACTGGTATTCCTTCTTTGTGAAGTAATGAACCCAAAAAAGACACCTGATTTATTCTATCATTCAAATAATCTTCTGAGAGAACCTCATTTAATCCCCGAGCTATTATTTCCATATCTTTACCCGAAAGACCACCATATGAAGGGAAACCTTCAAAAATTATGGCCAGCTGCCTAATTTTTGATACCCATTTCTCTTCATCAGTCGCTAAAAAACCACCCATATGAGCAATCCCATCTTTCTTTGTACTCATATAGAAAATATCACAGTAAGAAGTGTATGAATGTATGATTTCTCGTATGTTTAAATTCACATTCTTTGCTTTTTTATAAAGCATTGCATTCTCAGCTATTCTGCAACCATCTATAATAAACGGTTTATCATAACGTTTAACAAGTAAATAGGCTTGTTTTAGATTTTCAATATCTACAGGTTGGCCACCCAATGCATTATTCGTAATAGTCATAACAACATGACTAATTCTATTGCATTCATTTGTAAGTAGATACTCTAACCTAGAAAGATCAATGTTACCCTTGAAACAAAAACTATCATCATCTATCTCAGGTGTAGGTATATTTATAGGAATTGCGCCTTTATATCTGTATATAGCAAATCCAGTGTCGAAATGAGTATTACTTAAAACATAGTTTCCTTCCTTGCAAAATATATCTGCTATTATCTTTTCAGCTGCCCTACCCTGATGTACAGGAATTATATATTTTTTATTACAGAAATTTTGAGCACTTTCTAAGAATCTTTCAAAACTCGATGAACCTGCATAAGACTCATCAAAAAGCATCATCATAGATAACTGTAAATCACTGATAGCGTTTGTACCACTGTCTGTAAGCAAATCAATAGTTACATTCTTAGAACTAATATTAAATAAATTATATCCGGCTTTTTCTAGTATCTTTTCCCGTTCTTCTATACTCAAGATATTTATTTTTTCAACAACTTTATATTTGTAGATATCAAAACTTTTCATAATCACTCACCTGCAAATAGGCTACCAGCTGCAGAAAAAGTCCTCGGTATAAATATCATCACTCTGGTTCCTTTATTAAGCTTAGATTTAATGTATATTTCTCCTCCATGAGCTTCAACTATCTTTTTAACAAGAAACAATCCTACACCAAGCCCATATATCTTTCTGTTAAGCTCATTCTCCGTCCTAATAAACAAGTTAAATAAGTTTTTGATAATTTCTTTTGACATTCCTTTACCATTATCAATAATTTCAAAATAAAAACCTTCTGTATTTTCAAAACATCTCAAAAAAATCTTATCTTTACCATATTTTATGGAATTCTCTATTAATTCAGAAATAACATATCTCATCTTTTCAAAATCCGCAACTACTTCAAAATCATTATTCTGTATTTCCACAGACATAGAAACTCCCTTAGACTTAATCTTAGGCTCAAACTTATTTATAACCATATTAATCAAACTATTAACAGAAAAGATATCCTTTTTAATAATGACCGAATTTGAGTAAAATTTTGAAACTTCTATTAACTCAGATATTATTTCTTCCAATCTATAAGTCTCATTCAAAATAACGGACATAATGTTCATAAGAGCATTCCTCTCTGGTAAAGATTTCATAACATACTGTACATATCCCTTTATTATCGTCAAAGGAGTTTTAAGTTCATGAGAAAGAGTGTTTAAAATATTAGTTCTAAAAAATTCATAGCGAATATAGCTATCATTCGAAAGAACAAAAAAGTATTTATTATCTTTATTGATTATGATGAATTCTAAATTCATTTCTCTCCCATGCAAAGAAGTGGTAATAATTGCAGTATTTATTTTATCAATATTTTCGATATTAGTAAAATAGAAATTTCTAACTTTATCAATCAAAGATTTAATAAAATCATTTGGTAGAAAAACATCCCTGAAAACATCTTCATTATATGTTATCTTATTTTGGTCAAACATTATATAAAATTTTCCTAAAATTTCTAAGAATTTTTCTATGTTATCTACTGAAGTAGCTTGGTTTAAAAATTTTTCCTTTGACACCAAAAATTTCCTTTCCAATCTAGACAATTATATTTACTATTTTATTCTTTACAAAAATAATATTTTTTATTGTCTTATCACTTATATGCTTGTAAATTTTATGGTCCATTTTTATACAATCCATTATTTGGTCTATTTCTGCGTTATTTTCTATTTCAATTTGTCCTCTCAATTTACCATTAATCTGAACAGGAATAGTTATCTTTTCTTCTACAAGATACTCTGTATTTATATCTGGCCACTTGTCCTTAAAAACACTATCTTTCTTACCCCATAAACTCCATAGCTCTTCAGCTATGTGGGGTGCAAACGGAGCTAACACCTTTATCAATATATTTATCAATATTTCCTTATGCTTAATATTCAATCTTCTAACACTATCTTTATTATCCTCTAAGTAATTCAACATTTCCATAAGTGATGCTATAGAAGTATTGAAATGATATCTCTGCGTTTCGAATTCTTCCGTTATCTTATACAGAGATTTATATACTTTATTTAATATCCTTTTATGATCAACTTCTTGATCATGATTATAAACTTCACTATTTATTAATTCAATACAATACTTAAAATATCTGTTTAAAAATCTATGTACACCTTCTATACCATTATCTGACCATTCTATATCTTTTTCTGGAGGAGCAACAAACAATTCAAATACTCTTCCAGTATCTGCACCATACTTCTCAATAATTTCTTCAATAGAAACTATATTCCCAAGAGATTTAGACATAGCCTTACCATCTTTGCATACCATTCCCTGATTAAGCAAATTTTTGAATGGCTCCTTAGTAGGAACAACTCCCAAATCATACAGAAAGTGGCTCATAAAACGAGAATATAACAGATGCATAACAGCATGTTCTATCCCACCTATATATTGATCGACGGGCATCCAATAACCCAATTCTTCAGGATCGAATGGTTTATCTGTCTCATTAGGACTCGTATATCTCCAAAAATACCAACTTGAGCAAACGAAAGTGTCCATTGTATCTGTTTCTCTCTTAGCTTTCCCCTTACATTTTGGACACAAGGTATTAACAAATTCAGAAGAGTAAGCCAAAGGAGAATCACCTTTTCCAGTTATCTCTATATCATCTGGTAACATAACAGGCAAATCTTCAAATGGTACTGGAACAACACCACAAGAATCACAGTAAACTATCGGAATAGGTGCTCCCCAATATCTCTGCCGGGAAATCAACCAATCCTTTAATCTGTAATTTATGTCTTCTTTAGCAATTCCTCTTGATTCTAAATACTTTACAACAAATTTTCTAAAATCGTTGCAATCCATGCCATCAACTAAAATACCGCCAACAAAACCAACATTAAACATCTTTCCTTTGCTTTCCTCATAAGCAGCATTTTCTACTTCATACTCAGGCATAATAACAGGAATTATAGGTAGATTATAAACTTTAGCAAATTCATAATCCCTTTGGTCATGGGCAGGAACCCCCATAACTGCACCCGTGGCATAATCAACTAAAACATAATTAGCAACCCAAATAGGAATTAAATTACCATTTAAAGGGTTCTCAGCATAGAGTCCTGTAAATACCCCTGTTTTTTCTTTTGTTCTTTCAGTGGTAGTTAAAGACATTGATCTTCGAAGGTATAAATCCAATTCAGGATTACTATTTTTTTCCAAAATTTTTCTGACCATCGGATGTTCGGGAGCAATAGATATGAAAGTAACACCTGGTAAAGTATCAGCTCTGGTTGTAAAAACCTCTAAAAATTCGTTCAACTCAGGAACCCTAAAGTTTATTTTTGCACCACTACTTTTACCTATCCAATTGCGTTGCATTTGTTTAACATAATCGCTCCAACCTTCCAAACTATCCAGCTCAGATAGAAGACTATCAGCATACTTGGTTATTCTCACATACCACTGTTCAAGTTCTTTTTTACCAACAATATTGTGACATCTCCAACATTTTCCATCAATAACTTGCTCATTTGCTAAAACGGTATTACAATAAGCACACCAGTTTACTATTCCTTTTTTCCTATAAACCATGTCATTTTCATACAGTTTTAGAAACATCCATTGTGTGAATTTATAATACTCTGGTAGAGAAGTATTAATCTCTCTTGACCAGTCATAGGATATACCCAACTGTTTGAGTTGCTTTCTCATATTTTCTATATTGTTGTCTGTCCACTTCTTTGGATGTATTTTATGCTTTATAGCGGCGTTTTCAGCAGGTAGCCCAAAAGCATCCCACCCTATCGGATGCAAAACATTATACCCCTTTAATAAGTAATACCTTGCAATGGCATCACCTATACAATAATTCCTGGCGTGACCCATATGAAGCTGACCACTGGGATAGGGAAACATCTCCAAAACATAATATTTGGGTTTGGTTTTATCAAACACAGCTTTATATATCTGGTTGTCTTCCCAATATTTCTGCCACTTACGCTCTATCTCTTGAAAATTCAATGTTTTCATAAGCTCACCCTTTTAACCTTATTTATTATCTTTTCACAAACTTCTGGATTAACCAAATTACTGGTATCTCCTTTTATATAACCATAAACCACTATATCCCTTAATATTCTTCTCATTATTTTAAAGTTTCTGGTTTTTGGCAAATCCTCCACAAAAAATACATCTTTGAGAGCAAATGGTTTACCTAGCATCTCAATAATTTTTGATATTATCTGCTTCTTTATGTCATCTTCTGAATGACTATCAATAACAACAAAAGCCACAGGAACCATACCTTTCAATTCGTCGGGTGCACCAACTACCGCAGACTCCCTTACACCTTCAATGTCATTTATTATAGTTTCGTATTCTGCAGGGCCTATCCTCTTACCAGCTATCTTTAAAGTATCGTCGGCCCTACCAAGAATGTAGTAAAAATCGTCTTTATCGACATATGCCAAATCTCCATGGAACCATACATTCTCAAATCTTGACCAATAAGTATCTATATACCTCTGATGATCATCCAAAAATGTTGTAGCCATACCAGGATTATGATTCTTAACACATAAATACCCAACTTCACCCCTTACACTTTTACCACTATCGTCAAGAACATCAGCCTCTATTCCTGGAACAACTGTATTAAAAGATAAAGGCTTTATAGGTTTAACGATTACATTTCCCAGTATACCGCCGCTTATTTCAGTACCACCAGAATAGTTTATTATAGGTTTTTTGTTTTTGCAAACTTTTTGGAAAACCCAATTCCAATGATGCTCATCCCAAACCTCACCAGTAGAACCTACCATCCTAAGAGAATTCAATTCCATTCTTTCAACCTGTGATCTGGTAGAAATAGCTCTCACATACGAAGGAGACAATCCAACACAGGTAACCCCATATTTATCAACCAACTTCCAAATAATATCAACATCAGGATAATCAGGAGAACCATTATAAATAAATATAGTTGCTCTATTTATAAGAGTTCCATAAATCAACCAAGGTCCCATCATCCAACCTATGTCAGTTATCCATGTTACCACATCATTCTGTTTAATATCAAAAACATGGAACATATCCTGAGAGGCCTTTATAGGAAAACCAGCATGAAAATGTAAAATCCCTTTAGGTAAACCGGTAGTTCCAGAAGTATATATTATCATTAAAGGATGATCAGAACTGAAGTATGGAACCTTTATATTTGAAGCACAATCCTCAATTTCATCATAGTAATATATTTTAACCTTATCATATCTCTGATATTTACCATAATCATCATACCTATCTATAAATAATATTTTTTCAACAAATGTATCATCAATTGCAGAAAAGAGAATATTTTTCATATCGATTAGCTTACCTCTTCTAAGATTAGAAGTAAAAGATATGACCATTTTTGATTTTGAAGCTTTAAGTCTAATATTAATAGAATCCTTACCAAATCCAGAGAAAAGAGGGACAACAATAGCTCCAATTCTTGCAATAGCAAGAAAACAAACAACACTCTCATAACAGAGAGGCATATACAGAGCCACCCTATCTCCAACACCTATGCCACTATTAGCCAAAAAATTAGCCAACTTATTAACCATAATCTCCAATTGACCATAGGAAATAATAACTTCATTCAAATTCTCATCAACATCAATAACAGCAATTTTTTCCTTTGGAGCATCCAAACAATTGGATGATATGTTAAGAATTCCACCCAAAAACCATTTTGTATTTAAACCATCTTTCTCAACTATCTTATCGGGATACTTGATCCATTTAAACTGAATATCATTAAAAAACCTTTTCCAAAACCAATCCTCATCTTTTATAGACTTTTCATAAAATTCCTGATAGTTAATATTTTCTTCTTTCAAAATTCTATAGATATTTGAATTAAATATGTCCTCCTCAGCGGGAGTATAAACAATTTTAAGATTCTCAAGATTCATTTCCATAATATATCACTCCATTTTATTATCATTCATAATCAATTCAAAAAATATTCTGTATAGATCTTTACCAAACTGGTTTTTCAGGTCTGATATGGAACCATAAAAGATTCCACGCCCTTTGTTTATTATCATCACTTTGTCACATATTTGTTCTATTTCTGCCAAATTATGAGAAGTAAATAGTATAGTAGTTTTTTGCTTTAAACTTTTAACTATCTCAATTATCTCATATTGTCCTATTGGGTCAAGCCCACTGGTTAGCTCATCCAATATAAGTAATTTGGGTTCAACAATAATAGCCTGCAAAATACTAAATCTTTGCAACATACCTTTAGAATAATTAGACAAAGGAGAATTAATGAATTTCTTCAGGTTAACAAGTTCAAAGTAATATTCTATTTTATCATAAGATATATTTTTTCCGTATATATCAAGATATACTTTAAGTAAGTTTATTGCTGGCATATGAGTAGGATAATATGGTATCTCAGGAGCGTAACCTATTAATTTTCTATTCTCGTCAAGAGTAGCATCAACTCCATTAATTAATATTTTCCCCTTATCAATTTTTATCAAATTAAGAATCGCTTTTATAGTTGTAGTTTTACCAGCACCGTTTGGACCAATGAGAGCAAAAGATTCATTTTCATTAATCACAAAGCTCAAACCCCTAAGAGCATTTATGATTTGATTACCTTTTCTATAGGTTTTGTGAATATCCTGAATCTCAAGCATCTATATTATTTCTTCCCATTCTTCAGGTTTTATAATTTCAGATTCTACATCATCAATTTTTTCATTATTTACATTATACGTCGTATTCATTTTAGAAAGATAATCATAAATTCTTGCCCATTCATTTTCTGTCAGCTCACTCAACTTTTTCTTGCTATACTTTTGAACAAATTTGGATAACTTTTCAATACTCCAATCTAACAAATTTACAAGTTCAATAACTTTTTGTTTATAAGAAATATTCTTTTTTTCTTCTTTACGATAACCTATATCATTACGATAATTGACTTCAGTATATTGAGGAATTTCGGATAATTCATCAAAACCATAGTTTTCTATGTACTTAATGATTTTCAACGTCTTTTGAATAGCAAATTTTTGACAAATATTATCATTTTCAACAAACGATTCCACGGTATTTTCATCGGCCTTTCTAATAAACATAAAGGATACTTCTGAATCTTTGGTTTGAACGGTACATTGAACACAAGCTATACCTTTGGGATAAACATTATTTTCAAACGAGGAAGAAACAAAAGTGGTTTTGATTTTCATTTATTATTATCGGGGTGCGCGGACTTGAACCGCGGACCTCGTGCTCCCAAGGCACGCGCTCTAGCCAGGCTGAGCTACACCCCGTACCCTTTCTTTTCTTAAATTCTACAACTTACCCCAAAAAACCTTCACATAAATAATCCAAAATTAACCAATCATTCCTCAAAGCATCTTTCAGCAGGTTACAAAATCTTTCACCAAAAACCGTTATGATAGCATTACCCAAAAGGACTACTATAACCATACCCATACCTGTTAGTGCAGTAATATAAAATACAAAAATGATGAGTAAATCTATCCACTACCCAAATTCCCCTTAAATCTGATCTTATAATGTTACACCCTTCCAAACCTACTTTCCTACCAGAGTCATAAATTTTTCTATACCCATCAATAGATTTAAACAGCGTACTCACTAATAGGATAATATTTTTTTAGAACATAATTATCTTTTCTTTGCCCACTGAATCTGAGAAAAATTATGGGTAACTTCGGAGCACACAATCCTTATCCCAATTTATTTATCATTTACACTACTCTCCGGTACTATCTAAATTTTCCTTTCTCTCCTGGATTCTCTTATAAATATGTCTAAAATCATCCTTGAAAAGGTTGTAAAAACCCCCAACTAGAGCAGTAATCCCAATTGACACAGGTCCTCCAAATAGAGCATGCCAAGCAGCATTGAATGCCATAATACCAATCAAATCTATAATACCATGAGGTAATGCTTTTGCTGCACCATGAAGAGCAAGAATTCCACCAGCTTTTATACTATCTTTTAAACTCAATCCAACACCTATTGCAGCTCCAGCTCCATCAAAATATCCTCGAATTGATTTAGCAATAGCAAGGAAAAGTGGATAACTTATACCAAGTAATCCAACTAATAATCCTTTTATTATACCTTCGAATAAGGATTGGTCAGGCATCTTCTCAAGATCATCACCAAAAATTTTCACCTCTTCCTCTCCAAAAAAACCAGAAACTTTAACCCCATCCCTGGTCATTTCAACCTTACCTTTATAAAGATCTCTAAGAATAGCATCAACATCTATTTTTTTGTCATTATTTTGGATTGAAGAATTACTCGACGATATGTTTTCAACCTCTCTGTTTAAAAAGGGTATATACTTTCCAATATTCACATCTCGAAACATATACAAAACCTCCCAATCTAAATTTATGCATTTAATAGTGAAATTCCCTATGAATTATACAAAAAAATTGTAAAAGATTTATTAAAATAACAGCTTGATCAATTTGTATGAAACAAAGGCTACAATAGCAGAACCTGGAATAGTAAATAACCAAGCCAGTATTATTGTAGAAAAAAGGCTCCATTTTACTGCATTGATTTTCTTGGACATTCCAACTCCCATAACAGAGGATGTTATAACGTATGTAGTACTTATGGGCATACCCAGAAATGAAGCTGTTATTATGGTAGTGGCAGCGGCAGTCTCAGCAGAAAATCCATCTATTGGTCTCAATTTTGTCAATTTCATACCCAGAGTCTTTATAACCTTCCATCCACCCATAAGAGTTCCCAAAGAAATAAAAAAGGCAGCACTGAATTTTACCCAAAAAGGAACCTCAAAATTAGACAACATACCACCAGTCACCAGAGCCATAGCAATCACTCCCATTGTTTTTTGAGCATCATTTGAACCATGACTGAAAGCCATATACGAAGCTGAAATAAGTTGAAGCACACTAAAAACCCTGTTTACTGTAGTCGCTTTCAACCAAGAAGCTACAAAATAAGAAATAGAAAAAAACAAAATGGCAGCCAACATACCCAAAAAAGGAGACAATATCGAAGGAACCATAAACTTAGAGATCAAGCCACTCATATTTACCACACTTAATGAAGCATGAGAAATAGAAGCACCCACTATACCACCAATTAGTGAATAACTGGCACTTATAGGTAACCCCAGATAAGTTGCAAAAATATTCCAAAAAGTAGCACCAATCAAAGCAGAAAGTATGGTATATATATCTATTGACTTAGGATCAACTATGCCTTTACCAATGGTCGTAGCAACTTCAACAGTAATAAAAGCACCAAGAAAGTTGAATATTGCTGCCAGAGCAACAGCAGCAAAAGGTTTTAGAACTCTAGTTGAAACAACAGTAGCAATAGCATTTGCGGAATCATTTAAACCATTAGTATAATCGAAAATCCAAGCTAACAGTATAACTATTATTAATAGAATTGTAACAGATTCCATAACTATATATGTTTAAAAATACTATTTTCAATAGTTATAGCAAGCATTTGCGTTCTATCAATAGTTTCTTCCAATTGAGACAGGATTTCTTTCACTTTGATTATTTCAAGAATATCTTGTCCATTATTAAAGAGGTTAGCAATACCTCTCCTATTTATAACATCAGCTTGCTTTTCCAAGTCACATATTTCATTCACTATTTTTATTATCTCGTTATTCTGATTTTTCAGAATTTTCATCAAATCCTTAACTTTTTGAGCAGACTTCATTAAAACCTCCAGTATCTGGTCTATAAAATCATATTTACCTTTTGGTTTATAAAGAAAATACTTCTCTGCAGAAGATTTAGCAAAATCTATTATATCATCAAGTTCTATAATCAACTGATGAAGATCTTCACGATCAAGAGGTGTTATAAATACCTCATTTAGCTTATGTCTGTATTCATAAACCAACTTATCTGCTCTATGCTCAAGTTCAATTATCTTGTTAAAAATTTCCTCCTTAGGGTCATCATATAAAACCTTTAATTCTTTACATACTTCAATAAGTATTTCAGAACATTCACAGAGGTATCTAAAAAAATCGACATGTTTAGGGAAAATAGAAAGTAAACCTTTAGACACTATCTTAATCCCCTCCTTTTCATTATTTCTTGAATTTTTCTATCGACTTCCTTCTTCCTTATTTCTTGGCGCTTATCGTATTGAGTTTTATGTTTAGCAATAGCAATCTCCACTTTTATCCACTTCCCTTTTTGATAAACCTTTGTAGGAACTATGGTTAACCCTTTTTCCTCCACTTTACCAATTAACCTTTTTATTTCACTCTTCTTTAATAATAATTTTCTAGATCTAACAGGATTAAACCTTCCAAAAAAGGAATTTTGAGAAATAGGTATAATATTCATATTTATTATGAATACTTCTCCATTCTTTATTTTAATAAAAGCTTCACTTATTGATAAATTCTTATTTCTAATAGCTTTTACTTCAGGACCAATAAGAGAAACTCCAGCCTCAAAAGTTTCTAATATTTGTAAATCTCTGAGCTTCTTATTTACTGCAAATATCATCTATAAATTTATACCAATCTACCTTGCTGTTATTTTTAGGAACACTGTCTATAAATTCCAATAACTTTCTGTTTCCAAACATCCAAACATTAGAATTTTCAAAATGATAAGAATAATCCTGATTATCCAAAAAAGGTAAAGAGACAATAGTAAAAATAGGAACTTCTTGCCCCAAAACTCTGAAAACAATACTTTTTAATAATTTTTCACTCAATTTACACTGCTTTATCCACTTAGAAACCTTAGAAGAATCAAACCTCTTTGAAGACTTTATCTCTAATAGAAAAATACAATTCTTGATTGTATCAATAACTAAACAATCTATATTACCATATTTAATTTTCACATCATTAACAACCCAATAAGCTGGAGAAAGATGAGTATCCAAAAAATCTGATAAATATTTTTCTGCTTTAGCACCTATCTTGGCATCATTAATCTTCTTAGAAAAAATTATTATGTTATATAAAAAAAAAGACAACACAAAAGCAACAAAAATGACTGCCCAAACATTAGATTTTACAATAAAAAAAATGATAATAATTAACAAAACAAAAGCAGTGATATAAATTATTATTAACTTGTTCTTACGTTGAATTTCTAATTTTCTAGTACTAATAGCAGCCGGGGAAATTATCTTTGCCATCAGTTTATAAATATTTTTGATTTCTTAGCCAAATCAACAGCTGTCCTTCTGGCCCACGAGTCAACCTGCTCAAGTATTTCCAAATTCAAATCATCATAATTAGGACCACCATAACAACATAAAGTATCTTCAACTATATTAAAAATATCAGTAAACCCTATTTTTCTTTGAATAAATAAATCCACTGCGACTTCATTTGAAGCGTTCATAATAGTTGGAAAAACACCTCCATTTGATAAAACAGAATAAGCAAATTTTATAGACCTGAAATGAGAAGGTATTTCATAAAACTCCAACCTCTTATTATATAAATCAGCAAAGCTGAATTCTGAGAACTGGTTCTCAACTCTATGGGGATAGAATAGAGCATAAGTAATAGGTATCCTCATATCAGGCTTTGCAATATGAGCAAAAACATTATTATCATTAAAAATTACGAGTGAATGAATATAACTCTGTGGATGAATTACAGCCTTTATTTTATCATAAGGAAGAGAAAATAAAAAGTATGCCTCTATTATCTCAAGAGCCTTATTCATCAAAGTTGCACTATCAATAGTTATTTTGTTTCCCATTTTCCAAACAGGATGCTTAAGAGCATCCTCAATTCTAACATTTTTAAGTTGACTCTCCTTTTTTTTCCAAAACGGTCCACCAGAAGCAGTAATTACAATCTCTTTTATATCGCTTTTATTCTTATTTTCTATAAGCTGAAATATTGCACTATGTTCACTATCAACAGGAATGATTTTATCTATATACTTCTGTATTAAAGGTCCACCAACAACAACAGATTCTTTGTTAGCCAAGGCAACATATTTACCTTTTTCTAAAGCATAAAGTGTTGGTTTTAATCCAACAAATCCAACCATAGCACTGATAACTAAATCCACATTATCATCTTCAACCAATTTCATTAAACCATCCATACCAGTAAAAATTTTAACATTAACCTCACTGGATATTTTCTTTGCAGTTTGCTCATCAAAAACAGCAACATATTTCGGGTTATACCTCTTTATCTGAGCAATTATACTATTCGGGTTTCTTCCATAAGCAGCAATAGAATAAACCCTCAAAATTTCCGGATACTTGGATATTACATCCATAGATTGGAAACCTATCGAACCAGTAGAACCCAATATACAAATGTTCTTCATTCTATAAAAGTTTTTTCAACAAAAAAGATAACTATCCTTTCTTTTATAAGTAAAAACCTAACTTAAAAATTTCATTAAAAAATTTTATTAAAAGCATTTCATTTAGTAGCAACTTTGTTCTGTAATATTTTCTTTGCAATCAGGAAAGCGTTATAAGCAGCACCACGAAGTAAATTATCAGAAACACTCCAAAAACCGATTAATTTACTACCAAGCTTCCTTATTCTTGAAATATGAACTTCATTTGTATTTGAAACAGTATATGGTTGTGGTAAAACACTGTTATCCACCCAGACTTTCAAACCACCCGACCTTGCAAATTCATCAAGTAAACCAATAAGTTGCTCATATTCAAAATCCCTCTTAGTTCTTACAAAAACAGCCTGACTATGAGCTCTTATAACAGGAACCCTTACCGTAAAAGGATGAACATTTATATCAGAGTTTAATATTTTATTCGTTTCCTCCATAATCTTTTTTTCTTCAGTACAGACAATGTTTTCTATATTATCCTCAAAAAAATTTCCAATAACAGGAAACAAATTATATGCAATTGGATATGGCAAATATTTATTCTCAAAGTGATTACTCTTTATTTGATCCTTAAACTCATCAAGAGCTTTCTTACCCGCTCCGGAAACTGATTGATACGTCGCAACGAAAACCTCCTCAATACCGTAACTATCAAAAATTGGCTTCAAAGGTATAACAAGCTGAATGGTTGAACAATTAGGATTAGCAATTATTCTCTTTGATTTCCTACTATCCCAATCATAAACCATGTTCACTTCTGGAACCACAAGAGGCACATCACTATCCATCCTGTAATAAGAACTATTATCTATAACAGTAGTGTAATCATATATATGTGGAGCTATAGAAGCACTAACATCATTGTCAACACATAAAAATACAATATCCTTTTTTCTCATTTTTTCGTAATCTATTTTATCAGACGAACCAAAACCCTCAATATCCCAATTAGTATTATCTTTTATCAATTTTTCTAATTCTTTACCAACCAAACCATTAATACCAACAATAGAAACTCTCATTAAAACTACCTCCTTTATAATTAAATTATTTTTTACATAATCCAAAAGGGAGGTAATTTACAACCTCCCTTTGGTAATGACTATGAAAACCCAATTTAAACCTTGTTTAATCTTAAACCTTGTTTAATTTATCCAACATTTCATCCCATTTCGTATCTTTTGCAAACATGGTATCCTTATAATCTGATTTGACACCACCATATGAAGGAAGCTCTATTGTTACACCATTTGCATTTGGATACTTTTCAACATGAAACTCCGCTATAACATATTGATCCAGAGATTTGATAACTTCCTTTGCTTTTTCTCTAACATCCAAACTTATTGTATTATCCTCAGCTATTAGCTGCATAAAATGTTTCAGATCTCTGAAAGAACCATAGAATCCCTGAGTCTTAGTTATTTTTTCTCTTATTTTTTTAGCATCGGTATTATTGAGCTCAGCAAATAAATCTTGAACCTTAGAAGACAAACTGAGTGCGGAATAAGCAGATAAGAATTGATTCAGTTTAGCGTCGAACTCCTTCAATTGAGACAACTGTTTCTCTAAATCTAGATCGCTCTTAGAACCACTTCCAAGAATATTAGCTAAAGTTTGCATCAAATTATTATAGTTCTTCAAAATTTCTATGACTTTATCATAATCAACTTCAGTCTTCTGCGATTTTAAAGATTTCAATTCCTCTGTCAATTTTTGATAATTACTAAGTGCTTCATAGATTTGTGATTCCTTGGCTTTAGATATAACAGTCTCAGCAAATAGGTTTATAGAATTTGCTAAATCGGAA
The DNA here is from genome assembly GCA_025057615.1 of Candidatus Calescibacterium sp. GTDB lineage: Bacteria > DRYD01 > DRYD01 > DRYD01 > DRYD01 > DRYD01. Next base: position 31,320 of record JANXBF010000002.1, on the reverse strand, counting down.
ACTTTTTCCAAATCAACTGCTGATATTGTTTCTATATCTCTACTATATTCTTTAGCAGCATTAACTATAAGTTTGGCAAACTCTTCAGGACCAACCTTTATCTTTACCAAATTTGCCTGTTGAAGATTTTTAATAGCATCAGCCATTGCCTTAGAGAAAAGTATAGTGTAGTTATATCCACCCCCACCTTCCAATTGCTCACTTGCAACCATATATTTAACAGCATTCTTCAATTCATACCCAACTTCTGCCATTGCCATTAAACAAGCATCAAAAGCCAAAACATCTATTTTCTTACCCAAACTTTGAGCAACACTTTCTAAGGCCTCTCTTATCTCTCCTATTTTCATAAACTTTCCATTAGAACTATCATCTTCAATAGCACCTTCCCAGCCAGCCCCGTGATCACCTATAAATATAGCGATGTTATCAGCAGGGAACCTCTTTATAATCTCTTTCAATACACTTGCCATAAATGCAGGGTCAGCAGTATTTACCTGTCCCAAGTTCTTTAAAACAGGTGAGTTTATCTTACCAGAAACATCGTCCTTCTTCAAGTAAAAAATTCTGGCACCTTTAAACGGAACACCCCATTGCTTACCAACATCAAGTATGGAGACAATATGTGTATTAATGTCAGAACCAACTTTTTCTAATTCATCAGTATCAGAAAATATCATCTTTGCCAAGTTATTATCTCCTGCTCCATAATGTATAACCAACCATTTCTTCCTTTTCCCCTCCTCTCCCACGCTCTGCTCAACATTATAACTATCATCCAATTTTACATCGTAGTCAACAGGAACATCCTTATTCCAGACAACAGGCTCAGAAGAAAATGGTATAAACGGATTTACTCCAGGATATACAATCTTGTTATTTATATTTGCCATGATTATTTACCTCCTTAATGATTATTTTAACGTTCTTTTTGATCACTTTTACACAAATAAAGAGGTTCATTTGTAAAAAAAATGTAAAAAAGATAATATATAAAAAATTACCTCAATCTAAAAACTAATTATATGAATTGTATTTCTTATATTCCTAGTCTTATCACTGAAAATAAAGATCCTATTTTCATAACCATTAGCTAAGAAAATAACAGGTTTTCTCTTAACAACAGAGAGAACTCTAACACTTTTCAAATGTAAAAACAACATCGGGTTATTTTTAAACCAACTATCATTGGAAGAAACCACTAAAAAATCAACATTAGAATAAATCGATATAGGATATATGTGTTTAAAACTTTCAAAACATATAAGTGGAACGAATTTTATATCCCTAATAGCAAATTCTTTAAAATAATCTTTACCTTCACTATAATCGAGATACTTGTAAAGAACTATCCATTTGGATAAAAATTTGGAAATGGATTTGAAAAAACCAGGTGTAACCTCAGTAAATGGAACCAAAAAACGTTTACTGTATATCTGATAATCAATAATTCTCAAGTTATTTATATCATTAAAACTTAATAAAACAACACTATTAAATATCTTCTTTATTTCATAATCTACAGAAGTCGGATTAAAAAAAAGAAAGCTATTTCCAAAAATAGAAAAAAAATCCCGATTACCAATCAAATTATTCATGTTATATTTCAAATTAGTTATTGAATAACTTAAATTTGGATTATTCAAATTAAACGTATACCTTTCATCCTTACTCAAAGATCCCTCTGGTAAGAAAAAAATAAAAATTGATTTATTATTCCTTTTAGTGGAATAAGCTGATGCTAGAGCAACGGATAACTTATAAAAAGTCATATTCTCGTTCCTAATTCTATAATCTGGAGGCTGGGCAACAGTATCTGTAGAAATAAAAAATAAAAAAACATTCTCTCTATTCAACTTATCATTCAAATATCCCAAAATCATACCAGAAAGAAAGTCATAGTAAAACTTAGCAATCAAATTTGATAAAACAAGAACTCCTAAAATCCAATAAACCATTTTCACATTTTTAAAAAATGCCAAATAAACAAAGTAAAACACCAACAATACCATAACAAAATTGACAAGAATCGGATGTATAGAAAACAAGGGATAAAACAAGTAAATACTACTCTGTGTAAAATAGAACTGTAAAAAACTCAGACCTAAATCATCAAAAATATAAAAAAGATAATTCCACAAAACAAAATATAGTCCATAAATCAATGAATATACCAAAATCCCTCTTTTCGCCTTCATCCAAATAAATGGTAAAAACATCAAACTAAAAAAAATACTCAAAATAAAAATTGATAACGACATTGCCAGTATAGTGAAAAAAAACCCAACATAATTGACAATAAACCACATCCATAGAACACACAGAAAACCGAGCCCCAAACTGAAAAACCAAACCCTCTTCAAATCAATCTGATACTCAAACAATTTCCTCACGAGAAAAAAAGATGCAAATAAAAATAAGAAACCATTGAACTCGAAATCAAAATAAAAAGTTAAAAAAAAACAAAAATAAAAAAGTAAAACAGATAAAATCACTATTCTTTGTTCAGACTCTTTTTAGTAGGCTTAGGTTCCCTTGAAGCAAGAGCATCATTAACTCTACCAACAGGAGTATTAAATGGAGCCTCTGTGAGTAAAGAAGGATCTGTATTAATATCGTTAACAACTGATTTCACAACCTCAACAAAATGGTCCAAAGTATGAATAGTTTCCGTCTCCGTCGGTTCTATCATCAAAGCTTCCTCAACAATAAGAGGAAAATAAGTTGTCGGAGAATGAACATTATAATCCAACATTCTTTTTGCTATATCCATTGCTTTAATAGGTTTATAATTTGAAGCAGACAAGACAAACTCATGTGCACAAAACTCCTGGTCATAAGGATCAACAAAATAATCTTTAAGCCTCTTTCTCAAATAATTTGCGTTTAGAACAGCAAACTCAGAAACTTTTCTTATATCTTTACCATAGGATAATATATAAGCCAAAGCTCTTACCAATACACCAATATTACCCCAAAAATCTCTAATCATTCCAATACTGTCAGGCAAATCAAAATCCAAACGGTATTTACCATTGTAAGAGATCACTGGAACAGGGAGAAACCTTTTCAAAAACTCTCTAACTGCAATAGGTCCAGCACCAGGTCCTCCAGAACCATGAGGAGTAGAAAAAGTCTTGTGCAAATTCAAGTGAACCATGTCAAATCCCATATCCCCAGGTCTTAACTTACCAATAATAGCATTGAAATTTGCTCCATCATAATAAGTCAAAACCCCATAATCTCTACACAACCTTGTAATATCTTCTATATTTTTTTCATAAATTCCCAAAGTATTAGGATTAGTAATCATAAACACTGCAACATGAGAACCAAGTTTATTCTTCAAATCATCAATATCTATCTGACCCTGATTATTACTTTTTATTGTAATAACATTGAAACCTGCCATAGAGGCAGAAGCAGGATTGGTCCCATGTGCACTGTCTGGGATCAAAACAGTATCTCTCAACTCAGATTTTGTATTAAAATATTTCTTTGCAATAAGTAAAGCTGTATATTCCCCTTGGGCACCAGCAGCGGGTAAAAGAGACACAGCATCCAAACCAACCAAATAAGCTATACTATGCTCCAACTTCTTCAATAATTCCAAAATTGGTTGAGCATCATCCAAATAAGGATGAAAATCATTAAACTTATTGGCTATAAAATCATTAATCTTAGGATTATACTTCATAGTACAGGAACCCAGAGGATAAAAACCAACATCAACAGCCCAATTTATCCTACTCAAATTGGTAAAATATCTTACAACTTCCAATTCAGAAAAATCAGGAATATCAATATCTTTCCTTTCTAAACTACATACGTCCTCTTTAGAAAATTCAATATAATTTGTCATAATATACTCACTCCTTAATTGATTGAAAAAGATTTACAAAATCACTATAAATTTGAGAAAACTCAGCAAAAGGAGATAAACAATACAAACCCAAATAAGAACCACTCTCAAACTCCCAAAAGTATTTTACAGTCTTATACTCTTCATTAAGCTGAACAAAAGTGTACTCCAAAACATACAAATTTCTTCCCTTATAATTCCTAACTTCATTTGTAATCACCTTATATTTCCCTTCATAAAGGCTATATAGATCCAAAAGGTTTTGCTTTATATAATCCTTAATATCAGTTCTCAACAGTTCAACATATAAGCTCCTGTTTTGATTTCTTGAATCAAGAAGAACAACCGTCTGATACTGATTATACAACTCAACTTTTATATAATATGAAGGATAAAATAAAGTCATATTTTTAATCTTTAGTAACTCCTGACCCACAGAAATAGTCAGTGAAAATAATAAAACGAATAAAATTAATAAGCGCCTCAATTTTATAAAAATAGCTTTTCAGCCTCCTCAACCGCCTCTTTAATTATTCTAATACCCTCATCTATTTCCTGTTGAGTAATAATATAAGAAGCAGTTATTCTAATTACAGATTGCCCACAAGATAAAAGTAACAGCCCTTTTTCATATGCTCTTTTTACCACAAAATCTCTTATTTCCTTAGCAGGTTCCTTGGTACTTCTATCCTTAACAAACTCTATACCAATTAACATACCCAAAACTCTAACATCACCTATGGTTCTGCTGTTTTCCATAAGTTCATACAACTTCTGTTTGAAGTAATTTCCCATATCCACAACTCTTTTTAACAAACTTTCTTCTTGTATGATATTATAGACTTCTATAAGAGATCTACAGGATAAGGGATTTCCACCAAAAGTGTTGGAGTGCATCCCCTGCTCTTTAAAATCCAATGAAGCCCTGAAAACTGTTGCACCCATGGGAAGACCGTTCGATATGGCTTTGGCGATAGTGATTATATCTGGTTCTACTCCAAAGTATGAAGAAGCAAACATGTAACCACTTTTTCCAAAACCTGTCTGAACTTCATCCGCTATCATTAAAATTCCATACTTATCCAATATCGATTTCAACAATTTAAACGATTCCTGTGGAGGAACAATGTATCCACCTTCTCCTTGAACAGGCTCAAATATAAAAGCAGCAACATCATCAGGAGGTAAATTATGCTGAAAATATCTCTCTATTACTCTAATACAATAAAGATCACACGAAGGATAGGTCATATTATACCAACATCTATAACAATAAGGATAAGGAACAGAAAAAGAGTTATTTAAGTAAGAAGTATAACCTTTTCTCTGAACACTCTTACTAGCTGTAACAGATAGGGAACCTTGAGTTCTGCCATGAAATGCTCCAAGAAAACCTATAATTAAGTTCTTTTTCTGAGATATTCTGGCAAGTTTCATAGCGGCTTCATTAGCTTCAGTACCTGAGTTACAAAAGAAAACTTTCTTTTTCCAGTTACCTGGAGTTATCTGGGTAAGAATCTTTGCAGCCTCTTTCTGAACATCATAAACAAAATCTGGACCATTGAAATAAACAAATTTATTTATCTGGTCTATTACAGATTCATTCCATCTAGGATGATTATGACCCAAGATAACAACCATTCCATTTGTCCAATCCATCAAAACATTACCATCTTTATCTCTAAAGTATATTCCCTTGGCCTCAACAGGACCTGCTGGAGTATCCCAACATTTAGTTGATGTGGCTAATAATTCTCTTTCTTCTCTTGCTATTTCTTCAACCTTTGGTCCCGGTATTTGAGTAACTTTTATTGACATTTTTTACTTGGGGTGGGTGAGGGGACTTGAACCCCCGACCCGTGGATCCACAGTCCACTGCTCTAACCGCTGAGCTACACCCACCATAATTCTACCCTACTCAATATAATACTACACAACAGATATTTATCCCTTTATATATGAATTAGAGACAAACCAAATTAACATGGCGATCTGCATGGAAAGAATATAATCACTACAAAAGAGAACTAATATTACAAAAAATCAAAACAATATTTGTAGTTCCGTTAATTCTTGTCTATGTCCTCTTTTTTTTCTATATCTCTTTTTAGGTGTATATTTAAAATCAATTATTTTAGGTCCTTTAAAATGTCTCAAAATTTTACCTCTTAAATTAATATTCAAACTACTGGGGTCTAAATATGGTTTTCCCAATTTCAGTTCTTTACCATCATAATGTAAAAGAACATTTTTTATTTCTATTTCTTTACCAGGCTCTTCATCTATTTTTTCTGTTGTTATTACTTGACCATCCTTAACAGTATATTGATGTCCTTTTATTTCAACAATTGCCAACATATTATCTCCCTCTCTTTTAAAATTTTAGATATTCATATTTCCAGATTTAAGAATAACACCAAACTTTCTCAAGTATTTGGCTGAAACTTTAATAACCTTATCTCCAACCCTAACTTTTCTCAAATTTACTTTCCATTTTCTTTTCGTATGTCTGTTTGAATGACTAACAGCAAAACCGGTAACAGTTTTCTTACCTGAAAGATAACATACTCTTGACATACAAACTTCTACCTCCTATTTTTTAATACACCAAATATCATCTTTTTCCTTTATTCAGATAGTGCTTCGAGATTTTCAGGCAACTCTCCACCTGGTTTTACACCCCAAGTTCTTATTTTTAACTGTAAATCATGTGGAACTTCAGCATATTCCAGAGCAGTCTCTAAGCTAATTAATCCCTTAGCATAGAGTCTTATTAATGAAATATCAAAAGACTGCATACCATCAGTCAAAAAACTATCTATTTCTGATTTCATTCGTTTAAACTCCATATCCATCAACAATTCCTGCATTCTTGCATTTATTATCAAAACTTCAGCAACTGGAACTCTTCCCTTCTTATCAATTCGAGGGATAAGTCTCTGACTAACAACAGCTATAAGATTGGAAGCTAAGTAATTGACAATTTCTCTATGTTCAGATTGTTCAAAAAACTGTAATATCCTAATTATAGCCTGTACGGTATTTGGAGAGTGCAGAGTTGTCAATATCAAATGCCCGGTCTCAGATAACTGAAGGATACTTGATGCAGTTATTTTGTCTCTTGTCTCTCCAACCATTATTATATCAGGTGTCTGTCTAACAACACTTTTCAAAGCATCAGAAAAACTATTGGTATCTATCCCAACTTCTCTTTGTGAAATATAGGATTTCTTATCCTCTATTATAAATTCAATTGGATCTTCTATTGTAACTATATGTTTTCTATAATTCTGATTAACAAAATCAAGCATGGAAGCCAAAGTTGTTGACTTACCTGTTCCGGTAGCACCAGAAACTATAACCAATCCCCTTTTATAAAGAACAAACTTTTTCAATATAGAAGGTAAATTTAATTCTTCAATAGTCGGGATAACAGAATTTATCCTCCTAACAACCAAAGAAATATATCCTTTATTTTTATAGAAATTAATCCTATACCTGTCCCTTACGTCAGGTACAGAATACATCAAATTGAGCTCAGGAGAGGTCTCAAATGATTTCTTTTGACTTGGAGTGGCAACAAGGTCCAATATATCCTCTGTAAAATTCGGTAATATATCATCTATCTTAACAGGATAAAGCTCCCCTTCTATTCTAAAAATAGGACTATGTAAAGGTTTAATATAGAGGTCAGAAGCTCTATTGGCAACCATTGCTCTTAAGAGCTCATTGAAAATGACCTCACTTTTAGACATAGTTGGAATTTAAGCCGGTGAGGGGATTTGAACCCCTGACCTGGTGATTACAAATCACCTGCTCTGCCACTGAGCTACACCGGCACAAAAATAATATTCAATAAAAAATTCCTAAACCCTCTATACAGCCGATTTGTATTCCTTTTGAACAGCATAAATAGATTTCTTTAAAGCCTCTACTATATAGTCTATTTCTTCTTTGTTAATAATCAAAGGAGGCGCAATATAGGTTCTATCCACAGAAGCACGAGCTAAATATACTCCATTCTTCAAAAGCTCTTTCTCAATTTTGGAAGCAACCCAGAATTTAGAAGGAATACTTTTCTTTGTCTTCTTATCATCCACATATTCAATAGACCAATGTAAACCTATACCCCTTACATCACCAACAATATCAAACTCATACAACTCCTGTAACCTTTGATGGAGATACTCACCCATAACACGCGCATTATCATATAACCTCTCATTCTGTATTATTTTTATATTTTCTATAGAAGCAGCTGAGGATACCGGATGTCCCCCAAAAGTAAACCCATGAACAAACATCCAATCCTTAAAAACATCACTTATTTTTTTACTAACAGCAGTAGCACCTAACGGAGCATAACCACTTGTTATTCCTTTTCCAAATACAAACATATCAGGAATAACTCCAGTATGTTCATAAGCAAAAAATCTACCCGTTCTACCAAAACCATTATTAACCTCATCAAATATTAAGAGAATATCATATTTATCACAAATTTCCCTTATTTTAGAATAATATCTTTTAATATCAGGAGGATAAACAGAACCCAAAGCTGACATAATAGGCTCAACAATGACAGCAGCAATGGTCTTAGGTCCTTCATTCTCAACCAATCTCTCAAAATCATCTGCACACCTTAACCCGCACTCAGGAAAACGTTGATTAAAAGGACATCTGTAGCAATAAGGCACCTCAAAATGAATAAAACCTGGAACCAAAGGCTCAAAAAAATTCCTATTCTGTCTTATACCAGAAACACTCAATGCACCATAAGTAACCCCATGATAAGAATGCCATCTTCCAACAATCTTGTATTTCTGAGAGTTACCAACAATGTGATGATACTGCCTTGCTAACTTTATAGCAGTTTCTATGGCTTCACTACCACTATTAGAAAAAAACACTGATTCAACGGGCAAGATTGAACAAATCAAGTCAGCCAACTCAAGAGCTTTTTCATGATGATAACCCCCAAAAAGAGAAACATAATTTATCTTCTCCATTTGCTCCCTCATAGCATCTATAATTTCTCTTCTTCCATGTCCAACGTTAACAACCCAAAGAATAGACATTGCATCAACATATTTGTTCCCATCAATATCCCAAAGATACACTCCTTTAGCACGAGAAATTATTCTTGGTCCATATTTTTCTATTTCTTTCCACAATGCAAAATGAGGTATTAGCCTCTTCGTAGCTATTTCATAAAATTTTTGCTTATCCATAGATAAAAACCCCTTTCAATCAATTTTTTTTTATCAAGAATGTTCCTACTTTAGACATCGTTAAAACAAAACCCTCTTTTATAATATTTTTTAATACCAAAGACAAAGTAGGTAATATTTCTTTGATCCTAATAATTTCTTCATCAGAGAAATTTTGAAGCACATACTCTTTATAATTTTTATCAGCGGGTCTAGATATTCCAACCTTTATACGACAAAAATCCTTACCTATATGATCAATAATAGATCTAACCCCATTATGTCCACCATCACCTCCATTAATCCGCAACTTAAAATAACCCAAATCAACATCCATATCATCATTGATAACTACAAGGCTATTCCTTAAATCATTAACTTTATAATAATTGATTATCTGTTTTACTGCTATACCAGCTAAATTCATATAAGTTAAGGGAAAAACACAAACAACTTTAGAGTCAAATAAAATAAACTCATTTATAATACTATTAAATTTATAATCTTTCCTTATTTCCGAAAGATCACGCAAATTCTCTAAAAAATTCTCCAAGACAATAAAACCAACATTATGACGTGTATTTTTGTATTGTTTTCCAGGGTTTCCCAGACCAACAAAAATTGTTAACCTATCCTTCATCCTCAGTTTTTCCTTTCGTCATTTTTTTTAACAATTCCTTAATCTTAATTTTAATCCTTTCACCGTAAGAACTTGAATATTTCGCAAAATAAAAAATATCTTCATAATATCCATTTTTATCAAATATTTCCAGACAAGTATAAACAATATTTTCATTAAAACTATTTTTAGCAAAATCGGCTATTTTTTTCAATCCATTATGTCCAATTGTCAAATCAAATTCAGAAATTAAACTCAAAATTTGATAATTCAACTTTTCATTATCATTAGAAAGTAAACTAACAAGAATTTCAGTAAAACTTTGATCTGTATCCAAAATTTTCTTCAACTCATTCAAAAGACCGTAATCCTTCAAGAAATTACTAAAAAATAAAAAAAAGTAAGTTTTGTTTTTTAGCTCAAGGACTATCTGTTTTAAAAAGGAAACCAAATCTAAATCCTTGTACAATAACCCCTTAACACCAGAAATATTCTTTTCATCAGAAAAGTATCCTATCTTATCTAATGTTACAGATATTAGAAAAATTAAAATAAAGGCCAAAACCAAAATTTCCGATTTTTCCTCATTATCAACTCTAACCAAAAAATACCTGATAAAATCAAATATTTTGAAGAAAAGACTGTTATAGAAGTCAGAAAAAATAGAAACAACTTTTGGAACATCATCCCCTCTATAATAAACTAAAAGATCATTAATCAAGTTTTTTAAAAATAACGATAAAACAGAGTAATTAAAATTTTGGTTTCTCACTAACTCATTTAACATTGAAAAAAAATGGTCTAAAATAAGAGAATTATTTTTATAATTTATTGCTAATGAAAATATAATAGAAAAAGTCTTAAACCTGATAATCAATGGAAGGTCAACCTGTTTAGCGAAGCCAAACAAGTTTTCTATAAAACCCACAACCTTAAATTTATCTATATATTTCAAATAAACCATTATATTCTCGTAATCCTTCTCAACTTTCAGATATTTTATAACGTCTGCTATCAATTCATTAGTATTAAGAGAAATGGCAAGATTAACAACAGACCTTCTCAACAAAGGATCATTAGAATATATATTATCAAATATTTTTTTCTGAATAGGCTTAAAATTAAAAATAAATAATTCTTTTTGTTTTTCATCCAATTTAGAATAAACACCTATTATTTCACGAATGGTTTTTATCATTTTATAATTATCGGGTTTAGATATAGATTGATTCCACTCAGAAATTATTTTCTTTATCTCAATTATATCCATCAGAATCTAAGGAGGGAGGGGGATTCGAACCCCCGGTGGGAATAAAATCCCACAACGGTTTTCGAGACCGCCGCCTTAGACCGCTCAGCCATCCCTCCCAAAAATCTCCTCATCAGAATAATTTTAACTGTTTATCCTCCACTTCATTCAAAATACTCACAAACGAGTAATTCTTCAGAAATTTAACAAACTCTTCATTTTTGTACCAATCATATACAACTTTAAGATCATCCAGATTTATTTCGATTTTCAAATTTTTAGAATAATCTTTAAGTATAATTACAGAAAGATTATCATTGAAAATTTTAGTCTCGGATGGGCTCAAATGTTTGTATATTTCTTCCAATGATTGGATATTTTTCAATATTTGAGTTGCTTTTTTAGGTCCAATACCCTTTACTCCTTTTATATTATCCGAAGGGTCTCCAACAAGTGCTTTGTAATAAGGATAAAACTTACTACAAAATCCAAACTCCTTTTCAAAATTGATGTAATTGAAAAAATCGATATCCGTTATCCCCTTTTTCATTAGTAAAACATTAACATTGTCGTCTATAACTTGTAGTAAATCTTTATCTCCAGTAAGAACGTAAATTTCAGATTGGTTTTTAAAAATCCGAGTTAGAGTAAAAATAACATCATCGGCTTCCAGATTATCAATACCATAAACCATGAATCCCGCAGAGTTTGCAAATTCATAAAATATAGGTATCTGCTGTTTGAACTCATCCAATGTTGGCTTCCTATTCATTTTGTATTCTTTAATTACTTCATTGCGATTAGATCTACCTTTATCTATACAGAAAGCCAAATATTTCGGTCTATATTGTTTAGTCAATTTTATCATTAACTTTGATATTCCATATATTGAATTAAGCTGAATACCATTATAAGAAAGCTTAGGTAGAGCAAAAAAAAGACGATACAGAATACTATAAGTATCAATTAAAAATAGCATCTTTTATAACTTGTATATTCCTTCCAAATTCCTATACTTCTCATCAAATCCAAGACCATAACCAACAAGATAGTAACTCGAAGGAACTTCAAAAAAATAGAAATCCGGCTTTTTATTAGCACCCTCTTTACATATCAAGGAAACAGTCTTAACTTCCAAGGCACCTCTTATTCTCAAATAATTTTCCATAAAACTCAATTCATAACCACTCCTTGTTAAAACTGAACAAACAATCACTCTCTTATTCTTGACAGGCAAAAAAATATCCTTTTCTATAGCCAGCTCTCTATTATCTGGATTAATGTTTTCTAAAAAAATGTAATCAAAAATTAAATCATATTCATTTAACATTTTTGATAGATCGACCGAGAAATGAATACCCTCTTTAAGAATGGTAATAAAGTGAACATCCCCACTAATATCAGAAAGATAACATTTGATATCCGTAAATATTTTATCTAAAGCTTTGTTTATACTTATTCTATCAAACAGCAATTCCATCTTATATATTTTTCATTTTTTATAATTATTCTTCCTATGTAAAACATTTCCTATAGGAGGTTTAATAAAAACCTGAGTTGAAATAATTATAAAAACCAAATAAGGAGGGAATAATGTTAAGCTTAAAAAACAAAAACTACAAAAAATTATTAAAGTTAAACGAGAAACTTGGGCATTACGAAAGCATCCTGAGTTTACTGTATTGGGATGACAGAGTATGTATGAATCCCAAAGCTGCAAAATATAGAGGACAACAAATAGCAATAATTACAGAATATATACACAAACAAAAGACCTCAAAAAACTATGGAAAATTAATAGAATCCATAAGCCCAGAAGAATATGAAAAATATAGTCCAGAATGGGTAAATATAAAATGGTGGAAATTTGAATATGAAAGAAACATAAAAATACCCCCCAAATTAATCACAAAATTGTCACAACTAATACCATCATCACTACAAGCTTGGGAACAAGATAAAAAAGAAAAAAAATTCAAACATTTGCTACCGTTCCTAAAAAAAATAATAGAAATCAATAGAGAAATGATAGAAAAATGGGGATATGAAGAAGAACCATATGAAGCACTAGTTAAGGGATATGAAATCGACATTAATCCTAAACAAATAGAAAAAATATTTACAAAATTAAAAGAAAAACTGATACCATTGATAAAAAAATATAAAGACAAAACAGAAACAAAAACTAACCTGAAAAATATAAAATTCGAAAAAGAAAAATTGGAACAATTTTGTAAATACCTAGTAAAAAAAATCAGTAACTTAGATATAAGATTAGACCCCACATCCCATCCATTTGCAACCGCAATATCTCCATTCGATGTAAGAATAACAACAAGGTACACTAACATTGAAAGTGCAATATTTGGCACATTACACGAACTCGGACACGCAATATATGATTACTACCTACCAACAGACAAATACTTTGGGCAACCAGTATCATCAAGCGCATCACTCAGTATTCACGAATCCCAATCAAGATTCTTTGAAAATCTAATAGGAAGAAGTCTGAACTTTTGGAACTACTTCTATGATGAACTAATAAAATATATCCCTGAGGTCAAGAAAATTAAACTAGAAGAATTTGTAAAATCTATAAATAGGATAGAATTACAACCAATAAGAACTGAAGCAGATGAAACAACTTATAATCTGCACATAATCATGAGATTCAATATTGAAAGAGAAATATTTAACAAAAATATAAAAATTCAAGAAATACCAGAATTGTGGAATGAAACATTCAAAGAATATTTCGGATATTATCCCAAAGATGACAGCGAAGGAATTCTGCAAGACATACATTGGGCAGAATCGCTGTTCGGATATTTCCCAACCTACACACTCGGAAACCTAATAGCAGCACAAATATACAATACCCTACAAAACAACATCAAAACAGAAGAAATAGAAAAAGGAAAATTTGAAAATATAATCAATTTTCTAAAGGAAAATATCTACTTAAAAGGAAAAACTTACACAACCCAGGAATTAGTTGAGAAAATAACTAATGAAAAAATCAATCCAGACCACTTCATAAAATACTTAGAAAAAAAACTTCAGAACATATGATGGAATATTTAATCGTCAATGCAAATATAATCACTCCCCTCACAGATACCCCTATAACAAATAATCCTCAATTATATGAATACAACCAATATTGTATATCCTTAAAAAAAGGAACAATAGAAAAAATAGGGAAATACCAAGATCTAAAATCAGAAATAAATAAGGAAACAAAAATCATAGATATTTCTAACCATTACTTATGCCCAGGTTTCATAGATTGCCACACACACCTACTATTCGATGGTAAAAGAATCACGGATTTTCTCAAACGCCAACAAGGAAAGACTTATCAAGAAATAGCTCAAGAAGGAGGTGGAATAAAATATACAGTTAACCAAACTATTAACTCACCGAATCTAAAAAAACTTCTAATACAGAGAATAAAAGATAGCATTAACAATGGAACAACATTAATAGAAATAAAAAATGGATACGCTATAGAAATAGATAAAGAAATAGAACACCTAAAACTGATTAAAGAGATCTCAAAATTTTCACCAATAAAGATAATCCCAACATTTTTAGCACACATACCACCAGAAAATTTTAATGAATACATAGAACATTTGGGAAAGAAAAAGTTTGAAATAAGATCTCTTACAGAATTTTTTGACATTTTTTGTGACAAAACAGCTTTCTCTGTAGAGCAAACACTAAAAATAATAGAAACACTAAAAGATCAAAATTTTTACTTTAGGTTTCATACAAACGAATTTGGTGAAGATGGACTAATAAAACAGCTTTATTTGAATTACAAAAATTCTATAAATATAAGAAGTTTTGATCACCTTTTAGTTTTACCCGAAGAAACAGCAGATATTATAAAGAAGCTGAAATCTTTTGCAGTGATTATGCCATCAACTTCTTGGTTTCTAGGTAAAGAATATAGCCCAGTTTATAAACTTTTGGAAAGGGATATTCCAATATGCTTAGCCACAGATTACAATGCCGGATCTTCAAACGTAATTTCCATGCTCATGGTTTGCAATCTTTCATCAATTTACTTGAAACTACAACCAGAAAAAATATTATCATACATAACTGCAAACCCCGCTTTTTTACTTAATGTAAAAGCAGGTCAAATAAGAGAAAAATACATGGGAATATTCAACATTTTAAAAACAGATAATTGGAAAGAAATATGTTTTTCATTAGACAAAAAAATAATTGAACCATTGATATTACTATGATAAACTTATACAGATTTTTACATTTTTAATGCTTCCAAAGTTTTTTATGAAATCTTCCGCACTCTGTTTAAATCTACTGATCTCAAGGTATCCAAAACTGTTAGCAATAACAATTAGATCCCTATTTTGACCTTCCAAATAGTTTTTGTAAACCCTATCAATCGTAAAGACACTTCCATTGATTTCAATATCTATTCTCCTGATCTTTAAAGATAGAATGGAAGAAGGTATATTGGTTACGAGGTTTCCAAATTTATCTGAATACACCACTCTGCCACAAATTTGATTCTCACTAACCAGAGGGTCAGGTATCTTCAAATATGATGGCTTTATTTTTTTACTAATAAATCTTTGTATGTTACTTGAACCCTTTACCAAATCACAATAGAGAATTGAAGCAATTGGGGCAAATACATCTCTCCCATGAAAAGTATTACTTATATTTTTTATACCCGATTTATAGAACAAACCACCACGTTTTATATCCCGTTCTATCTTTTTAATAGATATCTGATAAGTAAAAGAATGTTTAGAATTTGCAAAAGCACCCAAAATACCATTATTCCTTCCAATAAAGAATATTTCCTTTTTTTTATATACGTGTTTAGATAGGCAGGGCAAAACGGAAGATCCGACTTCAGGATCAACAACGCAAACAATAATAGATCTATGAGGAATTAGATCTAACATAGACTTGATATTCAAAATTGCTGGAATAGGCTCATAACTGCAAATATTATGAGTTATGTCAAAAATTAAAGGTAAATCCACATTTAAAACTCTACAAAAGTTAATAATCACAGTCTTTATAGCACAAACAAAATAATCTCTTTCTCCGTAATCAGTTATTAAGTATATCATACAAAAATGAAAACCATCCTGAAAACAATCAAAAACAAAATAAGTAAAAATGGATATATCAAAATCATAGAAACATAACTCATTTTAAAAAAATAGAACATTACAAAAGGAACAATAAAAGAAAGAAAACAAAAGGTGACAAGCAAATAATTTGAGACAATCTCCGCTTTTTTACTTGAGTAAAAAGATATTTCTTTATTTATAGAAGAATATATATGTTCAAAAATTTCTTTATAGTTATCCAAAATATTTTCGCTCTTCCTCCTAGTCTTAACAATAATTGGTAAAACTTTTTGCTCTATTATTCTGTAGACCCCAAGGTTTGAGACATTGGAAAGAGCGTATAAAGAATCTAGTAAATTCTGCCAGTATCCAGCATAAATGAACTTTAAAAATAAAGCAACCAAATGAATATCCTTTGTTTTTATGAAAGTATTAACAATAATTTCCGTATGTTTCATTTTTATGAGTTCTTCTATAGCTTTTTCAATTTCCTCTCCATATAATTTTTCATTTTTCAAAGATGAAATAATATTGTTTAAGTATTCTCTAGTAGATACAGGAAGGTTGTTAATATAATTCTGAAATCTATATTTTTTATCATCTGATTTGTCAAGTTCTGATAAATCAATTTTGTTTTGTTCAACTTTTTCAGTTTTTTCTGATTTCTGATCTTGTTCTTTTTTCTGCCCTTCCATTTTTTGTAACAAATCTTTTTCTTCTATAATACTTAAATCAGTATTACTTAGAACATGTTTATCTGGTACATTTTCGATTACTGGATTTAATATTCTTTGATCCAAGAGTGTTTGATAATGTTGAATATTCAATTCATAATCAATAGCCTCTTTAATTTCTTCAAACTTAGGTCTGTAAGTATAATCAAGATATCCTTTAATATAGGTATTAATAAGTATTTCTGACAACTTTTTTTTCTTAAATAGAGAGCTATAAAAAGAATGAAAATCTGCATACTTTCTTTGTTCCCTTATGGAATTAACAGGTAATTCTGGCGGCCAAGAATTCTTTGATTTGTTAATACTAGGTATAATACTCTGTAAATATTTATGATCATTTCTTAACATAAAATCTAACGGTTTTATACCAGTAAGAATAAAAAAGAGCAAATAAACCCCAGTCCAAACATCAGAATAGATGGTGAATTCATTTTTAAACTTCACTTCTGGAGGTAAGGGGAAAAGACTCTCTTTTCCAATAACAAGAGGTTTCCACTCCCATTCTTTTCTATCAATTAATATACCAGCACCTTCCAAATCAAGAATATAAACATCTTCATTTTTGTCTACCAAAAAGTTATCTGGATAAAGATCGCCATGAATTATACCCACCGAATTAACAGCAATAAGTATATCTATCAATTTTCTGTATACATTTATTCTTTTTTGGCTAAGAGGTAGTTCATCCTTGAGAAAATTGAACAGATCTTCACCATCAAGAAAATTAAAGAGTAAGAGAATAGCTTTATCTGTTGTTCTGAAATTGAAATAGTTTTTAAAGTCAACAGATATAGATAATGGTATTCCTCTGTAAACTATGAATTTTTTTATTTCATCATTAAGATTAGCACAAACTTTCTTTAAAGTTTTGAATCTCCGTGGTATAGATTCAGTATCATCATCAAGCGGAAGAACTTTTAAAAGGTAATCCCTATAAAAATATATTCTTCCCTGTCCACCAAATATAGGATCTTTTAAGTCCTCGATTTCTATCTTAATAGTCTTATTATCTTCTAATTTAAATATTATAGACATTATCTTGTTTCACTTAATATGTTCATAAAGCTTCTTATTGCTTCAGAGATACTCTTACTTATCTTACCGTCCACATGGCCTTTTAAAAAAAGTTTATAGTTTTCATGTTCCTTGGTTAAGAAGTCTAACATATTGGCCAAATCCATTCTTTTAACCTGTCTTAAACTTGCAACACTTGATATTTCTACAAGTAATTTTTCATCACAATCATTTCCAAGAGATATACAACATATAGTAACTCCCATACTTTTTATTTTAAGTGCTTCATTAATAACATCCTTTGTAGTTTTTATATTTTCGTTACCATCGGTAAAAAGAAAAACAGTTATATGTTTCTCATCAGGTAGTCCTATATCTCTGTTGAATTCATCAATAATTTTGGAGGTTTCATTGAGAGCATTAGCTATAGATGTTCCTCCTCCAGCCATTTTTATTACAGGATCAGTTATCTCATTGATTGCCTCCTCCAGACTATAATATGGTATACCATCAACTTTAGGAACTATAACACTATCAGAAAAATACACCAATGAAGCTCTAAAACTGTTACTTCTGCTACTTGCTCTCAACCTCTCCAAAGTATCATATACAATATTAACGAGGTGGTCAGATTTCCTTCTCCCGTCAAAAGTATTAGTTTCATACATACTAGCGGAACCATCAAGCATGAATATAAGTAACTCAACTTCCCCTATTGCACCCCATTTTTCAGGCCTAATCAGAACCATACATTTACCTCCCTGAAAACCAATCCCGCATCTTCTATAACCTTTTTCAACGTACTAACATCACATCTTTCATCTTTTGTAATAACGGCTAAAGTCGATCCACTTCCACACAAGAATACCCTAACATTTTCTTTACCACAACAATCGTAAATCATTTCCTTTATGAAATAAATATTCTTGTAATAATCATAAATAATTTTCTCAAAATCATTATGTATTAGGTAATAAAAATATTCTCTAATCATTCCTTTTTTTAAAAAGCTAAGAAATCTGTAAGTTCTATATCCTATGAATAAGTCTCTATTTTTTATCATCTTGTCATATTCTTCATAAGCTTGTTTTGTGTTAACACGAAAAGGAGAAAATACTAAAAAAAAATTATAGATTGAATTATAAAATTTAGTGTGGGGAACACATATATTCTGTCTTTCAAAACAAAAAATATAATGATTCTTATACAGATAAGTCATAAAAATAGGTAAAACATCGCTTCCCAAAGATTTACACATTCTAAACGCGGAAGGTATATCTATTATTCGTTTGTAATATAGGAAATATATGATAGAAGCTGCGTTAGAGCTGCCACCTCCCAACCCCCCACCCAACGGAATGTTCTTTTCAAGTTTTATGTTTACCCTATACTTACCCCTGGTATCCACAGAATTCAATTCTTCGAAAACCCTATATATTATATTTTCTCTTTCTAACTCTTTTACATTAGAGTGTATATCAACACTCCACTTTTCATCATCCCAAAATTCTATTGTTATTATATCGAAAAGTTCTATTATATCAAATATAGACGATATGTTATGATAACCATCTTTCCTGATATTTAGTATTTCTAAAACCCAATTTATCTTTGCGTATGATTTTATAGTCCATTTATTTGGTTCCATTTATGGGGTCATTATTTAGTATATACTGAAGTATTTTTGTAGTTCCCAATCTGTTACCTCAGTGGAATAATCCTTCCATTCTTTCATTTTTGAGTTTATAAAGTTATAGTATATATGTTCCCCTAGTGTTTCTTTAATAAAGCTATCTTTTTGCATTTCAATCAATGCTTCATATAGATTAGATGGTAATTGCTCTATTTTATATTTTTTCATAGTTTGATTATCCAATTCATATACATTTAAATCAATTGGTTTAGGAGGTTGATATTTGTTATTTATTCCATCAAGTCCGGAGTTAATTATTACGGAGAAAGCAAGATAAGGATTACACGAAGGATCGGGACTTCTTAGCTCTATTCTTGTAGAATTTCCTCTTTTGGCAGGTATCCTTATTAGAGGACTCCTATTATGTTCTCCCCAAGAAATATATACAGGAGCCTCATAACCAGGAACCAATCTCTTATATGAATTAACCAAAGGATTAGTTACTGCAGTAAAACTTTTGACATGTTTAAATATGCCTCCAATATAGTTCAACATCGTTTCGCTAATACCATTTGAAGATCTATTATCATAGAAAGAATTAGTTTCTCCTTTGAATAGAGACTGATGCATATGTAATCCAGACCCGTTTATACCTTTTATTGGTTTTGGTAAAAATGTGGCATGCAAACCATATCTTAGGGCTATTGTTTTAACAATTATTTTGAATAGTAACAATCTATCAGCTGTAGTCAAAGCATCGCTGTATTTAAAATCTATTTCATGTTGTGAAGGGGCAACTTCGTGATGTAGAGCTTCAACCTCAAAACCAAATTCCTCTAATTTTTTTAGTATATCCAATTTAACCTGCTCAGCTGAATCAAGATACAACATATCAAAATATCCACCTGAATCCGTATGTTCTAAAACAGGGGCACTAGCAAATCCTTTACCAGTATTCATGGGAAACAGGAAAAATTCGGCTTCAACACCAACCATTGGAATAAATCCCATCTTTTTAGATTTTTCCAATACTTTCTGAAGAACAAATCTCGGATCACCCTCAAACCTCTTACCATTTGGATAATAAACATCACAAACAACAAAGGCTTCGTTGTATCCTTTAAGGTCAGCAACAACAAAAGTATTGAGATCTGGGACCAATTTCATATCTGATTCTTCAATTCTAACGAATCCCTGTATTGAAGAACCATCAAATAGTATTTCTCCATCAAGCATCTTTTTAGCTTGAGAAACGGGGATTTGTACACCTTTAGGAATTCCTAATATATCTACAAACATCATTCTTATACTTTGAACTTTTTGGTCTTTCAAAATAGAAATAACGTCCTGCGTTTTAACCATTATTAGTCACCTCTTTTTATTATTTTATAATATATCCTTCATCGGTTTCAGTGAGATCTTTTTGTGTTAATTTATCAAGCTCAACCAAAACTTCAACTATGGATATGAAATGTTGATTAGCATTTTCTATACTCGCTTTAACTTCAGTCTCAACTTTTGATTTCATAAGAGCCCCGTATTCTACAGAAAACAAAGTCATTCCCTTAGATTTAAGATATTGGGTAACATCTTGAGCAGTATTGGACCATTCATCACTATTGACCTCGATAAGAACAGTCTCGTAATTCTTATATTTCTCTATACTTTTAGCTGTATAATAGTAATTAATTTTTATATTTCCACCGTCCTGTAATTTCAATTCTGCAGGAGATATCCAAGTTTCTCCCAAGGACACGGGTTTATCAGGAAAAGTTGGGGAGTTAACAGGACTATCCATAGTACTGGCCAAAACTTTTCCTTTTCTATCCATTGTCATCTTCATTGTCTGTGTTGGAATAGGTATCTCCTGGGGATTAGAATTTCTGAGAAAACTTATTGGTTCTATTTCTACTTCCAATTCATATGTTTGATTAGGCAAAACTTTGCTAACTTTTTGAGATAATTTCAGTTTTATTTCATCAGTTTCCTTTTCTTCTTTATCTCCTTCTTTAAATATTTTTGTATTAGTGATATAAACATCATAAAGATAAGTTTGACCTTCCTTCATTTTATATTCAAGATTTATCTGGTTCATATTTTTCCTCCCTGTTTTCACTGGAGATTTATATACCGCTCTCCAGTTAAGCGGCAATAAAATTATTTGATCTTAATATTAACTTTCTTTAACTCTTGATCGGCTTTCTTAGCACCAACCTTATTGGTTTCGGCTTGTATTTCTGTTTCAATATTTTTTTTACTTTGTTGAACTGTAGATACCAATTTTTTAAGTTCTTCCTCAAAATGATCTAATACTCTAAGAGCATATTTCTCTGCGTTATTTATCAATATTTGGGCTTCCTCTTTTGCATTTTTCTCTATTTCTTGTGCTTTTAGATAAGCCATTTTTACTATTTCCTCATTTTCAATAATATTATTTTTAATATCATTAAGTTCTCTTTCTTTTGATTCGAGTTCCTTTCTTAACCTTATTAATTCTTCTGTTGGAGTATAACTTTCAGCCAATATTTGTCTTATTTTGTTTATAATGGAAATACTTTCTTTGGATTTAACAAAAGATAAACCAAACAATCTGGATCTTCTCAAATTGGCTTCAAGTTTATCTATCAACCTATACAAATTCTCCATAGTTATACCTCCAAACAGTAATTTATTAATTTTTTAGTAAATTGAAAGTTATCATAAAGAGATATGGAAAAATTATCCCAGAATACACAAGTTCCGAAAGCGATAATTTTACCTTTTTTCCCAACTTCAGCAGCTATTACTTTATCCCCACTATCATTTCTAAGTAATACATCATAAACATAACCCTCTTTTTCTATAATATCAATACTTGAGGTACATGGCATTATTACACTTTTCAAACCATTTTTTAATTTATCACTTACTTGTGAAGTAATGATTAAATATTTATCATTATTATGTATATTACTTAGTTGCAATACTTCATCATAATTTATCTTTAATCCGACTTTAGTGAGTATAGAATTAACAATTTCACTACTCCTATCTTCATTTTTATAGTATGTTAAAAATACCAGAGTCTTTCCTTTGTAAAAAAGTTCAAGCAACGCTTCAATTTGTCTGGATGTAAACGACTTTTCTGGATAATTAAATATAATCGCTTTATATTCATCTTGACTTGCTATTTTTATTAATTCATTGAACTTAGTTGGTATTTCTAACTTATAATTAGAATTTATATAATTATAAAGAGTTGAAAAGTAGTAATGATCAAATATAACGAATTCTCCTTTAGTGTATGACCATATTATTCCCTTTTTCATTTTTCAATTTTAACCTCTTTGGAGGATATATAATTTTTTTTAGCTAAATATGACAGTATTTTCTTTTCTATTAGCCTAATAAATTTTGATGTTACAAGTTCAAATTTAGCCAATGGTCTAACAAGAATGGTTTTTATTCCCAATCTGTTACCCGCAAGAATATCAGTAAAAAGCTGATCTCCTATTATCACAGTATTTTCAATATTGGAGTTGAGTATCTTAATGGCTTTTCTTAGTGGTCTGGTGGATGGTTTAGCTGCCAAAGCAATATATGGTATATTCAGCTCTTCACTTATTTTTTTAACTCTTATGGGCAAAGCATTAGAAACTATACAAATTTTAAACCCGGCTTCCTTTAAAGATGAAAGATATTTACATATAGCATTGGGTATTTGTTTTTTATTCCAAGGAACCAGAGTATTATCCAAATCGAGTAATATTGTATCAACATTCAGTTCCCTTAACTTTTGGGGTGTTATTTTCTCTATATTATCATAAATCAATGTAGGAACTAAGAAAACCAGGTTTTTATGTATAAAATTTCTGACATTGTTTCTTATTTTATTTAAAAATTTAATTTTCATTTATCTTTTTCTTGTTCTTCTTTACCTTTAAAATCTATCTCGTATTTTATTTGAGGTAAAGGTATAGAGGTGTTATTTATCCAATAAAAACTTATTTCTTTTGATTCACCTGGTTTGAGTAGGGAAAAAGAAAATTTTTCCTCATGAAGAACATCATTCGCTGGGCTAACTATTTTTATCTTTATTTTTATATCTTCAATAGTTTCTTTATAAGTATTTTTAACCTTAGCTGTATATCTAAGTTCTCCTCTATTATTTTTGTCATCATATTGTGGGTTTTCATCGACAATCTTTATGGCATCGGCAGGTATTTTAGGTTTTTCACCAACTTGTATCTTTTTCTTATCAGTTGAATATATGTCTTTTTGGGTGTTATAAATTTGCTCAGATGCTTGATATACCTGTTGGGCAGTTAATTCAACTTTAGCTTTGCTATAGTAGTCAACAATGCCTGTTTCTTTATTAAATTCAACCACAGCATTTGTAAAATAAGATAGTTCAAAAAGATCGACATAAACCTTGGAATTCTGAAATATAACATACTTAAGAGGCTTATTATTGTAATAAACTAAACTGGTGAAAGAAGCAGGTGGAACTATAGTTTTATCACTCAGAACATAATAATTACCTTGGTTATACATTTTGAGATTAGTCATTTTTACAAATTGATTTATTTCAACATAAATTCTGTTACCTTGGTAAATATAATCCCCTTTGTAGGGTTTGTTATGTATAAAAATATACAACTGTTGTGCAAAAGCAAAAACGGCTATAACTATCAAAAGCAAAACACCTATGGAAAAAACTTTGAAAAAAGTTTTCATAGAACCCCCCTTTTATTCTTTCTTATCCCCTATTTTATATTCTATTCCACTTTGATTACACCTTTTCCTATTCAAAATTGATCAATCTAAAGGTTAAAACAAATATTTATTGTAATTATTTTATTATGGAATACCGAAGATGGGTTTGTAATAAACCATCTGATATAACTTTAGAAAGATCTGAAATTTATGAAATAGATGATAATGAAGTCCTAATTAAAGTTGATTATTGTGGGATTTGTCATAGTGATATACACATAATTGATGGAGATTGGAATTCAAGAGGGTTTGTAAATTATCCACTCACACCAGGACACGAAGTCATAGGAAAAGTTGTTAAAAAAGGGAAAAATGTAGACAAAGTGGATATAAATGATATAGTTGGATTACCATGGGTTCATTCTTCATGTTTAGATTGCGAGTACTGTTTGTCGTCAAATGAACAATTCTGTGAAAATAGGAAAATAACTGGAATTAACACCATAGGTGGCTATTCAGAATATTGTGTTCTAAGAAGAGAATTTGCAATACCTGTGAACAAATTGGTAAACATAGACAATTGGAAATTGGAAGAAATTGCTCCTCTTTACTGTGCTGGATTAACAACCTATACAGCTTTAAAAAAACTCAATATAAAACCAATGATGAGAGTTGCAATACTTGGATTAGGTGGCTTGGGACATATGGCAGTTCAATACTCCAGAACTTTTGGAGCATATACAATAGTTTTTTCATCAGATATTTCCAAGAAAAAATTAGCAGAAAAATTAGGAGCAGATCAATTCCTAACATATGATGAAATAGAAAAAGTTGGTAAGTTAGATATAGTTCTATCCACATTACCAAATTCAGAAATAGCAATGAAATTTATACCCTATCTGAAAGCTTATGGAAAAATATCTTTCGTAGGAGCACACATAAATGAAATTTCATTCCAACCAATAAGTTTAATCTCTAAAAATCTAGTTCTCACAGGTAATGCTGTTGGAAGTAGAATAGATTTGATAGAAACTATTAAATTATCAATATCAAACAATTTAAAACCTATGGTAGAAACGTTTGAATTTCATGAATTACCTAGAGCATTAGAAATAGTTAGAAAAGGCAAAGCAAAACTCAGAGCAGTTCTAAAAGTAAGCTGAATTTTTAAACAAAGGAAAATAAAAAATAAAATAGAATCTTATATAGAAAGTATTAAAAACTAAGGAAGGTGCAGCACAATGATAAAAAAGATAAGCAGGAATGAAAAAAGAAAAATAAGACATAAAAGGCTAAGAAAGAAAATAAAAGGTAATCCCCAAAAACCCAGATGTAACGTATTCAGAAGCAATAAGAATATCTACTTAAGTGTAATAGATGATACAACAGGTAGAACACTAACATATTCCAACTCCTTAGAAAAAGACATAAAAGATAAATATCAAAAGAAAGAAATGAAATACAAGGATATAGTTATAGAAGTTGCTTCAAGATTGGCAGAAAGATGTAAAAAATTAAATATAAACAAACTTGTTTTTGATAGAGGCGGATACAAATATCACGGTAACATAAAAAAGATAGCTGATACTTTAAGAGAAAAAGGAATACAAGTATAGGGAGGGTAATAATGCTGGAAACTTTAGAACAAACATCAGAATATCAAAGCGTATTAGTTTCCTTAAGAAGGGTTACGAGGGTAATGAAAGGTGGCAAAAGGTTCAGGTTTAGTGCTTTAGTTGTGGTAGGAGACGGACAAGGTAACGTAGGTGTGGCCTTAGCTAAGGCTCCAGAAGCTTTATTAGCAATAAGAAAAGCTGAAAATAAAGCAAAAAAGAATACTATTAAAGTTCCAATAATTAATGGTACAATACCACATGAAGTATTTGGTTCAAACACAACTTCGAAAGTTTTACTAAAACCTGCAGGTAAAGGAACTGGTATTATAGCATCAATGCCAGTAAGAAGCGTATTAGAAAAAGCCGGTTATAAAAACGTTCTAACAAAATCACTAGGTAGTAATAACCACATAAACCTGGTTTGGGCAACAATAGATGCACTCAAGAAACTAAAAACCAAAGAAGAATACAGAGAAATTTTAACTGCAGAATACAAAGAAGATGAATTTGATAAATATTACCAAGCTTCAAAAAGTGAAAAACCTATTGAAAAAGAAGAAAAAAATGAAGAAAATGAAGAAAGAAAAAAATTTGAAAGAAAAAACTTTTCCAAAAGTTCTAAATACTACAAAAAAAGTAGGTGATGAAAATGTATAAATTACAAGATTTAAAACCATTTCCCAATAGCAAACACAAAAGAAAAAGAGTTGGAAGAGGTTTAGGTAGTGGTCATGGTGTAACCTCAACAAGAGGAACAAAAGGGCAGAAATCCAGAAGCGGAGGAGCAAAACCCGAATGGTTTGAAGGCGGACAAAATCCACTGTACCTCAGAGTACCATCAAAAGGATTCAAAAATATATTTAAAAAAGAATATCACATCGTCAAACTACAAGATCTAAATGTTTTTGAGAACAATGATGTTGTAAAACCAGAAAATCTATTACAAAAGGGACTAATCAAAGACATAAAAAAAGAAGTAAAAATATTAGGTAACGGTCAACTAACAAAAACTTTAAATTTATATGCACATAAAATAACAAAAAATGCCTTAGAAAAATTACGAAGTACTAACTCAACATTTACAAAATTACCTCCCTTAAAGAATAAGTTTAGAAAGACCAAAAAGACCAAAAAATAGAAAATTTGTGTCAAAAAAGAATACCTTTTTAACCAACCTCAAAGTCCACAATTGTAGGGATGATATATGTTTATCCACATTAACCACTTATGGAATAGGTGGAAAGCCGCTTGGTGTTATATTTGTAAATAATCACCAGGAATATATAAAAACTTTATATAGTATATCAAACAGAGTTCCGTATAGAATATTAGGAAAAGGCAGTAATATCTTAGCAAATGATGAAAGATTGGATTTCTTTATAATTACAGGTAAATACAGAATTGTAAGGATTTTTAGGGATGAAAGAAAGATAAGGGTATTTTCCACTTCTTTCACAGAATTACAATATTTTATTAAACTTCTAATAGATAACGGTATAAGTGGTTATGAAGAATTAGCTGGAATACCAGCAACTGTAGGTGGAGCAGTATTCAATAACGCGGGCATAAAAAACGTGGAAATATCAGATTTTTTGAAAAAAGTCACATTTTTTGATAGAAAGAGAAAATCAATAAGATCAATTGAAGTTGATAAAACATTCTTCTCATATAGAAATTCTTTTTTTAAGCAAGAAAATATGAATGGTAATATGTTAGATTTAGTTTCATTTGTATTCGAATTTCCATCAAAAAACATAACTGATAAAAATAAATTGAAACAGATATATAAGGATACATGGCATAAAAGAATCATTACTCAACCAATTAACCAAAAATCATGTGGTAGTGTATTTAAAAACTTATCAAACACACCTGCTTGGAAAATAGTCTCAGACTTGGGCTACAGAGGATACACCGTAGGTGGAGCCAAAGTTTCAGAAAAACATTCCAACTTCATCGTTAACTTCAATAATGCAAAATTTAGTGATGTTATAAACATCATACAAAAAATAAAGAATGATTCTTTGAAAAAAGGGATAAACTTAGAAGAAGAAGTGGAAATATGGAAATAAAATATAAAAATATTGAAAACAAAATATTTATTGTTCAAGATAACAGTATACCGATAACTTACATATCAATATTATTTTTAGTTGGCAACTATTTAGAAAAGCCAAACAATATGGGAATAAATAATCTATGTTTTAAAACAATTGTTAGGTCAACAAAATCAATGAATTATGATTCATTTCAATATTATCTTGAGAAGAATTCAGTATCATTAAGTTCTTCAACTGGTAATTTTAGTAGTGGAATATCAATCTCTTTTCCATTCTACAACTATAAAAAAGCTGTGGATATTCTAAAAGAAGTTTTAACAAATTACAAATTCAGATATGAGGACATAGATGAAAGCAAAAGAGACTTAATAAACTCAATAAAAATTTCAAGAGATGATGTATGGACATATCTATATGAAAATGCTGATACGGTATTTTATAATTCTTTTCTAAGTTGGGATACTAGAGGAACTCCAAAAACTTTGAAAGAAATAACAAGAAATAATTTGATATCGTGGATGGAATCCAAAGTATTAAGTAAAAACGTAAAAAAAATAATAGTAGTAAGTGGTTATTGTAACGAAAATTTAGAAAAATATTTATACAAACATTTCAACAAAATTCTTCAAATAGATCACAATTACTATGATATGATGAAAAATTTTGATATAAAAACAAGTAAAAAAACTAAAAATTTAGGTAAAAAGGAAACAGGAATAGCTTTTGTTTATCAGGCTCCCTCTATCTCACTTGAGTCCATAAAATTCAAAATTTTAAATGGAATATTGAGCTCAATGTCTGGTAGACTATTTATTAACATAAGAGAAAAAAAAGAATTAGCTTACGCTATAACATCAGTCTATGATCCCATACCCTTTGGCAAAGGAAATATAAAATTATTAATGTTAACATCAAAAGAAAAGAAAAAAGAGGCAATAAATGCTCTTAAACAAGAAATATTAAACATTATTAATAATGGTTTTAATAAAGATGAGTTGGAAACTGCAAAGAATTATATAATAGGATTATTTGCATCAGCACTACAGAAAAGAAGTTTCAGAAATGCAATATTAGCAAAAATAAAGGCTTATAATCTCCCTGATGAATACTTAACAAAACATATAGATATCATAAAAAAAACATCCATAGATGAAATAAATGATTTAAGGAATGTCTTTAAAACTAAGGAGTCTATATTCATAGTAGAATAAAGAATATAAACTTATAGATACTAAAAAGGAGTGATTATTATGAAATCAGAGTTAATTTGGAACGAAGGATTAAGATTTATAGGAGTTACAGAATCCAACCATGCAATTATATTAGATAGTAAAAAAGATGTGGGTGGTTTTGAGTCAGCTCCTACTCCTATGGAAATCCTCTCAATAGCTCTAATGGGTTGTACAGCAATGGACGTAATATCCATTCTAAAAAAGATGAGGCAAGAGGTAGAAGATTTCAGAATCTTTTTTGAGGGACAAAGAAAAGAAGAACATCCCAAAATATTTACAAAAATAAAACTCATATATCAATTCAGAGGAAAAAATCTCAGTTATGAAAATATAAGAAAGGCAGTCGAGTTATCACAAGAAAAATATTGTTCTGTAAGTCATATGCTCAAAAAGTCCACAGAAATAGAGTATGAAATTAGAATAATAGAATAATGAAATCATGATGGAGGTCAAGTAATGAAAGTTGGATTGGTTATTAAAAAAGATACAAATCATATAGTGTTTGAAGAATATATAAACTTTTGTTCATTAATGCAGAATGAAATCAATAAAAAACTATCCAAAAATTCTGAAATAGAAATATTAGAAATAAACAGTAAAATAAATCAGAAATTAAGAGAAATTGATATCATAGTTTTATCAGGTGGAGAAGATGTTCATCCTGAATATTATAACAGCAAAGTGAAATACTCAGAAAGCTTATATAACTTCAATAAAGAAAGAGACGAAATAGAATTAGAGATACTTGAAAAGTTTCATCAAACTAAACCTATCTTCGGCATATGTAGAGGAATCCAAATTATCAATGTATTCCTCAGAGGAGCCCTTTTCCAACACTTACCCTATGATATCAGAGGTACAGTTATTGACAATGCTCACAAAATCTATCCAGAAATAGAAAAATTCGAAGATAAGAGAAAATTAAGACATATAATTAAGGGAAAAATATTTGATTACCTCCATTTTGATGAAAATATAAAAAAAGAAAATTTTATGTATACCAATAGTAGACATCATCAAGCAATATCAAAATTGGGTAAAAATTTAGAAATATTGGCTTTAAGTAAGGATGGAATAGTTGAAATAATGAAACATATGGAGCTACCCATTTTAGCTGTCCAATACCATCCTGAACAAAAAGAAATCGTTGACTACCAACTACCCTTAATAAAGTATTTTTTAAACCTGTTCTAAAAAATTAATTTTAATTTTAAAATTATCTCCTACTTGTTTATTTGGAATTGAATTATATCAAAAAGTATTACTGTTCTGTTATTTATTAATACTCTATAATCTCTTCGTGTAGATCTGGGTAAATTAAAGTTGTAATCACTTGCGTCAATTATGGTCTCTCCAAACCCTCTTATAGTTCCACTTTGGAGCATTATTCCCTCTACGTTAGCGAAATTAGCTATATATTTTCCATACCAATACAATCTATCATTCGTTGTGATATTATTGAGGAAATTCTCAGCTTCAGCTCTTCTAAACCTACCAGTATCAAGTAAGAATCTGAATGAATCCTCATCCACAATTTGTAAACTTCCTCTATATGAAATTATATCTGCGGCTAAACCTGCTCGTATATTATTTCCATTAAATACGGGTCTCTGATTTTGACTAAATTGATAATTCAGTAAAACAAAATTATGGCTTAAAATAGAAAGCTTTCCACCAGCTCTACGTGGGTTAATAGAATTTGGTGTTTGACTAATATTAAATCCTACATAACCTCCATTTTCACCATCGTCTCTTATACCAATTTGGCCAGTACCAATTTGATCATTGAAATCTTGAATTATAACGTTTCCTTCCAAAGTTCTAATCACTTGTCTTCTTCTGTCATAACTTCCGGGGTCTTGAGAAGGTAATACATAGTTTACTCCATTAGTTCCACCTAAGTCAACCATGAAATTATTGGGGGTAAAGCTACCATTACCTGGTAAACTCCAACCACCAATCCTTTGATCAACTGGCTGATTGGTCGACTGAGCATAAAACGTTCTATTTCGAATGTTATCAGTATTATTAAATCTTGTTGATATTACCGTCAAATCAAAAGGCTGTGGAACACCATTTGGATTATTAACAGAAAGAGAGGCGTTACCATTACTTGGGGGCATCATAATCACATTACCACCATTAACGTGTAAGGTGGCCAAAGCAGTTCTCTGCTGAACATTCAACGTATCCAAGTTAACAACTAAATCTCCATTTTGTTGCTGAAAAGGTATACTTACAGGAGTATAAATTTGTGACAGAAGCTC
>JANXBF010000029.1 GCA_025057615.1 Candidatus Calescibacterium sp. | reverse complement strand
CTACGTTTTCCTCGTTTCCACGGGGTTAAATGTTATAGCAGAAGACACCTCTTCTACTGGCAACATTGATCTAACTGTCCTACATCAAAACACTGCTTATATATTTGAATTCAAAGTTGACAAAGGCAACACTATTCATCAAATCCTTTCTAAACAGTACTTCAATAAATACTTAAACTACGAGAAAATTTTTGCTATCGGTATTGTCATTGACTCTTCTTCCAAATCTGTTAAAGTCTTGCATATTCAAAAGATTAAATGATTTTTATTTGAAAACAGCTCTATTAATTGCTTTTACAATATCAATCATAATATTAAACATTTTCTTACACTCTTGCAATTTTAATGGCATAAAATTCTTTGCTCTTAGCAATATTAATAAAGGATATACTCCTGCTTCAGGCAAAGTATCTAATACATTTGGAACTTCCCGTGCTAGATACATAGATGGCGATGGAGATAATGACGCTGCTGTCATTCTTCACAACATAGCTGGAAGTAATGGTAATTTTGGCACTTCAATCCACTTAGATCAAAGTGGCAATATTTTTGTCACTGATTACAGTTCCAATAGCTCAGATTATGATCTAATAGTAGTAAAATCAGAAATAACACCTACATATTATTCTACACCAATCCTCACATTAAAAATACTCTTAACTATATCCTTACTTTCTCAATAAACTCTTCTCTCAAATACCTTTTATTGCACCATATTGTATGTTTTCCTCGTTTCTACTGGTCTCAATGTTATCGCAGATGATAGCTGCTCCACAGGTAACATTGAACTAACCTTAACTACATCAAAACACTGCCTACATTCTCGAATTCAAACTCGATAAATGGCATCCTATTCATCAAATTCTTTCCAAACATTACTTCAATAAATACCCCAGTTACCGCAAAATCCTTGCCACTAGCATTATCATTGACTCTTTCTCCAAATCTGTTCAATCTTTTGAAATTCAATAAATCAAGTGATTTTCAAAATCAATTAAAATTATAAAATAATTTCTTTATAAACAGCAGTATGAGATAATATCAAATTAAAAAGATTTTAAGCAAACATTCCTATCTTTTGTAAAACTTCGTAACATCTATGACAAATTTTTAAGCTGTTATCCTTTAATTCTTGATAGTAATTCCAACATCGCTCACATTTATAATAATTAGATTTATCAAACTTAACATATATATTAGTGTCATCCAAAACTACGTAATCAATATTTTCTGCTTTATGATCAAAAATTTTAACATCTGCAACTCTAAAGATCTCTTTTATTAAATTTTTGTATCTATCAAAAAATTCATACCCTCTATCAGAATAAATATTAAGAATACTTTCATTTGTTGTTTTAAGCGAGCCATTATTTTTATACTTTTCAAAAATTGATAAAACAGATCTATAGAAGGTGACAATTTTTTCATAAAATTCTATACCTTCAATTTTGTATTTTTTGTAATCTGGCCAGTCCTGTAGGTAACAGCTAAAAGATGAGATATTATGCAGCGGTATGTTTTTCCAAGCTTGTTCACAAGTAAAGGACAAAACAGGAAACAACATTACAAGCAGATCCCTCAGAATGTTAAATATTACGAATTGACAAGCCCTCCTTTCAAAAGAATCCTTCTCATATGTATACAATACATCTTTTCTTACATCTAAATACAAAGAACTGAGAAGATGAACAATATAATTATAAATATGATATACATATCTATGGAACTCAAAATTCTCTATATATTCTTCCACAGTTTTTATCAACATAGAGTGCTGATTAATTACATATTTTTCTAAAAGAGGCAATTCAGTAAAATTAAACTTATGGATACTAACATCAAAGTCATAAATATTGCCCAACATAAATCTAATGGTATTCCTAATTTTTTTATACATTTCAGTAACAAAATTTATCGTATTTTTTGACATCCTGACGTCGTTTGTATATTCGGAAGTAGCAAAATAAAGTCTTAAAATATCTGCACCATATTCCTCAACTATTTCCATAGGGTCTATAACATTACCCAAAGATTTGTGCATAGCTCTACCTTCATGGTCAAGCACCCACCCATGGGTCAACACCTTTTTATAAGGAGGATATCCTAAAACACCTACACTTGTTATGAGAGATACCTGAAACCAACCCCTATACTGATCGGAACCCTCTAAATATAACTCGCAAGGATGCCCCAAATTATTATATAAAACAGCAAAATGGCTAACAGCAGACTCAAACCAAACATCAAAAATATCCTTTTCTTTTTCAAATTCCCTACCAGAACAATTAGGACATATCAAATCTTTGTTTATGAAATATTTTGTTTCTTTTTTCCACCATACATCGCTACCCTCTTTTTCAACAATGGAAGCAATATGTTCTATTATATCAGGATCTAAAATATGATTACCACAATTTTTACAATAAAGAGCAGGAATAAATACACCCCAAACTCTTTGACGAGACAAACACCAATCAGGACGACTCTCTATCATTTTCTTCATCCTATCTTCACCCCAAGAAGGATACCACTCAACTTTGTCGACAGAAGAAATTAGCTTATCCCTCATTTTATCAATATCCAAAAACCACTGATAAGTAGCTCTGAAAATTACAGGTTTATGACATCTCCAACAATGAGGATAACTATGAGTAATGGAACCCTTCCATAATAAATTACCAGATTTGAATAATTTATCAATGATTAATTCGTTGGCCTTATCTATATGGACACCACTTATAAAATCCACTTCATCATTAAATCTTCCTTCCTTATCAACAGGGGATATTATTGGTAAATCAAATTTTCTACCTGTAATATAGTCTTCGTATCCATGCCCTGGAGCAGTATGTACCAAACCAGTACCATTATTCAAATCCACATATGTAGCATAGACTAATAAAGAATACCTTTCAATAAAAGGATGTTTAGCACGTAGTCCAAAAAGCTCGTCGGAATTGAAACTCAATATTATACTTGAATTATCTCTAAGAAATTTTAATTGTTCAGAATTTAAATAAGCTTCTTTAGCAACTATATACTTTTTACCTAGATACTCTATAACGATATATTCAGATCCGGGTTTATAAGCAATAGCAACATTAGCAGGTAAAGTCCAAGGAGTAGTAGTCCAGACTAAAACATAAACATCTTCAAAATTATAAAACGCACCATCCAATTTGAAAGAAACAACAATAGAATGAGAAACCTTATCATTGTATTCTATTTCAGCATCAGCTAGAGAAGTTTCACAGTCATAGCACCAATAAACAGGTTTCAATTCCCTGTATATATATCCATTCTCTACCAATTTCCCAAAAGCCCTTATTATACCAGCTTCATAAGAAGGATTTAAAGTTAGATAAGGGTTATCCCAATCAGCAAATACTCCCAACCTCTTAAACTGTTCTTTCTGGATTTCAGAATAGTAAACAGCAATCTCCTTAGATTTTTCTCTAACATAAATTTCAGAAACTTTTTTTCTATCAATGTTGTAAGTATTTATAGCAGCCTTTTCATTTGGTAATCCATGGGTATCCCATCCAGGAACAAAAGGACTATAATAACCTTTTAAGTTCCAATATTTAACAATTATGTCTTTTAATATTTTATTTAGTGCATGACCAAGATGAATTTTTCCATTAGAATAAGGAGGACCGTCATGTAAAACCTTATTTGCTTTACCTTGATTTTTCATTAGAACCTTATGATAAATTCTATTCTCTATCCAAAAATCAACAATATCAGGTTCAACCAAAGGTAAATTGGCCTTCATACTGAAGTCAGTTTTCATTAGATTAACAGTTTTGGATAGATCCATAACCTATTCCCCCTTAAACTCTGGATTTTTTATCTACAAAATCTATAAAATTTTTTACTTTCTTAAGTAAGTTTTCTTTTTCCATGAGGTAAATTAGTTTAGGCAGTTCTACACCTTCTAATTTATTAGTTAGAGCCAATCTTAGAGGTTTGTACAGATCAGGAGTTTTTAAACCATGTTTTTGTTGGATTAATTTAAGTCCATCCTTAACAGCTTGAACAGAAGATAAATCGATAGCAGATAGATCATCATAAATAGTTTTGAGAATATTAACAAATTCACTAACAGATTTATCGGATAAATCATACTCTGTAAAATTAGTATTGATAATATTAAAAACTTCAGCAAATTCGTGTAATAGATAAACTCTGGATTTTTCGAAATCTACTATCTGTTTATATTTCATAATATTTACATTGACATCAATCCCTAATAATTTTAGATAACCAATAATTTCTTCAGAAGTTAGAATATTTGAAATATAATAATGATTGAACCACTTCATTTTTTCAATATCATAAACAGCTGGATGATCTAGAATATGATCAAAATCAAACCTCTCTATAATCTCCCGAATATTAAAGATCTCTCTATTCTCTTTTGGAGACCATCCCAAAAGTGAAATATAGTTAATAACAGCTTCGGGAACAAAACCCATATCTTTTAATTCTCTTACTGACGTGGCACCATGTCTCTTGGATAACTTGGTTCTATCGGGAGCTAAAATCATTGGTATATGAGCATAATGAGGGTAATTATATCCCAGAGCTTCAAATATTAAAATCTGTCGAGGAGTATTATCCAAATGTTCGTCACCTCTTATAACATGAGTTATACCCATATAATAATCATCAACCACACAAGCAAAATTATAAGTGGGAATACCATTACTCTTCACTATTATAGGATCAGAAATGAGAGAAGTATCAACATTCATTTTACCGTGAATTAAATCAACATATTCCAAAAATTTATGAGGAATCATGAACCTATAAGAGGGTTTTCTACCTTGTGAAATATATTCCTGTTTTTTCTTATCAGTTAATTTCAGACATCTTCTGTCATAAAGTGGAGGTTTCTTTTCTTTTAATTGTAATTTTCGTTGAATCTCCAGTTCTTCTTCGGTACAGTAGCACTCATAGACCATCCCTTTGTCAATTAATTTATTTAGTTCTTTGGTATAAAGCTCCGATCTTTCAGACTGTCTATAAGGGCCATAACTACCCCCAACATCGGGTCCCTCATCCCACTCCAATCTAAGCCATTTCAAATCATTAATGATCTCTTTTTCATATTCAATCTTAGAGCGTTCTAAATCTGTATCCTCTATCCTCAGAATAAAAGTTCCCCCATTCCTCTTTGCAAATAAATAATTAAAAAGAGCAGTTCTTGCACCACCTATATGTAAATAACCTGTAGGAGATGGAGCAAACCTCGTCCTAATCATATTAACACCCCTTCCACCTAACTATAACTGTCAACTATATCCATCAAATAATCGATATATTTTTGTTTCACTATCTCAGGTTCAACAATCTTCATTAGTCTACCGTAAGAAGACAACCACCTAAACAACATGGAGAGATTAACAATTTCCAGTTGTAACAAAACTCTATCTTTATCCCTGATAATTTTCTGAGATGGATGTAGGAAACCAATTCCATAGATCTTAACATAATCACTTATATCGATTAATACGGAATACTTTTTATTAGGTATAATATATTCTCTTATTTCTGGTATAGCATCATCCAAAGAAACATCTACATCTCCCTCCCATACTCTACCCGTCAGAAAAATCTCTTTAATATCATTAATATCAAAAACAATATATTCATTTTCGGAGAAACCTATCAAATACCAATTTTTTCTAATAAAAGCTAAATAAATAGGAAACATATTAACCCGTTTAAATCCAGAATTAAGTCTATCAACGACAGTAACTCTTATCTCATTTTTATTAGATATAGCAGATTTTACTTTTATAAAAAGGTTATAATCCATTTCTTTTACATAAAAAAGAGAAGCATCATCAATTATGAATAACATATCTTCATCAAAAAACTTAGCAGACTTAGAATCATGAGAGTTTTTACAAAATTTAAAAAAATTACAAAAAAGAGTAACAGCTAAATTCTTAAGTTTCTGTTCCTCAGATTTAGAGAATATATAAAAAATATACATTAAAATATCTTTCCAGAATTCCACCTTAGTATAGTGTTTCTCTATTTTATTTTGAAGCAAAGAATAAGTTCGTTTTTTCTTATCAAAAAAAATATTAAAAGCGTATTCCTTAGAAAGAACGTCAATTAGCTTCTTGGCACTATTATTAGAAATCCCCAATTTTTTGGCAATATCAGATATTTTTAATTCTTCATTTTCATATAAAATGCAAATTAACTCTAATTCTTTGGAAATCATGACAACTTTTCTATCTTTTCAAAAGGAATGGTATTAAATATTATCTCCTTCTTTAAAGAATCATAGAGCTCTTCTGAATTTAAATTATACTTTATTTTTCCATCAACACAAAAAGAAACAGAGGAGTTAGTTTCTGAAACAACAATACTGACAGCATCGGTAGTCTGTGTAATACCTATGGCAGCTCTGTGACGAGCTCCCAAACTATGGAAAACCTTACCCTCAATCTCTAAAACGTCAGACGTGTTCAAAGGCAGAAAACATTTGGCAGCAACAATTTTTCCATCCCTTATTATTACAGCACCATCATGCAATGGAGAATATTTATTGAATATACTTTCAAGTATAGCACCGTTAACATCAGAATTAATAGCATAACCATTATTAATATAATAATCTAGCGAAATTTTTCTTTCAATAACAATCAAAGCACCTATCTTCTTTTCAGCTAAACTATAAACAGAATCAATTAACTCATCCAAAAATTTAGTGGAAACCAACAAATTATCATTTATACCAAATAATTTCTTTATTAAATTATAATCATTAAACTCCATGCTTTTATATTTTATAAAAAAAAATCTATACTCAAGCTGATATACAAAAGCTGTAAAAAAAGAAATAGATAAATTCAGAAATACAAAAGAAACTAAAAACCATGGATAACCAATAGAGAGTATCAATACAATAAATGTTAAGATCTTGAATAAAGCAACAAGAAAAATCTTATTAGAAAGACAAAATCTTATAAATACCAAATTTTCTAAAAAGATAAAAACTATGAGCAGTGCACTTAATATCCATTCAAGATACATCATACTCTTATGATTATCTTCATTGCTTCCTTTTTTAACAGCAAATCAAAAGATTTTTGATAATCAGCAAACTCATAGACATGAGTTACAAAATTTTTCAACTCACCCTTTTTAATAGTATCAATCATTATAAACCAACTATCAAATAAAAGTCTACCATTAACAGCTAAAACATCTATTGACTTAAATATAATTTGGTTGTAATCAAACTCTATTTTTTGAGGAAGTATACCGAAAGCAACAAATTTACCTCCCATAGATAACAGCTCTATACCCAAATCTATGGTATTTTTTGAACCGGCCATCTCAAAAACTATATCCAGCATCCTTCCTTTTGTTTCTTTATTGATAATTTCGACAATATTATCCTCAAAATAGTTAAGAATGAAGTGGTTTTGGTAATTAAACTTTTTAGCAAAATCTATTCTGTAGGGACTAGCACCAACTAAGAATATCTTTGAAGCACCGAACTTCTGAGCAAAATAAAATAGAAACATCGCAATAGGACCGTCACCTAAAATCCCCACAAATTTTCCTCTAATATCAACCTTAGACAGAGCATGAAAAGCATTACCCAAAGGTTCAAGTATAGCAGCTTCCTCAGGATCCAAATCATTAGGAATAACAACAAAATATGGCACAACAACATACTTCCTAAAAAGTCCATCAATATCAACACCCAAAAGTTTAAGATTAGAACATATGTGTGACTTACCCGTCTTACATTGATAACATCTCAAACATGGTATATGACTTTCAAATGAAACCCTTTGACCTACAGTTAAACCTTCAACATGTTTGCCAACTTTCAATATTCTACCAGTTCCTTCATGTCCTATAACCCGCGGAATTCTTATTCTATTTTTAGCCCATTCATCCCATTCATATATATGCAAATCTGTCCCACAAATGGAAACAGCATCAATCTCAACTAATACTTGATAATCCAATAAATCTCCAGGTTCAGTTAAATCTATAAAACTTAGTCCTTTTTTATTCTCCACTTTAGATATTGCTTTCATTGATATTTAATTTTTCCTTAAATGGATTTCAATGTTAAATAACTAGCTTACTTTTTAGTTGTCTGAAAAACGGAATCATCTATATTAACGTTTATCTGATAATTATAAAACTCGGATGTCAAATTGGCTCTGATTTTTGGAAAATCAAACAAAACCTCCTGCTTCAAAGGTAAATAGTAATTTCCAATCTTACCATAAACCTGGTCTATTATAACCTTACCACCATCATTGTAAAATATTATTGACTTAGGTATGGTATAATTTTGAGTATCAACAAACATCATTACATTTTTCACACTACTCTTTTTGTAAGGTTCTAAATAGAGAACATAAACTTTTCTATTATTAGTAAAATTCCTAATGCCAACAAGCTTGGATTTATATTTTTCTTTATAAGTTTTTGAAGCCATTCCCGGAACAGCAGTTTGAGTAAATGAAATCCTATATTTATCCTGGACATCAGAAGGTAAATCATCCAACTTCAAAGCAAGTTTATTAGGTTCCTTAAAATAAACCGAACCGTTTAGCCCAATACTTATCCCATAATCTACAATATTGGCATTTATCTTTATCTTGCAAGTATACGAAGATAAACCATAAATACTCAATGTCATCCTATCAATAACTTCTTCAGCAGGTATATTCTCAGCCTTAATAAAAAACAAAATAGAAAAAGAGAAAACAAATAACAAAATTAAACCATTCATTATTTTGCTTCCTCCTCCTTCAATTCTTTAACTCTCTTAACCACATAGTAAGCTTCAACAAAAGGATGAGGAATAATCCTTTCATGAAAAAAATCTTTCCTCAAAGGAAATCCTTCCCACTCATTAGGCATTAAAATTTTTTCTAATACATTTTTTCTATTTTTGAATACTATCCCAAAGAAATCATAAGTTTCCCTTTCATGCCAATCCGCAGTTCTATAAATATCCTCTATACTATCTATTTCAGGATTATCTCTATCTATAGGAACAATCAACCTCAACCTATATGTTAAATTGAGGTTTATTTTTAAATCTTTATCAACATCGAACTCAAAATTTTCGACAGCCAAAGAATCATCCTTTACAGGAATCTTTGTGAACTCATAAACAACATGAAAAACATTATGTAAATAATAATCCACCGCAGTGATATAATTAAGATAATTAAATCCTAATTCCATTTTTATATATTCAACAACATTTCTAATAGCTTTAGGATCCTTAACAATAACTATTGGATAGTTTCTTGACAACCAATCAACTGTCCCATATGGAATAACAATAACTTCACCGTATTTGGCAAGTAATTTTTCAGCTATTTCTTGTTTAAAAGATTCTAATATTTCTATTCTTTTTTCTAAAACTTTGGAACTGTATTTTTGTCTATTTCCTTCCAAATTCCATAAAAACATTTTTATCTCCTCTATTCCATAGTTTTATACCAATTACTTTGAGTTTCTAAAATATAGAGAATGTATTTCTCAATATTCTGTTGTTGAGCAGGATTATTATATATAAATTTTAAACCAACCTCATATTTTTTATTAGGTTCTAATTCATTGGACCATACAACTTCAGCAGATAACTCCAGAGGCTTATTAGATGTTTCCATCTCTATCCCTATTTTTATTATACTCCCTTTTTTTATGGGCTTAGAGATAATTATTTTGGCACCCCCCAAACTTATATCCCTTGTAACAGCTTTGTATCCGGGTAAATCGGGGGATATTATTCCAATGTCCCTATTTATTCTAACATATTTCCTTGTAGTAGAACGGTTAGTATCCTGGCTTTCTAAATTTTTACTTTTACCTTCTTTCTTTTTTTCTTCCTTCTTTTTACCAAAAAACCACATTAGTCTATACTTTGGTTAACTTCATTTCTATAAAATCTATTGCATCTTTAACAGTCAGTATTTTTTGACTTTGTTCATCTGTTATCTCTATACCAAACTCCTCTTCCATTTTCATTATTAGTTCAACTAAATCAAGAGAGTCAGCACCAAAATCATCAACAAAAGAGGACTCTTCCTTTATTTCACTTTCATGAACTTGCAATTTTTGAGAAACTATCTTAACCAATTTTTGATATATTTCTTGTCTTGTCATTTCTCCCTCCTTGTAAATATTTGCTGGACACATTTTTTATTCCGCTTACCAGCAAAAGCGGCGATTAATTACTTCTAACAAATGTTAAAAAATACCTATGCACAGAAGGATTAGCAGATAACTCAGGATGAAAAGTAGAAACTAAAATATTGTTTTCTTGAACCAAGACTGGTAGCTCCTCAAAATTAGCCAACTCTTTTACCTTAGGGCCAATATTAATTATCTCCGGAGCTCTTATAAAAACAGCTCTTATTATAGTTCCCAAGGAAGGAATATTTATAACAGCATCAAAGCTATCCCTCTGCCTACCATAGGCATTCCTCTTTATCTCTATATCAATTAATCCTAATGGCCTCTGCCATTCCTTGGCATCATGAATCTTTTTCGCAAGCATTATAGCACCAGCACAAGTTCCAAAAATAGGCATACCCTTCCTGGCGGCATCAACTATACTTTCTCTAAATTCATCATCCATAAGCCTATCAATAGTAGTGCTCTCTCCACCAGGAATTATCAAACCTTGAACATCCTCAATTTCATCAGCATACTTAACTATTTTAGTATCAACATTTAGAGCTGAAAGTATATGAAGATGTTCCAAAAAATCTCCCTGAATACCCAAAA
Organism: Candidatus Calescibacterium sp.; assembly: GCA_025057615.1. Lineage (GTDB taxonomy): Bacteria > DRYD01 > DRYD01 > DRYD01 > DRYD01 > DRYD01. Next base: position 2,650 of record JANXBF010000029.1, on the reverse strand, counting down.
CACCTATCTTTAACTTTGTCATTAAAAAACCACCTCTCTATCAGTTTAATTATTCTTCATAAAATCAAATTACCCTTTAAAGCACAAAAAATCAAACATTCGAATTACTAAGAAATGATAAATCTATCTTGGACTGAATTAATTCATCAACACTCCTCGTGTGATACAAGTAATTTACATAATTCTCATCAAGCAAAATGTCTTTTAATAGTTGTATATTAGTATTAACACCCTCAATAATTACTTGATCCAAATAGATCCTCGCTCTTTTTATAGCCTCTTCCCTGTCTTTTCCCTTAACTATCAACTTACAAATCATATTATCATAAAACTGTGTTATAGTATAACCACTATAAACAGCTGTATCAACCCTCACATTCGTAAAGGATGGGAAATAAGTCCTTGTTATTGTACCAATTGAAGGAGTAAATCTGTAAGAATCCTCAGCATATATCCTCAACTCTATAGAATATCCATCAAAAGAATTAGGAATAAAACCTGAAATATCTTCACCCATTGCAGAAAGTACTTGCAATCTAACAATATCAGTATTGGTAACCATTTCGGTAGCAGGATGTTCCACTTGAATCCTAGTGTTCATCTCAATAAAGTAATGCTTGCCTGTTTGACTATCATACAGAAACTCAATTGTTCCTGCACTGGTATAACCTATCTTTTCAGCTATTTTAAGAGCATCTTGAATTATCAACATTCTTGACTCATTAGGTAACAAAGAAGTGGCTTCCTCAATTATCTTTTGATGTCTCCTCTGAACAGTACAATCCCTTTCAAAAAGATGATAAACACTACGATTATCACCAATTATCTGCACTTCAATATGTTTAGGATTAACAATAAGCTTTTCAACATATACATCTGGATTGGAAAAAAAACTCTTTGCTTCTAAAGAAGCTTGTGTTAATTTGCTTTCAATTTCAGAGTAATTCTCGATAACTCTCATTCCTCTACCTCCACCACCACCAGCAGCCTTTATAATAACAGGAAAACCATAAGTATTGACAAATTCATAAATCTGTTTCAAATCTTTGACTACACCAGTAGAAGGAATGAGAGGAACTCCCAAACTATTGGCTATATCCTTTGCTTTAACCTTATCACCCATGTCTCTTATGTTATCAGAAGAAGGACCAATAAAGATAATATTATGTGATCTACATATCTGAGCAAATTTATAATTTTCGGACAAAAATCCATAACCAGGATGAATAGCATCAGAACGTGTTATTAAAGCAGCAGATATTATATTAGGTATATTTAAATATGTTGAAGAGGCATCATCTCTACCTATACAAACAGCTTCATCTGCAAAACTAACATGTAAACTATCCTTGTCAACTTCAGAGTATACAGCAACACTTTTCAAACCCATCTCTCGCAAAGTTCTAATAATTCTTACTGCTATTTCTCCTCTGTTAGCAACCAAAACCTTTCTCATATAAACACCTTCTCCTTACAAAAAAAATTCATTTTATCTAAAGTCCTGCCATATTTCTCTTTTTCAATTCCTAAAACTGAACACATTATATTAACAATTGAGGGAACCAAAACCAAATCCACATTCTTCAATTTAGCCAACAAAGTCAAAGGATATAGAGTATTTAAAACATCCTCATATAAAAACCTATTATATATACTGTCAGGCATCTTAGTGTACTTGTAGTTAGGGACATTCTTAATGGCATCCAACAAACTTGTCTTGACAGTACCATAATACCTATCCAACAACTCAATTGGATGAATAATACTGGTTCCAAAAATTTTTGCAACAGAATTAAATTCATAATAAACATCCTCAATTAATTTAACTGTGTTGGGAGTAATACCGTCAATATAAAACAGTAAATCTTTCTTTGAATCAATATTTGCCATATTAATTAAGCTAATTGTTGCATGTGCCATAGCACCAAAATCAGTCAGTCCTCTTTGAATAAAATTGTCAGCTATATCCAAGTGTATATCATCAAAAATATTACGAACAATTCGGTAAATCTCTAAACTCTTATCGGATCCTAAATAATCTTTGTTACTTATCAATAAATTCCACCTTTTTATACCCCTGACCCAAACAGTATCCATAGAAACCTTTCTACTTGCAAAAATAGCATCAGTCTCCACAATATTTGTAACTATACCATTATCTACAAAAACTTTATTAAACACCAAAACACCACCAAGCTTACCAGAAAAAAGAACAAATATTTTTTTAGAAAAGTCAATTTTTTTAGAATACTCAACAATCTTATTAGCTATATCAGAATAAGCAGTCGTTATAGAAGTTATGAAGATAATATCAGCATTCAAAACATCCTCCAGGTTAATAGTAGGACAAAATTCGTATTCACCTTCTATCTTACCAGTAGAAATAATTTTTTTAATTTTCAGATTTTCAACATTAGAAGTGTATGGAATTAATCTATATCCTTTTGACAACAGGTAAGAACAAAGAGCAAATCCCTGATTACCTAAACTTACTACACCTATCATAAATACCTCCTCATTTATATCTATTCCATAAACAATTTGTAGCAACCTTTCTTTATATAAAGAGCGTTTCTTTTAGTTAAAATATTAGTAAAACCTTTTTTAAAATATATAAAAAATATTGCAATTTATCAATAAAAATCAACTA
>JANXBF010000028.1 GCA_025057615.1 Candidatus Calescibacterium sp. | reverse complement strand
TACCCATGAGACCCATCATCACAAATGGTATACCAAAGGATGGATTTATCATACTAAAAGCCATACCACCCATTAGCATTCCAGCACCCATATTCATCATCATATTAGGTAACTTCATAGGAGGACTGACTATAGGCATACCAATTAGGGGATTCATCCCTAATCCCATAGCTGGGAATCCCATACCTCCCATACCAGGAAACCTGATACCTCGAATTCCCACACCTGGGAACCCCATACCTACGAACCTCATACCCGGCATTCCTATACCGGGTATCCCCATACCAGGAAATCCCATACCAGGTATCCCCATACCAGGAAAACCCATAGCAGGTAACATAGGATTTTCACCAAGCATTCTCAACCTCATTATAATCATATTCATCAATTGTTGATTCATTATCAAATTATTGATAACGTTTTGCTTTTTTTCTCTAATATTACCAAGCTTTTCTCTTATCTTTTGTAAATTTTGCATGACCTTGTTTTTCAGTTTCTCCAGAAAGTTTATTCTTTTATCCATTAGGTTTTGCATTTTATTCATATGGTTAGCCTTATTTTGCATAAGTTGTGATTTTTTTTGGAGAACTTTAGACGCTTTTTTAAGCATTTTAGCAACCATTCTCAGGGCTTTGGCAACAGCTCTCAAAACAGCAGCAATTGCAGGACCAACAAAAGGTATACCCTGAACGGCATTTGCGGCTGCTTCCAAACCCTGGGCAGCCTTTTCCAGAGCCATACTCATCTTATCCAAAGCCTTACTGACAGTACTCAATATCTTACTGAACCCTTTGAACATCATCTCCTTGCCTTTAAAAAATACTTTCCTCATTTTAGCGAAAGATTGTGATTGGTTGAATTTAACAAGATCCATCTGCAATTTCATCATCTTTTGCATTTCAAAATTCTCAGCTTTTGTAATTATATTAAGACTATTCATTAAGTTCTGATGGTTTACAAATGATGAATTCAACATATTTGCAAGCTGGTTGACATCATGGATTTGCATGACTGATGACAATTGGGAACCATTGGATAATTGAGAAAAAACAACACCAAGACCCCCGCCCAGCATACCCATATTCAAAAACGGATTTTGATTAATCATTTCATCTGGTATAGAAATATTAAAACGAGTTAGTAGAAAGCTGAAATCTCCCTGTAAATTCGGGAATTTTGATAAAAGTTTGGCACCCCTGTTATAGAGAGCATCTTTGGCCTCAGGAGACCCAGTAAAGGAACCTAAGTTCTTGTTAATCTCAGAATGAGTCTTTGACTTAAGGTTAAGGTGTTTGGATCTTAATTTCTTGAGATTTTTCAATCCTTTTGTATACTGCTTAATTTTATTTTTCAATCTGTTAATTAATCCTCTTGGTTTTCTCTTTTTTCTCATTAAACTTGATAATTTATTTTTTAAAGAAGATATTTTATTGGAAAGTTTTGAAATACCACTACTAAATTTAGAATCAGTCTTGGAGAAATTACTAGCCACTGACTGCGGCACAGACTCTACTTTGAAATTCTCATCAAATCCCAAATTTTCAAGAGGTTTATCTTGTTTTATAGCATTTTCAACTTGTTTTATATCATTTTGAGTTACATCCCCGCTCATTATCATTCCACTACTAAGTGTAAAAAACGAGTTTCCACCAATTATCATAAACCTATTCCCTCCTTGAAAATATTTTTATCATTCGTTTTTATATCCTCATTTAGAGAATATTAAAATTCTTTTGATATTTTTTTACAAAATTTTAACAAAAGATTTTATAAATAAGGACAGAAAACTTTAAGTAAACAATATAAAGGAGGGTAATAATGCTACCATATAAACCATTCATATTAAAAGGAAATATTTTATTCATATCAGGACAGTTAGGAGTGGATGAAAATAATGAACTCATAAGTGAAGACCCCATAGAACAATTCAAAAAAGCCTTAGAAAATTTGGACAAAATACTAAAAACCGCTGGATTCTCAAGAGAAGACATAGTTAAAACAACCATATTTCTAACTGATGAAAATTCCTTCCCTTTAATAAACGAGGAGTTCATAAAATTCTTTGGAGAAAACAAACCAACAAGAACAACAATAATAGTAAAAGCACTACCCAAAGGAGCTAAATCAGAAATAGAAGCCATAGCAATGAAATAAAATTATGAAAAAATTCCAAGGATTGACCCTCATAGAAACAATTATAAGCATAGGTATAATTTCATTACTGTTAACTATTATAGTTCAAATCTTGTTAACTATATCCAAATACAATCGAAAAATTGGCTATGTTCAAGAAGCAGACATAAAAGCAAAAGAAGTAGCATTAAAAATAGAAAAGTTATTATATAACAAAGGGTTTCTAAATATAAAAAAAGTCAATTCCCACGTTCTATACATATATAGTTATAACGAAGAAAAAGATTCTGAGCAAACCTTTGTTCAACTATATTATAAACAAAACAAAATTAACAAAAAAAATTATCGAAAAGTTGTATTATATTTTGACAAAACTAACAGAACCAATTTGACTTACCTACCAGATAACGTATTTTGGAAAATAGAAGAAACTTGTGTATTCAGATCAAAACAAAAACTGACAACTTTTTACACTTATAATTTTAATGATAACAATAATCCTATTAAAATAGAGAAAAGCTCATCAATAAATAGATCTTACCACAATATAATATTCCAGAATCTTTCAATTAGTTTTTACGTATATACTTCAGACCCTCAAGGAAGAGAATTCTCTAAGTACATAAAGGACACAAACTGGAAACAAAAAGCTAAGGAAATTTTGGTATACTTCATTAACATAATAAATATAACTCCATAGAAGGTTAATATTTAATACAAATAGAATTCATATAATATAAATCTTGCAGGGAGGTAAGCTTATGAATTTTACAATCAAAACTGAACTATTAGAAAAAGCTTTAAATATGGCCAACGTTATAGTCCCCAAAAAAAGCCCCCTATTAGCATTAGAAGGTACAAAAATAGAAGCCAGAGAATCTCATGTAATCATATCCACAACAGATTTGGAAAATGAATACATATCATCAATACAAGCAGAAGTATTCCAAGAAGGACAAACAGTGGTTCCTCTGAAAAGCATTCAACAATTGATATCTAAAATAGACTATCCTGAAATATCTATCGAATTAAAAGATAACATTCTGAATCTGAATTCATTTGGATTTTCAGCCGAGCTAACAACAATTGATACATCAGAATATCCAGAATTAACGCTATCAACATCCAAATTTCAAAAACTATTGGAAATAGAATCCGAAATTCTCAGTGAATCGATAAATAATGTGGCATACTCATCAAGCTATCCCGACGACAGTAACCCAGTATTTGCAGGAATACTAATGGAAATAAACAAAAAAGAATTAAAGTTGGTTTCAACAGATGGAAGCCAATTGGCAATCAAAAAAATTAACAAAACATCACAAAAAGAATCAAAACTACTTGTCCCCGTAAAAAGTCTAAAAGCAATACAAAAATATATCCAGGGAAACATAGAAATTTCAATAGATAATATAGAAAGTCCTAAAACAGTTTGTTTCAAAAACATAACGAATTTTGGAGAGATAGCAGTGGTATCAAAATTAATAGAAGGTAATTTTCCTGAATATAAAGAGGTCATACCAACAGAATTTGAAATAAACATAACATTGTCTAAAAAAGTGTTACTTGATGCTATAAAAAGAGTAATGGTCCTAAGCAAAAGTAAAGAATTGAGCGGAATAGTTATATTTGAAATAACTAAAAACAAACTGCTAGTCAAATCCATAGAAAGTGAACTCGGTAAAGCAAAAGAGGAAATAGTCCTAAAGAAAAAAACAGGTAAAGATATAGTAATTCATTTTAATGGTAAATTCCTAGAAACAATGCTAAACAGCATATCAGGAGAAGATATAGAAATGAGCTTCATAGATGAAACAAGCCCAATGAAAGTAACCATTCCAGATACCGAAGATTTCTTATATCTTCTTATGCCAGTTAGGATAACAGCAACCGTATAAAAACATAAAAAACAGAAAACTGTAATAGACCCATAGCAATACTCTAAAATAAAAAATGGTTAAGGACATAATATTCGGGTTCAATGTAATGAACTATTTCTCTTTTTTTTCAACACTCTACCTCTTTCTACCAATAATTATAAAAGAATATAATCTCGGCAATGAATCAATAGGAACAATCGGACTATTCTATTCTCTTGGTTCAGTCATATCAGGATTTTCTCTATCAAACTATATTGAAAAGTCAACACAAAAAAATATACTATTTAAACTAATAATACTATCGAAAATATTATTCTTAATTTCACTGATATTCATAAAGAATTATTTTTTCCTGATCTTTTCAGTTTTCATGATAGGATACCTCGGAGCTTCATTTATAGGCAGTAACATATCAAGATCAAAAAACAAAGGAATCACCATAGGCATATCTTCAATAGGGTTTATAATAGGATATCTATTAGGTGGAATAATAGAAGATTATCAAAAAATGTTATTAATTATCTGTGGATTATTTACAATTTCCTTCATTTTAAGCTTCATTATACCCCCTTTCAATGAAGGAAAAACTTCAATTGAAGAAGAAAAGTCAAATTCCCTCGAAATACTAAAACAAAATTGGTTTATCTACTTAGCTCTATTTTTAAGACACACAGGAGCAGCAAGCATATGGATGTATTTTTCCTACATACTCCTACATTACTATCATCTAAACCTTTATACAATAGGAATTCTCAACACTATCAATATACTGGTACAAACAATATCGAATCCAATAATCTACAAAATCATAAATAAAGACAACAATGCTATATTTAAAATGATATCAATAGGATACATTCTATCAGCAATTTATTTTCTACTCTTTCCTCTTTTCAAAGATGTATGGATTTTATCAATCTTACAAGTAATATTGGGTTTATCCTTTACAGCACTCTATTTGGGTAACATAGAGTATCTTTCCGAAAATAATAAAGAAAAAATAATCTCTATAACACTTGTCTCATCAACATTTTCATTCGCCAATTCAGTAGGAGCACTTATATCAGTTATACTGATAAAAAACGGTTACATATGGCTATTCATAAACGGATTCATCCTATCATTATCAAGTTTCATCCTCATGCTGTCGATTAATAAAAATCTAAAGCATAAACACTATGAAAAAACCATTGGAGCATAATTCAATTATCAGGGTTTTCAATCCTAATCAAGAAACTGTCAGTGTCGCTTTCATTTTTTCTTGACCAACCAGTTAAAAATATCAAACCGGTTTTACTAATGTCAAAAGAAAGACCCACATCCTCATTCCCAGAAACAAAATCAAAAATCATTTTACCATCCTTACCAAAACTTTTGTCTATTTTACCACTACTATCTAATCTCAATATATAAGCATCAGAATCTTTGCCATTGTAGCTACTACCAATAACATACAATCTGTTTTTATTATCAACAGCCACTTTTCTTACCAAGTTGTCACCAGAACCGGAAGCTACACCATCTATTATGCAAACACCATTATTGGCAAAATTTTTGTCAAAACTTCCGTCATCTTTCAATTTTACTATGAAACCTGTTTTTCTTATTTGATCCCATGTATCACCACAAGCATATATACCTCCATACTCAGATACAAGAATATGATAAACGTAAGTATCCAAACTGTTAGGAACAATGTTTTTCAATATCACAGTTCCTCCTTTTCCAAAACTTTCATCTAAAATACCGGTGGAATTTAATCTTATAACATAACCATCAATTCCACTGTTTTCACCTTTTCCATTCCAGCTTGTACCACCTATATACGCTTTACCTCTATTATCGACTTGCAAAGTAAACACATCATCGTCCCAATCTCCCCCTGCTATACTATTCAAAAGAACTTTCCCATCCTTACCAAACGATCTATCAATACTACCATCATTATTAATCCTTACTACAAATACATCAGTATTTCCATTATCCTTCTGAGTGTTCCAGCTTTTCCCAGCCAAATATATTTTCTCATGAAAATATATTGCTCTACCAAAATCATCCCATTGGCCACCAGCCAAATTATTTAACAATAAAATTCCACCGTTTGCAAAAGTACTGTCCAAAGAACCATTGCTATTTAACTTGATTACAAAAGCATCGTAATCACTGCTTGAATTCATAGATTCACCAGTTATATATATTTTATCTTTATTTACATATAAACAAGAAAGATAAGTTTTATCCCATGATCCCCCAGCTATACTCTTGAAAATAACCTTACCTTCATTACCAAATGCCCTATCCACACTACCATCACTGTTAAATCTCGATATATAAACAACCGACCTCCTACCATTATTACTATCACCTAAAACATAAACTTTTCCACTATTATCAATCGACAAAGACAAACCATAATCATCAGGGCCTTCAATTAAAACATCTTTAATAACAAAAGTGCTACTTCTATTGGCACCCACCAAAAATAAAACTATCACAATAAATATATTCATGATAACCAAATATTTTAACATTTTTACCTCCATATATTTCCTTTTTTCAGCACCATTTTAATGTTATAAGTTTTGACACTTTTTCCTCTTTAATTACAATTCTAAAAATCAGGAGCGATTAATCGGGAGTACCTTTGTAACTAGAAACCCAAAAAAGGTAATTGCTTGTACAATTTCTCAATATCTTCTTGAAAATTATTAAATTTGGTGATTTCATGTTCAATTTTTAAATCTGTTTCTACAGAAAAGACTCCATAATCTTCTTCAGATAAAATCATCAGATACTCTGCTTTGGGAGAACATATAACAGATTGACCTATAAATTTTAGTGTATCATTTTCACTATGTTCAATTCCTATTCTGTTAGCAGTAATAGTATATAACTTATTTTCTAATGCTCTTATTGGCATAGCTTTCGGACAATAAGGCAAAACTAAATTTGATGGATGAGCGATTATATTGGCACCCATTAATTTCAATTTCCTAGCGATCTCAGGGAAAAACCAGTCAAAACAAATCATAATCCCCAACATTATGTTCTGATTTAAAAAATTAACTTGAAAAACATCCAATCTTTCTCCTCTTTCAAAAATTAAATTCTCTTTATAAAACAGATTAATTTTTCTATACTTTCCAATAAAACCATCTGGTGAGATAACAACAGCAGAATTGTAAAGCTTTTTATCATCCTTCTCAGCAACTCCTGCAACAATTAATAAATTATTTTTTTTAGCCAAACTCATAAGAATATAGGTCAAATTACCATTTGGAATTTCCTCAGCTAAATCATACAATTCTTCCTTTCTTTCAAACAAGTAACCAGTTGTACAGAGTTCTGGCAAAACAATAATACAATCCTCGACCCCTTTTAAATATTCTTCTATCACTTTATAATTTGCATTAACATTCTTGTGAACAGGATTAAACTGTAAAACACCCAACTTCATATTATTTCCCCCACAAAAAAACCTATCATTTCGTGAGCAAAGAAAATGGAAGTCCAAGCACCTAATACCATATATGGTCCAAAAGCAATATAACTACTTCTTAACTCATCAACCTGATTCTGATAGACATAAACCATAACTATAGAACTAACATAGTCACTCGAAATATTGAGATTTTTTAAATGTGATATAGTTTTTATCTTTTTCATATTCTTTAACCTCTTAAAAATCATAATAATTAATCCCAAAAAGGAACCATAAAGAAAAGAAAGTAAAAAGGCAACAATAGAAGGAGAAGATCCCAAAAAAGCACCTATCGTAGCAGCAAACTTAACATCACCTAACCCCATACCCTCCTTCCTGAATACTAACAAAGAAGAAACATATATACCACCAAAAATCAATAACCCCACAACCACACCCCAAATACTATCAATCATACTAATTGTTATATTTGTATTATTATCAAAACCTATAAAAGTATGAACAAACCCTAAAAACAACCCGACAACAGCACCACCAATAGAAAGCTCATCAGGAATTATATGATATCTGAAATCAATAATCAATACAGGTAAAGATATAATAAAAAACAAACAAAGAACAATGAAATCCCAAGTAACACCATACAGCAGATAAAAAGCTAAGAAAGAGAAAGCCGTCAAAAGCTCTATTAAAAAGTAACCAATAGCTATACTTTCCCTACAATAAGCACATTTACCTCCCAAATATAGATAACTAATTATTGGTATGTTGTGATACCACTTTATGTTCCTCTTACATTTGGGACAAAAACTTGGTTTAAAAACCACATCCATTTCTAAAGGTAACCTATAGTTCAAAACATTAATAAAACTTCCAAATACCGCACCAAAAACAAAGACGATAGAACCAACAAAAACAGGGTTGGCTTCCCTTAAAAAGAACATTAAAACCCTAATATAATCAACTATTAACTCAACCATTTTCCTTAACTAAAATATTCCTAAAATCAATATTGTACAAATCCAATTCTACAGCTTTTTTCAAAAATAACAAATAGTTCCTTCTCTTCTCTCTGTCATGCTTTTTCAATATTTGATAGACAATAAAAAAGGTATACGGTTTGTCAGGATACTTCTGAATATTGTATAAACAGTCTTTAACAACTTTTTCTTCATTGCTACCAAAAGTTAATCCATATATTATAGAAACCACGGAAGAATAATAATCATTAGTATTATATTTCATATTCTGTTCTATCCAATAACTATCCTTACTACCCGCTCTATAGCCAACCCAAACTATTTGAAAATACAATTCATTGAGAACTTCTCTATTTTCTTTTAGTTCCTTAAAATGCAAAGGATTATCCAAAATTTCTGTAAAAACCTTAATAGAACTATCATACTTAGACAATTGGTAATCATACCAAGCAATTAACATTTTAACTCTATACTTCTCGCGAATAGGATAAACAACTCTATAACTTTCTTCAATCCTGCCCATTTTCCAAAAAAGTAGAGATTTAGAAATATAAGAATCAATAAATTTGGGATTATGGTATATTGATGTATCGTATTCTTTTATTGATTCTTGGATTTTGCCAAGGTTTTCAAAAATTTTAGCCCTAATAAAATGATAATAATAAAATCCTGAAAGTTTATTTTTCAATGAGTCCAATATTTTAAGAGCCTGAGAATACTTTTCACGTCTCAATTCTTTATCCTTATATCTTTCTGCATACTTCATAATAATTATTGACTTAGCAAATAAAGCATCAACATCTTTGGGATTTCCATTCAAAACATCATAAATCAATCTCTCCGCCTCATAAAGATTGTTTTTTGATAACTCTAAATAAATCCGATCGGATATCTTATTAGAAGAAAAGGAAATTACAAATAAAAGTAACATAAAAATAACGAAAATTAATCTCATATCAAAATCTTTTTACAATTTAATATTTCCCAATAAACTCATTGATAAAAAATATATGATATTTATAACAAACCAAGGGAAAAATCCTATCAATATTATTATAACAGAAAGAAAAGAATTTGAGAAAAACTGTAAAAATCCAACACTTATCCTATCAGCATTAGCATCTTTTACATACAAATATTGCGCTATACGATAATAAAAATATAAGGATATCAAACTTGTTATTATGCCTATCCAAACAAGAATAGGAGCTAAAGTATATGAATAAGAAAAGAGTAAAAACTTTCCTATAAAGCCGGCGGTTGGAGGAAGACCAGCCAAAGAAACCAAAGAAATAATCATAAAAATCCCCAAAACAGGATTGTTACTCAATACTCCTCGCAATCCACTCAAATCGGAACTGTCATATTTCTCCTCTAAATATAACAAAACAGAAATAAATAACATTGTAGATAAAACATATTGTAAAATATAGAAATAGTTAATTGCTAAAGCCTGAGAATTAGAAATAATATCATTGCCAACAACAGAAAAAGGTATAAGTATATACCCAATATTTGCTACCGTGGAAAAGGCCAGAATCTTTTTCAAATCATTACTTGTTAGAGCCCAAAAAGTCCCCATGATCATTGAAAAAATTGAAAACAGACCCAAAATACTAGAAACCCAACTATCAACAACATAGGACAATATTTTTACAAAAACTATTAATATAACAAGCTTTGGCAAAGTTGATATAACCAATAAATAGGGAGACCTACTCCCAAAATAAGCATCCTGTATCCAAAAAGAAAAAGGAAAAGCAGCAAGTTTTATCAAAATACCTATAAGCAGAAAAATAAAAGCAATCTTAACACCCACAAAATCTAGACCTAAAAGAGCAAAATTATTGGCGAAAACTAAAGATCCACTATAAATATAAAAGATCAAGATCGCTATTATTATGCTTATTGTTGCTAATGAACCTATAAGGAAATATTTCATACTACCTTCCAAAGCAAACTTATTTCTATTATCCATTGCTATCATGAAGTAAGAAGGAACTGCAATCAACTCAAAACCAATGAGGAAAGTAAGAAAATCATTAGAAGAAACCAACACAAAAGAACCCAAAATAACAGTTAAATATAAAGGTAATAAATCTGGTCTGAAGTATCTATGATTAAATTCTTCATTACCTTTACCAAAATACACACCAAACATAATAACAATAAAAATAGAAACTATTGAAATTAGCAATTTTGAGATTATCTCGAAAAATCCGTTCGAATAAATCACCAAATTCCCAATCATGAGATCCAAACTAACTATATTCTCTGAGCTAAGTTTATTAAGCCAATACAATTGAAAAAAGAGTGAAAAAACAAGAACTATACAAGAAAAATTAAAAATATTATATAATGAAAACATTTCATTCTTGGATTTATAAAAACCAACAAAACCAAGAAATAAAAGTATATTCACAAATACCCATAACTCAGGTAGCAGTTTGGCTATCCATTCCATACCATACTTCTCCCTACATACCAATTATTTTTTTTATCTCAGATAAATTCGAAAAATCGGTTATAATAGAAGGAAAAATTCCTAAAATTAATATAAAAGAACATAGAACCAACATATGCAGTTTTTCATCCCAATGAGCATCATCAATATTACCGTACAAAGGATTAACTTTTCTGTAGAGAGTTCTGTCTATCAAATTAAGAATGTAAACCGCAGTTATAAATATTCCACACAGTGAAATAGCAACAAGCACTATTCCCGGGAAACCTGATAACCTTTGCAGCAAAGCACTCATAGAGAGAAGCTCAGAAACAAATCCACTTAATCCAGGTAACCCCAAATTAGCCATGCCTCCAAAAACTAACATAGTGCCAATAAAAGGCACGACCCTCAACAATCCTCCGTAATTATTTATCAATCTTGTATTAGTTCTATATTGTAAAGAACCAGCTATTGAAAAAAGAAGAGCAGATATCAAACCATGAGAAATCATTTGAAAAACTGCAGCAGCAATTCCTATATCATTGTTTGCACCTAACCCAATAAATACGACTCCCATATGACTTATACTTGAATAAGCTATGAGATACTTAATATCCAGCTGCCTAAAAGCATTAAAAGCCCCATATACTAAATTAATAACTCCAAATACAATGAGAATAATACCATACTTTTCAGATATTTCGGGAAATAAAACAATCGGTACCCTCAATATTCCGTAGGTTCCCATTTTCAAAAGCACTCCTGCCAATATCATACTAATAGAAGAAGGAGCAGCTGAGTGACCATCAGGTAACCAAGTATGGAAAGGCACTAAAGCCGCCTCTATACCAAAAGCTATAAAAAATAACAAAAATATCATCAACGCTATATGCTCAGATTCTATTAATTTTTTACCTTGGCTAACCAATTCTTCATAATCCTTAAAATTCCAACCATTGAATATATCGTAACCAAAAACAATGGAGTGCAAAATGAAGAAACCAACCATAACCAGTGCCCCACCAACCTGAAGATATAAGAAAAGTTTCCAAGCAGCAAAATCGGGGGAAACCTTCCTGAAAGGTGTTATACCCCAACTACCCCACTTGGCTATAAGAAAATACATTGGAACACTGGCTAATTCATAAAACAAAACAAATAGGATTATATTCTGAGTTAAAAACAATCCAGCAGTACCCAACAAAACAAGAAAAGTCAATATATAGAAATCCCTTTCTTTTTCCTTCACATGAGTAGCCAAAGGAACAGCAAATGTTATCAAGCCATTTAATAAAATAAGAGCGGCATTGAAATTATCAACCCTAAAAATATAATCCATACCAAAATTGAATGAAAAAACTGAAGCATCCCCAAACAAAACAAAGTTAATAAATAAGTAACAAGAAAAAGCTCCTATAACAAAAGATAGAAAAATACTGAAATTCCTAACATATTTTGGCGGAACAAAAAGTAAAAACAGAATACCCAATATATATAACCCTAATAAAACAGCACTCATCTAAAACTACCTCTCCTATAAATTGTTTATACAATTCTAAAAACAAAAAAATTATCCTTTTCAAAAATAAAAATTGCTGTATATTTTAAATTTAGAATATAATTTAACAAAAATTTTACTTTCAGCAAAGAATATTTTTCCATACTATGTTATATCAACAGAAAAAGCTATTTTACCTAGATAAAGCATTTCACTATAAGGAGTAAAAAATGTATAGCATGAAATTTCTATACGAATTAAGCAACAGAGAAATTGATGTGCTGAAAGAAAAAGACTTATTAATGAAAATAGCACTGTTTGGAAATATAGAGACAAAATCATTAATACTATACAAAATCAAGAAAAATATAAATACAGAAAACTACCCAGTCATACTAGATATCCTAAATCTCATAGTAGATAACACAGATTACTCAAATAACACAGAAAGTATATATAAACATATATCCCAAATATTACAAAAAATAATGGATTTAATAACACCAAATACTCCAGAATACTATAAAACAATCATATTATCAATAAAGATAATAAAAATAACTAAAAATAAATCCTTCTATAATCCGATTATCAACAAAATAATGGCAAGAATGGAAGAATCAGATAAGTCCATTTTTATAAGGCATATCCTAGGTAAGATACAGAGAACACCAATAAGTTCAATAACACTTGAAACAGCAAATACAATCTTATCCAGCATTCTCCAAGAATCAGAAAATAATGAATCCCTTCTAGAAGACTACAAGATATTCTTGCATAACCTCCAATATATGCCATATCTTACAAACATATCAATAGAAAATATCATAAAAATAACAAAACTCTTGGATAACTTCAAGAAAAAAATTAAATCATTAAAAATAAGAAATATCCTAATAGATATTATATACAATTATTTTAACAAAAAAGACATCAATTATCTAATAGAAAATTTTAATAAATTACAAGGTAATCTATTTGCAAAACATCTCATTATAAACAGAATAGTAAAAGAAATTAATGAAAATCCTCAATTAATTAACAATCAAAAAATAGCAAAAATACTAACAAAACTATCATTTGATGAAAATTCACTTATCAGAAGCAAAATCTTCTCAAACGATATCCTACCGTTATATCTGAGAGTAAACTCTTTCAAAATTAGGAAATACAATGTAGAAGCACTAGAAAAATACATGAAATAACCCCGAATTAATTCTATTTCCTATTTAACAAGGATTTATATATCAAATAATAAATCTTTATTCCATGAAGTGTTCAAACTGTAATAACATAGTACCGGAAAATGTAACTCTTT
>JANXBF010000027.1 GCA_025057615.1 Candidatus Calescibacterium sp. | reverse complement strand
CGGCTCTTGGGTGAACACCTTGGTGTTTGTTTATATCTAATATTTCTATAACATTGTCTACTATTGTAAATATTGTCATAAATACACTTTTGGGTTTACCTAATATTGTAAAAACCGACCTATTGTGATCGTAGTCACAGTGAATATCTTTAATTTCTATACCTGGAATCAGCTTGATTTTATTTACGATTCTGTTTATTAGTTTCAAGTTTCTTCCTTCTGAAATATTAGGGACTGTTTCTATTATCATATTAAAATTCTTAAATATTTGATTACTATATTCCTTGTTTATGTTGGTATTCAGTGATAAAAAAAGGTTTTTTTTGAATTGAGGAGAAAAGTAAATAAAAGGGGGAATTTTTTATGATAAAAGAAACCAATTCCTCGGCTTTGTTTGCTGAAGCTCAGGAGCATTTGGTTGGTGGAGTTAACAGTCCTGTGAGAAGTTTTAGGAATGTGGGGATTGAACCTATTTATTTTCATAAAGGTGAGGGTCCTTGGTTAACTTCTGTTGAGGGAAGAAAATTCATAGATTATGTTTTAGGCTGGGGAACTTTTATACTAGGTCATTCTGATAATGATGTAAAAAGTGAGATATCGAAGCAATTAGAATTGGGTGTGCATTTTGGTTCTTGCCATGAGTTAGAGATAGAGTTTGCCAAGATCATAAAGAAGGCATTTAAATATATAAACAAAATAAGGGTTGTTAATAGTGGTACTGAAGCTGTTATGGTAGCTGTCAGACTGGCAAGGGCTTTCACAGGTAGAAAAAAGATATTGAAGTTTTCTGGTAATTATCATGGTCATGTGGATTATCTTCTTGTTAGTAGTGGATCTGGATTGGCAACTTTGAATATCCCTTTGAGTAAGGGGATACCATTGGAGTTTATCAATGAAACTATTGTTGTGGAATATAATGATACCTCTGCTTTGGAAATATGCTTTGATAAATATGGGGATCAGATAGCTGCTGTTATTGTTGAGCCTGTAGCTGGTAATATGGGTGTCGTGCCACCTAAAAATGGCTTTCTTAAAACTCTAAGAGAAGTAACAAAAATTTATAATTCTGTTTTGATATTTGATGAGGTTATAACAGGGTTTAGATTTGAGTTCGGTGGTTTATCAAATGAGTATGACCCTGATCTTGTTATTTTGGGTAAAATAGTCGGTGGTGGGTTGCCTATTGGAGTGGTCGGAGGCAAAGAAGAGATAATGAATTTGTTGGTTCCAATAGGAGATGTTTATCACGCTGGTACGTTCAGTGCAAATCCACTTACTCTAATTGCGGGAATAGCAACTCTGAGAAAGCTTATGCAATTGAATTATACTTATTTAGAAGAATTGGCTCAGATATTTGAGGAAGGTGTTATAAGTATAAAGAATAGATTTAATAATGGCAAGATGAAGTTTAATCGCTATGGTTCGATGATGTCTATATTTTTTAATGATAATGAAGTTATTGATTCTAGGACTGCCTATAATTCTGATAGGGGTATGTATTCCTTATTTTATAAGTTTCTTTTGGAAAGAGGTGTATATTTACCTCCCTCTCCCTTTGAGTCCATTTTTATTTCTTTTTCTCATACAATAAACGAGATTAATTATACTATAGACCGAATAGAAGAATTTTTTATTAATATGTAGGAATTTTTTTGGTTTTTTTTGAATTGTTTTTAAGGGGTACGTTAGATGTTGATTTTTGAAAGAAGCGAACATGAAGTGATTGCCAATTTCGCTTTGCTTAGTGAAAGAAAGAATCTGATAGAAAAGATAGAAAGTACTCACTCTGATTTACGTTATGTTTTATCTAAACTAGCTGATAATTATGAAGATTATAAAAAACTATTAACCGGTTCAGTGGAAAATACAAAAATAGAATTGTTTATTGATAGTTTAGTTGATGAACTCAAGGATAATCCAAAATCTATTAGAGAATTGCTTCGAATTATTGATGATGCTCTTTTGGATTTATCTACCAGAAAAGATAATATAAAAAAAGAAGTTATGGATTCTGTTTCTATTGATGTAAAGTCTGATGACTTTGCTGTAAAGGTAGACAGTTTTTTAGATGATTATAGGATGGTTTTACAGGAACTATCACAGAAGAAGTTTTTTGAAGAAGCTCCTAAGAAATTGGCAAAAATAAAAAGAATATATGAAAAAATATTTTCTATGCTTGATGAAAGCTTAAAAGTGATTTTTTTTGAACATAATAATCTCAATCTTTATAATAGATATGTTCTTATTGATGTTATTATTGATGAATTAAGAATATTAAGAGAGTTGGTGTATAAAATTAATGAGAAGCTGGAAGCTCCTATTTATTCAGCAGTTATGGAACAAGAGAAACGAATCGAAAAAGTTGCCGACGAAAGTAGTCTTCAGGATGTAATTGTCGAGGAAAATAGTGTTCAAACCAGTGTTATCGAGGAAGACATTAAACAAAAGGTCGTTGTTGAAGAAAGTACTGTTGAGGAAGTTATTATTGAAAAAGGAGTTGTTGAGGAGACCACTCTTCAAGTAATATCAACTGAAGAAAACAATATTGATAAAGCAGTTGAAAAATATCAAAACGAAACACATACTAATTATTTAGAAGATCTAAAAGAAAAATTCTCCACCCAAGAAGAGGTATTTGGAACTAAAATTTCTACGCAACAAGAAGATGAGATTATACATAAAAAAGATAACATAGTTCCTTCTGAAGTTTATGAAAATCAAGAAAGGGCAAGTAAACAAGAAGATACCATAAGTATGGAAATTGTTGAAAGAACAGAGGAAGAAGTTGTTGATAAACAGAAAGTTCTTAATATAGTTGATGTTAATAATTTGTTGCTAGAATTTGAGAAGAAAGATGTTGATATTTCAGTAGAAGTTGATAAAGTTGAAGAAGACCGTTCTTTAGAAGATACATCATTTATTGGCTATGATAAATTAGATAATATAACTGAGTTTAATCTTGAAAATCAGAGAGATGAGACCTTATTGGAGTACAAAAATGAGCCTTATGAAGTTATAAATGTTAGTAATTTGTTTTCAGAGACTTCAAATGATCGTGATGTTAATGAATTAAAAGTTGAACAGATTCGAGAGAAAGAAATTTCTGATGAAATGATCTTTGAACAAGAAAAACAATCCTTGACCGCTAGTTTCCAAAGTGGGGAACTAAATTTTGAGAGTTCTCTGAAGACAGACAATTCTGAACACTTTCAATCACAATCAATTTATGCAAATGAAAATTTATCGGATGTTTTAAATATTGATAATTTGCTATCTGAATTGGATAATGATAAAATTGGAAATTTGGAATTTGAAACAGAAATAAAAGAGTATAACAATATTCATAATGAATTAGATGTAAAACATAGTATCCAGGAAATTGAGAATTTTGAATTGAAAGATAATGAGGCACAGGAAATGTTGGTTCAGCCACTTGAAGAGCAGAAGTTATCAATTCAAAATGTTGATTTACATGATGAAATTAAGGACGTAAATATAGAAATTGGAATTCATTCCAGTTCTGAAAAAATTGAACTGAACGATATTTTAGCTGATATTGTAGATAAGGAGAATTTTTTGTTGGATCAAAATTTAGTAGATCTTGATAGTGGTAAGGTAATTAAAGAGGAACCTAAACGGATGGTAGATAATTGGGATGTGAGTGTTGAAAAGGATTATAAAGAAGAAAAAATGATCTATGATATTGAAGTTGTTGATAAACATCTGGATGATACTCTTGCTAAAATTGAAGACAATATTATCAAGATTGAGGACAGTATTATTAAAGTTGAGGGGATAGATGAACTTGCCGCTATTCTTGAGGAACATCAGAAAGAAATGGTTACTCCTTCACTTGACCTCGATATTGATCTCTCTAACCTAGGTGATATGGAAATAGATCTATCAGATATAGATTTATCTGATATAAACATTGAATTTTCTGAAAATATTGATATAACTGATATTGGTCAAATGGACAGTGGATCGAGTGTTCTTGTAGACAACATTAATCAGCAAGAACAACAGGATATAGAAAAAAAGACTGATACCGATAATAAAAATGGTTTTGTTTATAGTCAAGATATTGAGTTTAAAGTTAAGGAAATTCAAAAGGGATTTCTGATTCAAGATATCCAAAAGATAATAATATTAAGAGATATGGAATATGCTTATTATTCAGCTGATAATAAAATAGATGAATGGGAATTAGTAATGCTTAAGAATCTGGGGAATTCAGAATTTACTAGTTTGTATTTTGAGAAAGGTAAAAATTTTGGATTTATATTGAATGAAGCTAAAACTATGCTATTGATTGTATTTGCTGAGGGTGTTCAGGTTGGTCCTATGAAACTAAAAGTTAAAGCTATTAAATTAGGAGGTTAAAAATGAATGAGAAGAACAAAAGGGGTACTCCAGAGATAGTTAAAATATTGTGGTATAGACATAAGGTTGACAAATGGCCCATCAAAAAGATAGCAGAAGTATATAATATATCCAAAAGTACTATATACCGTTGGTTTAAATCTTTGAAAGAAGAAGATATTAATGAGGATTATATAAAATTTGATGTTGATAGGATGAATTCCGAATTTTTTACTGATTATCTGTATTTTGGGGAGAACATTTTATCCCGAGAATACTTTAAGAGTAGTTTTGAGGTTCGGTCTAAGGATGAAATGGTTAAAGTAGATGAATTACCAGCCAGGTATGGTTTTAATTACGCTTTTGCTTTACCAATAGACCCTTACAGGATTTTTGTTTACTGGGAGATAAACGAACAGTATGTTGATAATCCAGAAATTACTATAAAGGTTTTTGATGTGACCGATGATGAAATTTTACTTCATATGATACTTACTTCTAAATACCTTGTGAGTAATATGTATATTCCTGTTGGTATCCCTGATAGGGTATATTTTGCAGAAATTTACACTGATGAAGGTAATAAACTTTTACTCAGAACTAATAAGGTTAGAACTCCAAGAAACTCACCATCTTCTACTGAAATAATGAGTATGTATGATTGGTATAACATTGATCAAACCATGTTCAGTATATCTTCTTTTATTATGAATAAGTTATAGGTGTTAAAATGAGGGTTTTTGTTTTAATTTTGGTTTTATTGTTTTATGTTTCTCTAGCAAGCACTGCTAGAGTTTTTCTTAATGGTATGTATAACCAATCTAATAGGTATCCAGTTATAAGGGATATGATAATAGATTATGAGTTTAGGGCTCAAGAAAGTAGTAATTCCAGGGCTGCTAAGGAAGAGGATGTTCCCCTTATAGGCCAAGGTAAGATATTTTATAAAGCTCCATATTTTGTTAGAATAGAAACAGAATTTTTGTTCCATCCTTCTTTGCAAGGTTCTAAGCTAATTACTGTAAAAGATGGTAAAAATGTTGCTATTTTCAAAGAGGATTTTATTAAGCCTTTAAAAGTAGATCCTGATAATAGATATCCTCTTATAACCAATTTCCCTTTTTTGTATCTCTTGAAATATGAGGAAATGGAAAAAGTTTTGTATCCTGTTGTTGTGGCCTATGAAGATATAGGATCAGGCGAACTAAAAGGAAGAAAAGTTGCTGTTATAAGTGTAATAGATAAAACAAAAATGTATGAGAGATATAGGATCTATATAGATACTCAGAGTTATTTCCCTGTCAAAACTGTTTTTTATCCATTTGAAAAAGATAAGAACGGTATAGAAGTAATATATAAAGGTTTTTCTTATGTTGCTGATGGAAGGGTTTGGGCTAAAAAAGTCATGATATATTACTTTAATCAAAAATCCAAATATTTGGCTTGGGTTTTGTATTTGAATAATATCTCTATAAATGTTGGTTTGATTGATGATCTTTTTCAGACTGGTTTGGATGATTTAAAAGATTTACCTAAATAATGGATATAATTTGGGCACCTTGGAGAGGTAATTATATAAAAATGGGTTTATCTGAAAAAAGATGTATATTCTGTTATTTTGACAGCTACAAGATAGAAGATATTGAACCAAATTTCGATAATCTTATATTGTACAGATCTACTAAATCTTTTATCATAATGAATAAGTATCCTTATATTAATGGACATTTGATGGTTGTTCCTTACAGACATATTGATGATTTGTTATTATTGGATGCTCAAGAAAAAAGTGACATATTTGATATGATTCAATTTTCGGTTGAGATCTTAAAAGAGGTTTATAATCCACATGGTTTTAATATTGGAATAAATATAGGTAAGGTTGCTGGTGCTGGTGTTGATAAACACATACATTTTCATGTTGTCCCGAGATTTAATGCTGATCACAATTTTATATCAACTATATCTAATTCTCGTTTAATTAATTTTTCATTGAGAGAAACTTATGATGATTTATCGAATATCATTAATAAAAAAATAAAGAATAAGAAAAGAAAGAGGGATTAGTATGAGCTATGAAGGTAGGATATGGTGTGGAACTGTGAACTCTAGATATTTAAATCAGAAGATACAGTTATTTGGTTGGGTGAATAGATTTAGAGATATGGGAGGAATATTGTTTATAGATTTGAGGGATAGAACTGGCATTGTTCAACTTGTTGTTGATCAGAATAATATAAGTAATTTTCAAGAACTAAAAATTTCAAATGAAGATGTTTTAAAGGTAGTGGGGATTGTAAGACAACGCCCTAAGGACAAAATTAATATTAAAATACCTACAGGAGAGTATGAGGTTGAGGTTCACGAAATCACTGTATTATCAAAGAGCTCGACTTTACCTTTTCCTATAAATGAAGAGGATTATAAAGATGTTTCTGTTGATGAGACACTGCGATTGAAATATAGGTTTATTGATTTGAGAAGGCCAAAAATGTTTAAGAATCTTTATTTCAGACATAAGTTGATAAAGAAAATAAGGGACTTTTTGGATGAAAATGAATTTTTAGAGATAGAAACCCCAATTTTATCCAACCCTACTCCAGAGGGAGCTCGGGACTTCTTGGTTCCCTCAAGGATTCAAAAAGGTAAGTTCTATGCCTTACCTCAGTCGCCACAGCTTTATAAGCAGATACTTATGGTTTCAGGAGTAGATAGATATTTTCAAATAGCTAAATGTTTAAGAGATGAGGATTTGCGTGCAGATAGACAACCTGAGTTTACTCAATTGGATTTGGAAATGTCTTTCATCAATTACGATGATATATTCTGTCTTATAGAGAAGATGTTAAAAGAGGTGTTACTCACAACGATGGGATTGGAAATAAAAGTGCCTTTTTTGAGAATGGAATATCAAGAAGCTATTGATAAATACATGTCTGATAAACCGGATTTAAGATTTCCTTATCCAATAAGGAAACTTGATATAGAAAAAGTTCAGATCAACATGGAAGGTATTACGAATGATGTTTACTTTTTAATTTTACCCCAAACAATTGCTAGGAAGGAAATAGATAACCTTTACAATAGTGGATATAAATTTTTGTATCTCGTTAGAGAAGGCGAAAATTATAAGGGTACCCTACTGAAATATATTCAACTTGAACAATTTGGTAAGTTTCTAGATGGAATAGAAGATCCAGAATTGAAAAATAAAGAATTGTATACAGTATTTGTTATTTTTAATCAACCGAAGGTAAAATTGAATGAAATAAAGCAGGTTCTTATAGATAGGAGAATATTACTTCCAACGTGTAGTTTCTATTTTCTATGGGTCAATAATTTTCCATTGTTTAAATTGGAGGAAGATGGTAGGATTTCTCCAGAACATCATCCTTTTACTAATGTTCATCCTGAAGATAAGGATCTTTTAATGGAATTATATAATAATATTGATAAGCTTGATAGTGGTATGAGAAGTAGATTTGCATCTATAAGATCTTTGGCTTACGATTTGGTTTTAAATGGTGTTGAAGTAGGAAGTGGTAGTATAAGAATAACCGATCCCGAACTCCAAAAAATGATTTTTTCTATTATTGGCTTAACTGAAGAGGAGGCTAATTCAAGATTTGGATTTTTGTTGAATTCTTTTAAATATGGTGTCCCTCCTCATGGTGGAATAGCATTGGGATTGGATAGAATTATTTCTATCCTTTTAATGACCAATAGTATAAGAGATGTTATTGCTTTTCCCAAGACACAAAGCGGTAGCTGTTTATTGACTAATTCTCCATCTGAGGTTGGTGAAGAACAATTGAAAGAACTTGGAATAAAATTATTACCGCTTGCCTAGTTAGCGGTATATAAAAGACTGGGCTTTAAAAAAAAGGAGATACATGATTAAGTACTTTGAGTACAAGGTCATTTTAAACACAGACTTTATTAATAAAACAGAGTTACTTAGTATAATATCCAAAGTTGCTAATCCTATCATAAATTCTATAAAGAATGATATCTATAAGCTTTTCTTTTCACAGTCAGAAGAAAAGAAGCTTTTGTTTAATGAAAGTTTTGAAATATTTGTTAAAGATAAAGTATTATGTATAATAGATTTTGAAAAGAATAGTTTTATAAAGCTTGGGTTTATCACTTATACTAATGATTATGAAAAGATATTAGAGATGTTTAAGAGAGTTCTGGAGAAATACTTGCAAACTAAAAATATATCTTTTGATATTTCTGAACAGAAAACCCATTTCAACTTGTTTTACCCTATAGATACTTCCATATTTTTAAGTTCTGATTTGAAAGCTTTTAGTAACTTGACTAACGAAAGATACAACATTTTGAAAAATATCAGTGGATTGGGTACAAAGATATATAAGAGAGAAATATCAAAATTTTTAGATATAAAGCCTGAAATTATAGAGGAATTAGTAAGACTGAATTTTTTACAGCGAGAGTTTGTCTTTATTTGTAAAGAAAGTGGTAGGCAGATAATTCAACTTGCCAATTTAGATATATTACATACCAATCCTGATGCTGTCAAATGTTTTTACTGTGGTAAAAATTTGAAAGATGAAACGATGGAAGAGGTTATTTCTCTTTCTACTCTAGCTAATGAAACCGTGAAGGATAATATGTGGATTGCTGCTGTTATCTATAAATCTCTTACTGATAATGGTATAACTGAGATAGTGGCTGACTCTGTCGAGGTTGGTAAGGTAATAATTTCTACTCATTTATCTGAACCTACTGTATTGTTTATTCTAAAGGAAGATTTCAAAATACATAACGTATTTTTGCTTGATATATATCTCTCTAATTACAAAGCTAAATATGTTATTATGGTTACTTTGTCTCCCAATGCAAGTATAATAAAGGATTATATAATTCAGAAAGGTATAAGAGTTGTTCTAATAGATAGTTATGAAAATATTAACTCCAATATTATAAATGCTGTTCAAGAAATATCAAGAATGTTTGTAAGAGATAAGTTAGAAGAGTACAATAACTATTTTTCTTTCAAGATTTCGGATTTGATAGCTACAGAATACCCTGTAATTCAAAAGGTTGAGACTCCAACTATATGATAAAGATGTTAAAAATATGTAAAAAATGTGACATGATTTAGGAAAATATGGAATTTTTGAATAAAAAATTAAAAGGAGAGTGTTTTTAGGAGGTTTGTTTTATGACTGTTAGACCGGGGACAACCAGACCTACAAGGCCTACTACAGGTACAAGGATTACGCAGGCTTCCTCACCCAATCCTACTCCCAACATACTTGATTCTATAAATAAGCTTGATAATAAACAAAAAATGTTGATTGTTGTGGTTCTTATCGTTATTTTTGCAGTAGGGCTGGGGATATTTTTCTATACCAAAAGTAACGAATACGTTCCTTTGGTTCCCGGTGCTAAACTGGATTCTAACCAACTATCAAAAGTTAAACAGTATCTTGAACAAAGAGGAATAAGAGAATATAGAATAGATGATGCTATAGGACAAGTTTATATACATCCAAGATACCATAATACCGTTTATGTAGATGTGATAAGTGAAGGTTTTATAAAACCTGATATAAAACCTAAACTGGAAAATATACCACCTGGAACAACTAAAGAGTCATGGATGAGCTACCAAAAGAGTTTACTTGAATACGCACTCTCAAATATGATAAAAAGGAATTACCAGGGAAAAGTTAATGAAGTCAATACATTTATAACCTATCCTGAGAATAATCCTTTTAGTACTCAACAGGAACCCACGAAAGCTACTGTCAGCATAAATACCTTTTCAGGTCAGTCGTTGAATAATGATGAAGCCAAAGGTGTTATTAGTGCTGTTGCCGGTGCTGTTAAAGGATTGGAACCACAAAATATATCACTTATAATAAATGGTAGATTGGTCAGACCTTACGAAGAAGAACCTGCAGAGAGTGCTTTTATGATAAAAAATAAAATAGAAGAACAATATGCTAATAAAGTTAGGAACGCTCTTGACCAGATACTAGGTCCAAACAATTATACTTTTACAATAGACGTGCAACTAAGATGGGATAAAATTGAAAAGTATGCAGAAACCTATGGTAATATGGCGGATCCAAATTCTAAAGTTGTTTCAAGACAAACAACTGAAAAATCCAAACAGTATGAAGGTGGAGCTTTAGACAAAAATAAAGAATCTGCTGAGGAAAGACAAAGGCAAGCAATTGAAAATAGGAAAGTTGATATGGTGGTTACCAAAATTCAACAGAACCCTGGCGAAAGTATTGAAAGAATATCTGTTGCAGTTAATATTTCAAATGCCAGTACAAGTACTGTTTCACAAGTACAAGCTTATGTTAAGAATGCCGTCGGATTGAGAGAAGAAAGAGGTGACTCTATAGTAGTTACCAATATTCCACATGCTTATATAGCAACTTCTGTTAATAATAGCACTCCAGTTCCTGTTTCCATGCCTATCGCTCCTGTAAAACAGGGTTTACCTGTTGGATTGATGATTTTATCTCTAACAGCTGCAGTGGGTATAGCTGCCGTCGGATTTTTAGTAGTATTCTTACTTAAACAAAATAAAGCTAATTTCGATAGAACTTCTATATCTTTTGATACAAATGTAGGAAGTAATATAATGTCCCAAGAATCAACGAATGTTGTTGATTTAACTATGGATAAAATGGGAAACAGAACTGAAATACAACAAGAAAGTAAAGAAATGAAAACTGTTGTTAACGAAATAGAAACCATAGCTAAAACGAACCCCAATGAGGTTGCTAACTTATTGAAGCAAACATGGTTCAATGAGAACAAATGAATTATCCAAAGAGATTTTCTATTATCTTTTCAACTTCTTTTTTCATTTTCCTGGAAAAAGAGTCGCTATCTATTATTAGCATACAGAATTTACCTGTTATGTCTGGTGGTATTGAATCCCTTATATATTCAATATAAGAAAGCAATGTGTTTTCCGTTTTTTCTCCCCATTCTATTAATTCATTCTTAGCTATGTAATTGTGAAAGCTCAATTTGTTTTGCAAAATATTAAATGAATTCATTATTTTTGTTAGCTTGTCAAATGATTCGTTATTAAAGAATACTGATATTACATTTTTTATTGTTATATTGGCATTGGTTTCGTCAATTTCCTGGTATATCTTAATGATTTCTAATACTTTATCTGTGTAACTTTCTAAATATCTATCGTCAAATATATATTTTTCAATCAGCTCATAAAATTTTTCCTTATCTTCTTGGAATAAGTTTTTAAGAAGATTTTTGATAAAAATTAGTTCTACTTGTTGGATTTCTAATATGTATTTTTCTATATTTTCTTCAAGTTCCTTAATATCAATTTTACTGGAGAGATTGTTTTGGTTGTTTGGTATTTCTTCATTTTTTAGAATTTCTTCCAGATCCTGTTTAATATCTTCTATAACTTCTTCTATGTAGTTTTCAGTTGTACTATTTTTTTCAGTTTTGTTAATTATTTCTATTTCTTCTATTTGTGGTTTTTGAGCTTCACTTTGTGTATCTTGAATTTTTTGCTCTGTAATTGTTTCCTTTAGGCTTTTTGTAGATGGTTTGTCGTCTTTACTAGATTTTGATATATTTATTTCTATTATCGCATCTTCTAGTGATAGATATTCAATTTCTATTTCGGATAGATCTGAACTTGAATCTACTGTTTCTAAACCAATTACTTTTAAATATCTGTTTATTATTGCTATATATAGTCCTTTGTATTTCTGAATGACTTCTTCTTTTAATGAATTTATTAAATTATTGTCTTTTGTTAATATTATATATAACAGTTTATGAAAAATGTTATTGAATTCTATAGGAATATAAGATATTGTAGGAACTTGATTTTTTAAGGAATAAGTGAAATGATTAAAGAAAATGTTTGTAAAATATGAAAATTTGTTCGATATCATATTATTAATTTTGTTAAACATTTTAATATCTTGATAATATTGTGATAAAAGAATAATTAAGAAGTAATGATCTTCATCTTGAGAAACCAATTTTTCTAATATTTCTTCAATTTTGTATCCCAATGTGTAAAGGGTATTTAGGTAAATAAGTTTTTCCATAGGGTCAGAACTGAAGACTTTTTCTATCAAAATTTGGAACACCTTTTCCTTGTAATTTGGGTTATCTTTTAGGATAAATATGACGTTGAAGAAATCTTCATGATTAATGGAACTTAAAATCTCGTTTTCCATATCTAATATTTCCATTGAGGATTTTATTATCAAATATCTCTGGTTGGATTTTAAAGAATTATTGTTTAGTAAGTTTTGTAATATCCACTTTTTAAATTCTTCTTCTTTCCTTAACTCTTTTATTTTTCTTATTACTGTTAATAGTTTTAGCTCTTCTATTGGTTCATTTAGGAGTATGTTTATTAGTTCATTGTATGCTGAATTTTCGTCAAATTGTGTTCCTATCAGGAATCCGAGTGATTCCATTCTGTATCTCAGTTCTATTTCTGGATTTTTAAAAATATTCAGGAATGTTTGTATTGCCTTTTGTTTTTCTTCGATGTTATCTGACGAAAATAATATTTTTGATTTTGCTATTTCGAATTTGGGATTGAATGGATTTTCTATTTTGTTTACCTCCATAATTGATTGAACTCTACATAGTTTTGGTAGAACATTCTGATATCTGGGATTTTGTATTTTAACATTGCTATTCGTTCTATTCCCATTCCAAAAGCAAAACCACTGAATTTTTCTGGATCTATATCCACATTTTTTAAGACTATTGGGTTAATCATTCCACAACCCAATATTTCTATCCAGCCGCTACCTTTGCATACGCTGCAATCATTTTTTTGCCCTGAGCAATAAAAGCAACTTATTGACATTTCTGCACTAGGTTCAGTAAATGGAAAATAACTGGGAACAAAATTGACTTTAGTATTCGGCCCAAAATACTTATGAACGAATTTGTAGAGAGTTCTCACTAAATCTAAAAAGTTTATCTTTTCATCTATTGAAAACCCTTCCAGTTGGTGAAATTGGAAAGAATGGGTTGCATCCATATTATCTCTTCTATAGCATTTCCCCAGAGATATAGCTTTTATAGGTGGCTTTCGTGTTTTTAATATTCTTATTTGCATATTAGATGTATGGGTTCTTAAGATTCCTCCGCTAAAGTAGAACGTGTCCCACATGTCCCTTGCAGGATGATCTGCTGGTATGTTTAAAGCCTCAAAGTTGTGATATTCATCTTCTATTTCTATTCCATCAATTATTTCAAATCCCAGTTCTGCAAAGACATTCATTAAATTTTTTTGGACTATTGTTAGAATGTGGAGTTTTCCAGGGGTATCAGGCAAAAATTTTATTGAAAGATCAAAATTAAACCTATATTTTAATTCTCTTTCCTTTTTCTCTATTTTTTGTGTTATTTTTCTTATGTCATTTTCTATAATTTCTTTGAATTTATTTATTTCTTGTCCAAATTCTTTTTTATTTGATGGTTCAGTTTTTGATAATTCTCTGAGCAGCTGTGAAACAATTCCTTTGAGAAACTCGGATTTGATCAATTCAACTTTCTTTTTTACATTGTTTATTTTTTCTTTCAGTTCTTGGTTTGGTTTATGCTCTAACTCTTCTATTTCTTTTTTTAATTCAGAAATGAAATTATTATATTTGTTTAAAACATCATCTTTTATTATACCCATGAGTAAAAATTTTTACTTAAATTCTATAGTTTCCTGCTTAATTGGACCTATTTCCTCTATTGAAAGCTTAACTTTTGAATTTGTTACATTTTTATTAGACTGTATATCATATTTAGCAAAATATATGAAACCACTTATTGTTCCTCCCGGAGGAACTGTTGTATCAAGTGAAGCATCGTATTTTATCGCTTTATATCTTCTTTCATCATCTCCTATTAGATATACTTTGTATGCTATTGGAGAAACTGCTAAAGGTTGATTATAGCTGTTAAAAATTGTTATTTCAAATATAAAAAAGTCGTCTATATTTGTTGATGAAACCAGGTTGTTGTAGTAGTTTTCTAAGTAAGATTTGTCATAGATAGCTTCTTTGTGTGCATGTAATATTGTTCTTGCTTTTGCCAGTTTTTCATCGAGATAAACTATTTGTATGAATGAATCTGGTACACCGTTGTTTGGCATTTGTGGACCTTTTACATTCTGATACGTGTTCCATAAATTACTCAGTAAGTTGAATAGGAAGAATGTTGAAGCTGCTGAAGTTACACCAGAAACACCAGAAATTTCTGAAATTAGTCTGTAGTTTTCATATTGGCTGTAGAGCATAAATAGCTGTGTTGGATCTAAGACAACTTTTGTTGGTCTGTTAGAGTTGGGCCCAAATTTTATTATTTTCGTATTGTTTGATAAAACTTGGCTGTAGTATTTTAGACCATCATTTATTTTTTCATATGGTAAATCTGTTTTTATTTGTTGCTCTTTGTATTCTTTAGTATTTCCAATTTGGATTTCTGCTTTCTCAGTTGTACTAACAAAGTATAGATTGTCCCCTTGGCTGATTTGACCTTCTACAACTGATAGTAG